>JBKJUF010000417.1:0-38555 GCA_046590445.1 Kofleriaceae bacterium
CTCGGGGCGGCTTCGATGCAAAGAGCAAGGTGTGGGGCGACTTCGATGACTGCCTCAACAATCCGCTCGCGAAGGGCTGCAACTGAGCACCGCGCACGAAGTCGTTTGCGTCTCGGCTCCGGTCGCGTCGTGAATTTTCGTGCCCAGGGACGGAGTTGAACCGCCGACACGCGGATTTTCAGGCCCCATGCCGCCCGTCGTTTTTGACGTCCCATGTGTACGAAAGCCAACTGGTTCTCGTCGACACCTGAAGGCGGTGTGACCGTCGCTGTGACGCCGGTGTGCCAGGCTCCGCCGAATCGCGCCACGCATCGAGCAACTGCACCAAGCCTCGTGCAGTTGCCGGTACTCCACCGCCACGACCGCGGTTGCGCCCCGGGATCGTTCGTCCCTTGCCACTCGAGGCGCTTCAGCTGACAGTGCGGCGCGAATGGGCGAGGAAGGTGCTGGTGCCGACGTCAGGCGCTCGCTACAGCGCTGCGATGATCCGCACCTTCAGCCGTGTCCCCTCGGGAAACGTCTGCGCCTTGCCGGTGCCGTCGATGCCAGTGAACGTCGCCACGTAGTCGCCGACCGTCGCGGTCTGCCCTGTCGTGAACGTGTACGTCAGGTTGCCGATCGCGTCGACGATCGCCGCGCCGGTGATCGTCACCGGGCCTACCATCTTGAACGTGACGCCGCCGGTGAACAGCGTCAGGTCGATGAATCCGGCCTCGTCGAATGCCCTCGCGCGGATCGGTCGGGATAGGTCGCCTGCGGTGATCGTCTTCTCGTCGGTCATTCGTTATCCTCCTTGATGATCGTCGCGACCTGGCTCACGAAGCGCGCGCGCGCGACTGCGCCGACGAAGATGGCCGCGACGCGAAGTGTCCAGGCGACGCGGATGTTCATGTCGAGCAGCGGGTTGCCCTCCGTGAGCAACTCGGCGAGCGACAGCGCCTCGACGAGAGCCGCGATCGCGTCAATCCGTGACCCAACGCCCTCCGAGACTGCGACGACCTCGGCAAGTGCGCTGATCGCATCCAGGCGCGCCGTGACCGCTTCCGACCACGCGACCGTCTCGGCGACGGAGCCTGTGTATGCCAGACCGCCGCCGCCGCCGCCTTGTGTACCGGTGGCACCATCGGTCCATGCCACCGACTCGGCGATCGATCCAGCGAAGGCCGCGAGCACGCTGGTCGACTCCGCCAGCGCAAGCGTCTCCGCGATGCTGGCGATCGCCGCGAGCGCGGCCGCAAGCGCCTCCGATACCGCTAGCGTCTCCGAGACGCCCGCACTTGCGGAAAGCCCGGCGCCAAGCGACTCCGCGAGCGTCACGGTCTCAGCCGTGGCTGCAGTAAGCGCGAGCCCCGCGGCGAGCGTCTCGGCGAGCGCTGCGGATTCGGCAAGTGCCGCGACGGCTGCGAACGCAGACGCGATGGCCTCGGCAATCGCCGCCGACTCCGCGAGTTCCGCTGCCGCACTGAACTGCACCGCTGACGACTCGGCGACGGCGACGGTCTCGACGACATCGGCGCTTGTGCCGCGCGCTGCAGCAAGCTGCTCGGCGAGCGAGACCGTCTCCGCCGCCGCAACGATCGCGGACCGAACCGAAGCCAGCGACTCCGAGACGGTCACGGTTTCGGCTGCCGCGGCAGTGAGCTCGAGCCCCGCGGCAAGTTGCTCCGCTAGCGTGGTTGTCTCGGCGAGCCCAGCGAATGCCGCGCGAACCAGAGACAGCAACTCCGTAATCGCCATCGACTCGGCGAGCCCCGAGGTCGCGCCGTACGTCGAGCCGATCGCTTCGGACGTCGTTACCGTCTCAACTGCACCTACCGCGTAGGGCACGCTGACGGCGATCGATTCGGCAGTGGCGACGGTCTCGGCCGGTCCGACAACGCCCGCGCACATCACCCCGAGAGCGTCCGATAGCGCGACGGTTTCGGCCACGTCGGCCGTGTATGCCCCGCCGCTCGCAGACTGCAGCAGGACGAGTAGCGACATTGGCTACTCCACGGTGAATGCGACGAGGAAGCCGATACTACCGGTCGCCGCGACCGCGCCTTGCTTGACGAGCAACCCTTGGCCCTCGCGCAACGCGAACCGCTGGCCCCATGTCAGCACCGGCAGGAGGTTTGCGTACTGCGACAGGAATGCCATCGAGTTGGCGGTCTCCTCGCCGAGCGAGTACGTCGGGATCAACCACTCGGAGATCGTCGCGCCAGCGGTCGGCAGCCAGCGCGCCGTGATCTGCGCCGGCAACGCGGCGTTGTTCGTGTCCATCGGGGAGATGTTGCCGCCGCCCACATCTCGTGTCGCTGACTTGTACGAGTGCGCGGTGCCTCCCGTGCCGACGGCAGACGTGCGGTAGATGTCGATGCGAATTCCCAGCGCGCCGACCACTGCCACGTCCGTTTTCGGGATGCACCAGATGCCGCGGACGTCGACGACCTTGCCGCTGGCGGTTGCGTTGAATAGATCGAAGTAGAGCTTGTCGATACCGACCGCAGCCGCAGGCGTCGCGTACAGGTATGTCGGCAGCGTGCCGACAATGTGACCCGAACTGTCCGCCTGGACGACGACTTGATGTTCTTTGCCGGCGATCAGCTCGGTCGCGATGGTTGCGCCTGTGCCTGGCGTGACGAGGACGCTGTCGTTTGCCTGGGCCATTCGGGTTTAGCCAACGGTGATCGTAAAAGTGCAGGCCAAAGTATCCCCGATCTGCAGCGATCGCTGTGTGAACGCGAGCGCGTGATTCATGGTGCCGGCGGCTGCGGCCGTGAACAGCGCGGCCTTCTGCGCCGCCTGCGCTGCGGTCGCGCAGGTGAACGTCTTGGACACCGTGGTCGTATTCGTACCGGTCGTGTGAGCCACTGTGCCGATCGCACGCGCGAGACCGTTCGCGGCGATCTCCGTCGAGAGCACCGTGCTCGCCGTGGTCTCGGTGAGCGCATCGTTCGACAGCGCGATGTAGTTGAGGCCGTTCGCCTGCGCCGCCGTGCCGTAGCCCTGCGTGTGCAGGAAGTCGCGGCCGGCGTTGGTGATCACGTTGTGGACCGTCTCCTCGCCGAGGAGCTCGACGTTCTCGTCGATGATCGGCAGGCCGGTCGTTTCATCAAACCGGAACGGAATCGGCACCCCGGCCGCGTCCAGCCTTGGGCGCAGGTGTTGAATGTGAGCCTTCGCGCGCGGTAGCTGGACGATTTCGGTGAGCTGCATCGAGTAGAGCGTCCCACCGTGGTGCGCGGGGGTCGATTTACGGCTAAGGCTTGAGCCTGCTGACGACGAACCGCGCGCCCGTCCCGAACCAGCCCCGCGCCGTCCGCAACGTGTTGGCGCGCTTGCCAGCGCCGGTGCTCGCGACGTCGACGACGCCGATCGCCTCCCAGCACTCGCGCTTCGTGGCGTCCCACTCGGCCGGCACGCTGACGACCGTGCCGATGTGGCCGACCTTGTGGCCTGGCGATCCGGACCGGCACACGACGAAGCACCCCGGCGTGGGACGGTCGATCTCCTCGAAGCACTTCGCCGGTCCGCGTGCGTCTAGCAGAATCGAATCCGTGTTGCACCAGCCCTTGTAAAGGTGAGCGAAGCGCTCGGGCTGGTAGCGATCGAAGCCGCCGCACCACGCCGCGCCGCCGATGCAATCGGAGGTGATGTTGACCTGTTTCGAGCCGGGCTTGCGCCAACGGTCGAACGGGTCCGCAGCGGTCGGATCCTTGCCGCCGTTGTGATCCTTCAGCAGGTAGTAGCCGGTGACGCACTTCGGGCCGGCGAGGTAGCGAGCTCGCTCGGCGACCTGTGCGAGTGAGAGGCCGAGGACGGTTCCGCGCTTCATTTTCTGTCGAGTCCTTTCGTGTCGCGTTTTCTCGGCCTCGGGCACGGCGAGCAGACGCACGGCCCTGGCTTCTCGACGCTGACGACGGGCCGCCCGCAGACGGTGCAGCGCCAAGCGCCCGGCGCGACCTCACGCCAGCTCACCGGAGCACCGCCCACACACGTCGAACGAACGCCTGCGGATCGCGCACGTGGTCTCCGTAGGCGTACGCGCCGAGGATCGTCAGCACGAGTTGGCAGCGAAACACGACGCTCACGCGGCCGCCCCTGCCCGCTGCGCCGCGATGCCGACGAGGATCTCCTCGGTCTGCTGCCACGCGATCGGCTCGGCGACGTCGCGCGTCGACCCGGAGTAGACGTGCAGCTGCACCAACTCGGCGAACATGTCGAGCACGCCGGCGGTGTCGAGTCCGAGCTGCCGCGCGAGCTCGCCGGCGACGACGTACCAGCGCGTCTCCAGCGGCGGATCAGCACGACGCGCACGCTCGACGCGATCGGCCACCTCGCGCTCTCTCACGCGAGCCTGCGGCGTCAGCTCGCGCTGCTTCGCTCGGCGCGCCACGGCTACGCCTTCGCCGGTCTACTGGACATCGCGCCAGACACGTCCCTGGATGATGTGAGTGACGTGGCCCGGCCTGATCCCCATTCGCCGTGCGACGGAGGCGCGAGACTCGCCGTGTTCCATGCGTCCGCGGATCTCCAGGTGGTGGCGCCACGCGTCAGGTGGATGCGGGCAATCACGGCGTCACCGGCCCGCAGACGCGCCAGGTCAGCGCGGACCACGACGCGAGAGCCTCGCGGTGATCGAGCAGCGTCGCGGTCCACTCGTCGAGCTCGTCAGCGGAGCAGCTCGTTGGGATCGAGGGGTCCGTGCACTTCGGCGGGGGCGGTTCGCTCGGGGGCGGCCGTCGGACGCACGGGCTCTGCGGGGATGGCAGGTAGCGCACCACCTCGAGCGGCTTGGGCCGCACGGGCTTTGGCCGCCGCACGCACGACGCGAGCAGTGCAGCGACACAGGCGATTGCTACAGTCGTGACTCGCATGAGAACTCCCATCGACATGACAGGGCAGCGGTTCGGAAGGCTGGTCGCGGTGTCAAGAGCTCCCACCCAGCGCAAGGGAACGTTCTGGGTATGCGCGTGCGATTGCGGACGGCACACGACCGTTGCCCGCACGTGCCTCTCGCGTGGAACAACGACGAGCTGCGGATGCCTTCGCAGTCCCGATCTGACAGGTCGGCGATTCGGTCGCGTCGTCGTCCTTGCGGACGCGGCGCCCAATCGACGTGGCCAGCGACGCTTGCGCTGCAAATGCGACTGCGGTTCCGAGACCACGATTGCGGCCGCTAACCTGCAACAGGGAACCACCAAGAGTTGCGGTTGCTACGCACGCGACGTTCACGCCGGTCTCCTGCGAACCAATCGGATCGCCAGGAAGCACGGCGGCCGGAAGTCTCCGACCTACAGCAGCTGGAGCAGCATGAAGCGACGGTGCTCGCGGCAGGATCCGGACTACGGAGCGCGCGGGATCATTGTCTGTGATCGCTGGCGCGACAGCTTCGAGGCATTTCTCGCGGACATGGGCGAGCGCCCCAAGGGCACGACGCTTGATCGGAAGAACAACGGCGGCGGCTACGAGCCTGGCAACTGCCGCTGGGCGACGAAGACCGAACAGGCCCGCAATCGCCGATCGAGCAAGCTCTCGGATGCGGACAGGACCGCGATCCTTGTCGCGCTCGCATCGCGCGAGGGCAAGACGTCCATCGCTAAGCGATACGGGGTCAGTCCGTCGCTTGTTCGATACATCGAACGTCACTCGCGCGACTCCCCGACATCAACCGCGACCGGCTGCGCGACGGGGTCTTTCGCTTGCTCGGATGCCTGCTGAGCGCGCGCACGCGATGCCGCCCTTAGAATGCGCGAACGCACGTCACCCTTGGAGAGATCCGCGTTCGGCGATCCCTTCTCCGCATTTGCCAGTGCCTCCTCGAAAACGTCAGCGCGGCGGGTCTCGGTCGCGAGCTGCAGCTTGAGCGTCATGACCTCGAAGTCGCGCCGCTCGAGTCGTGCGTGCGTGGCGACGTGGTCCTGGCGTTCGTCGCCGAGCGCGCGCACATCGGCGACGCGTCCGTAGACGAGCCACGCAGCAAGCCCGCCGAGCAACGTCGCGAGGGTGAGCGCCGCGATTAGCGCGACGGTGATCACCGCTCCCTCCGCGGACCGAACAGCCACACGAGGCCGGCGAGCAGCAGCGCCCACGACAGTAGACCGATCACGAGCTCGTTCATTGACGCCCCCAGCTCTCGAGCGTCAGCCACAGCACTTCGCCGCACGTCACGGTCGGACAGCGCCACGACGGCGTGACTCGACCCGCGCCGTCGATCGTGTGCTTCTCGCCGAGCGTGTCGAGGCCGCCGCACTGGCGGCACCGCAGCGCGCACTTCCCCACGAGCATCGGGCCGGTGCGCGTCGTGTACTCGCCGGGCTGCAGCTCGGCCACGGGTCCGAGCGCTCTGTTGAGGACGTGGCCCATGCTCAGGTCGTCGCGGGCTCGGACTTCTTCGGATTGATGCCGAGCGCGACGGCGGTGACCAGCGCGGTGGCGAACATCGACACCGTCGGCGTGGTGCCGCGCGATGCCGCCTCGAGCAGCATGGCGAGCCCGCCGATCAGCGATGCGCAGATGATCGACGCGTAGCCCTTCTGCAGCGCTCGGACCTTCGTTCTCAGCGTCGTCAGCAACAGGAACATCCCGACGATGAACGCCGCTGGCATCGTCCCGCTCTTCCAGAGCTTGACGACGTAGCCGACCGACTCGACGGGGTCAGCGACGGGATCGGGGAGCGCCGGTGCAGCTGCTGCTCCAGCATCGATCGGCGCGGTGATGACGCCAGCATCGAGCGCCTGAGCGTGCACGGCACCGACGCACGAAAGCGCGACGAGGCCGCAGAGGATGGCGAGGATGCAGAGCTTGACGGTCTTGGACATGGTGCCTCCTAGCGAGTGATCCAGGCCCAGATCTCCGGGCCCTTCGTAAACAGGAACGTGAGAGCGGCGCCGAGGCCAACCAGCCCCGCTTGCGCCAATCCGAAAATGCGGCGTCGCTCGTCGGCGCGGATCATCGATGTCGACTTGCTGATCTCGAGCGAGGTGACGCGAACCTCGAGCGAGACGATCTGCCCGGCCTGCGCGATCTGGCTGCTCGCGATACGATCCTGGTTCGCCTCGAGGCGGCCCATGCGGAGTGCGAGGTCCCTGAGGCTCGTCCCGACGTCGTCCAGAGCGTCGGCGATCTTCGGCCACTCGACATTGAAGAACACCTCGAGCCGGCTCTCGGTGCGCGACTGCTGGGTTAGCGCGTGATCGATCCGACCGATGCACTCTTTGACGACCGGCACCCACTGATCGAGCGACGCCTGGTTGTGCGCGACCTGCTGCGTGTAGCCGTTGACCGCGGTCTCGAGCCGGGTCACCCGCTCGCCGACGTGGCGCGACTCCCAGACGCTGCGGATCGCGTCGTTGTTGCCGGCCGCGACGTCGCGCAGCGCGCGGACCTGCGCGTCGAGCGGCATCTGCTCGAGCTCGGCGGCGGGCGGGGGCTCGCGCGGTGGCGGCGTATGCTCGGGATCGATCTCGACCGGGACGCCACCGCGCGGCGTTTGGCGGCCCACCGCAGCCCGGCGCTCGTCGCCCCAATGGCTGCGCGCGCGGCGCGGTTTGTCGCGGTCGTCTACCACCCACCCACGCTAGGCGGTCGAGCGCGAGGGGTCGATTTCGGCCCGAATCGCTACGGGCTGCCGACGACCGTCGTGCCGCGGAAGGACTCGACCGGGTGCCCTGGGATCAGGACATTGCGCCACACGTAGAAGAAGTCCTCGATCAGGTCGAGCGCGATCTTGCCGTTGGCGAGCTCGCCGCGGACGACGCTCGCCACGCGGAACACGCGACCGTCGAGGCCGTACTCGGGCCATGTCACGCGCACCGGATCGCCCGGCATCGTGTTCGCGAACGTGCGGTCGACGACAGCGCGGCACTTCGTGATCGGCCGGCTGCGCGCGGCGAGCTCGCGCGCGGCGAGGGCGTTCGCGAGCGCCTGGGTGCAGACGCCTGGCATCTGGATCAGCGCCTCTCTGGTCTCGCCGTCCGATCCAGTCGCGCTCGCCTGGCTGTGGGCCGACGCGGACCCGTCGCGATAGGAGTCGTCGCGGTTCGTGTAGATCAGCCGCACCTTGTTGACGATGCCCTCGAACCCGCCGGCCGCGAAGTTCTGCAGCTCCTCGCAGTTCTCGGTCGTCACGCCGATCAGCGCCGACACGTCGTAGTCATCGCGGATCAGCTTGATCTTGATCTTGCCGTCGCGTGGGTCTTCGTAGAGGGCTGCATCGATCTGCTGCAGGATCTCCTGGATGATGTCAGCGGCGTCAGGCGAGTTCTCGATCGAGCGCGAGTAGCCGTTGCCCTCTTCCTGCAGCCGAACCTTCGCTGCGGCGAAGCTCACACCGTCGATCTTCGACGACGGCAGTTTCAGCTTCCCGAACGATCCGGTGAGTAGGTCGAGGATGACCTTCGCGGGATTCGCCTCGAGCCCAACGTTGAACGCGTCGGAGTCGGCCGGGTACGACGCCACCTCGTAGCTGTACGAGCCGAGGTTCGGGCTGTTGCCGAGCTTCCACTTCGGCGCGCCGCTGCCGTGATGGAACACGCTGACGTAGCCGCGATAGCCAGGGATGAGATCGGCGCCAACGCCGTCGGCCACCATGCGCGCTCCAGCGATCGTGGTCGCCGCATACGGTGTCGTCGGGTTGACGAGCTGCTGGCTGGCGCGCCCATCGAAGATCTCGAGGCTCTCCCCGATGTACCCGCTCTGAACAAAGAATGCGTCGGCGTCGTTGTCCACGATCCAGCCCGCGCCATGTGACTTCGGTTGACCCGCGGCTGACCCGAGCCGTCCCTCGCCGACCCAGATGCGATAGATCGCGACGGACGGCAGTTGGAACGGAATGCCGAGCAACATGAACATGTCCATCGAGTAATCCCAGACCGGCGCACTGCCGGTCGCCGCCGGGGTACTCGCCCACGCGAGGATCGGCTGCCGCACTCGGCACTTGCCATAGATCAGCGGGATGCTGGCTCCCTCATCGACGCGCGGGATCTCGATCCGATCAGATGGCTTCGGGACCGGCGGCTGCGGCGCAAACCACCGATGGTAGACGTAGCTGCCGACGAGGAAGCCGCCGTATGCAAGCTGTGCCCACATCAGAGTCCGAACTTCTTCATGCTGAAGATGCCGCGGTTGCTGGGGATGAACGGGTTGCCGCTCGGGCGCTGCGGCGTTCCGCCGAAATTCACCTGGTTCGTGAACTTCGCCATGCACGTATCGACGTCGTGCGAGCAGCCCGCCGTGACCTGCACGGCGTCGCCCGCGACGATGTCCGCGATCGGCAGCTGCATCACGACGGTGGCGCCCGTCTGCGACTTGATCATCTGCCGCTCCCCGCTCGCGGTGTGGATGAGCTCGCCCCACTTCGCCCAGTCGTCGACGGCGTTCGGAGCGGCCGACAGGGTCACCGTCGCACCGTTGACCGACACGACCGTGAGGCTCGCCGTGAACGCCGCCACGCTGACGTTGCAGCCGCTTTGATACAGGACGTGCGGGCAGTCGCGACCGAGCGTGATCGTCGGGAGCCTGCGCTGCAGCGCATCGCTCGTGCGCGACGGCACAAGGAACGTTGCGACGTGCCGATCGATGCTCATCGAGATCACGCGGCCGATGAAGGCGAGCTCGGACGCATCGCTGCGCACCTGCTTGCGGTAGACGTTCACGTCGATCCGTCGCGGAGGCACGCCGCCACGAAGATAGCGTTGCGGCAGCGCGTGGCTGACGAGCAGAGACACCTCGAGGGACGCCTCGTTCGTCGCCGTCGTCACGTCGATGCCGCTTCGCTGGATCGTTCCGGCGCGGAACGTCTGCCCGTTGATGACCAGATTTTTCGTGCCGCTCGCGAGGCGGTACGTGACGGTCGGAAGGACGAACTCGAAGCCGTCCCGAGGCATGCTGTCCTCGACGGATTCCTCGTCCTCCTTGAACGTCGTCATCGCGTCACCACCCTTGCCGTCGTCTCCATCGAGAACGTGTGCCCCTCGAACGTCACCGCGACCTCATCGGTCTCGAAGCGGCAGAGCTCGAGCCACGACACCATGGCGATCGGCGACCCCGAGAGCGTGACACCGATCGTCAGCGTGATGGAACCGTCGCCGTTCGTGGTCGTCGCCGTGATCGTCGCCCGAGTAATCGTCCCGTCCTGCTGCACGATCTGGATGGCCGACCTCGCCGGGTACCACGAGAAGAACCCGCCATCGGTGTCGGTGTCACCGCCGATCGTGAGCGTGTTCGCGCCGCTACTGATGGGCCGCAGGTCGGCGCGCCAGGTCGCCAACCAGAACGCCCGCTGGCGTCCGCGGACCGTGGCGAGAAACTTCTTGATCCACTGCCACTCGGTGCCCTGCTTGGCGTACATCGTGATCTGCCGGCCCCAGTCGGACTGGCTGGCCTGACCGATGTTGGCCGGGATGCCGCCGAGATCCACGATCTCGTTCATCGCCTGCATCGAGTCGCCGATCGTATCGGCGTTCACGAGCCGGCGATCGAACACGGGCCTCGTCGCGTGCGTCACCACAACTGCGCCCTTGCCGTCCTCGCCGAACGTCGAGTCGGTGCCGCCGGAGAATGGCCAGTTCGTGAACACGTCGTTCACCCCGAGGATCGCCGCGATGTTCGGATCGCCGTAGATCTCGAGGACCGCGCTGCCACCGAACAGCGCGATCACCTTCGCCATCGTGGTCACTCCGGCGTGAAAGCGCAGCGTGGTCGCGGTGCCAACCGTGACCAGCGACTCGTTGGGCGAGACCGCATCGGCGACGAACGTCAGCGTGTGGCTGTTGCCGGCCACACCGCCGACCTTCACTCGCACGAAGGCGTCCGCGAGCGCGCCCGTCCCTCCACCGCCGGCCAGAGCGGCGTCCTCGAGGACCGCCCTCGCGTGCAGTCCGGCGGCCTGGAAGCCGAACGCAGGCGTGATGGCCCTGATCGACCAGCGCTCGAAGCCCTGCGGGTTGACGTACCGAGCGAAGCCCTGCTGCGGATCCAGAAACACGGGCACCGCCGGCATGATCACCCCGCCGGCCTTGCCGATCGCTCCAGGCGCGATGTCGAGCACGACGCTCGTCCCGGCGACGCTCTGGATCACCGCGTTGACGGCGGTGCGATCGGTCCCCATGACCACGACGCGTTGCCCGGGGTTGATCCAGTCGCCGTTCGTGACCGCCGCGCTCGACACGAACGCGGTCGTCCCGCTCGAGCTCGCGGTGAGCGTTGCCGACTCGAACGGCAGTCCGAGCAGGAAGGGGCGGCCTTGCGCGGCAGCGCGCGTGAGCTGGCTACGCAGCGCCCGCGTGGCGGTCCCGATCAGCAACCCCGAGCCGGAGAATTTGCGGCGCGGATGATCGAGTAACGCCGTGCGTTTCTCCTGCCCGTCGTACGACTTGAAGACATCTGTTTGCCACTCGAGGTTCATCTCGAGTGGCCCGTCGAGGTCGATTACGAACGTCGCTGCCCCGGCCAGTCCCACGCCGGGGACGGTCTGGATCACCGGGCCGGGATCGGGAAACAACGGCCCCCAGAACGTCTTGCCAGCGACGCCCCACACATCGGGGAACAGCGGCCCCCAGAACCGACTGCGCGTCGTGAACGGCATGGCTACGTCAGATCACCCGGCGTGGCCGTGAGCCGCCCCGTCGAGTCGACAGTCCACGTCCAGCGCGTCTTGGCGCCGTTCAGCGACTTGGCGACGATCGTCCCGGTGGTGTATCCGCTCGTCACGCCAACCCCGGAGCCGATGAGCCCGCGAACCAGATCGCCGTAGGTGTTCGCGCCTTCGCCGAGCGCGGACCAGACGGAGGCCGCCACCGAGCTGGGGTTCGCGCCGCTGGGTGCCGGGACGATCACGACCTGCGAGGTCGCGTCTGGGTTGATCGCCCACGCCCGAGCCATGGTCGCGACCTTCGTGGCGCCGACGTACGACGCGATCGTGTTGACCTGGCCGACGCCGGTGCCGCCCACGACGATCACGATCGCGTCTTTGTAGAGGTCATTCGTGGCGCTCGCCGCTGCGTCCAGCGTCAGCGTCGAGGCACCACCGGCAGCCGCGGTCCCGGCGTGCTGCTGCGCCTGGTCGGCAAGATCCACGCTGTAGATCGAGTCCTTGAAGTTGGTCTTTGCGATCCGGATCGCGAAGTAGGCGCCGCGGTAGTTGATCTCGGCCTGAGACGCCTCGTAGAGCCACGCGCCATCGTTGAGTCGCTGCGTCGAAGCCGTGTCGACGAGCGTGTTAACGCCCGAACCTACGCTCGTCAGATCGACCTTCGTGCCGGCGAGCGCGTTCGCCAGCGACGTCGCCAGCGAGATGAGGTTTGCGCTGACCCAGATCACCCAGTAGTCCGTCGCCGCCGCGATACCGCCGGGCAGTGCGCCGGTCGTCGTGAACTGCACGGGACCGTCGCCGGTCACGAGGCCGTGTGCCGTGAGCGTCAGCGTCTCCGCTGCGCCGATGTCAACGGCCTCGATGACGTCGTCCGCCACGACGAGCGGTCGCTTCGTGGTCGACAGCGTACCGAGCGCGGCGACGTAGTTGCCGTCGCCCTTGTCGACGAGCAGCTCGTTCGTGCCCGTGAACAGCGTCGTGGCGACCGCGGGCTGCCCGTCGATATCGTAAACGAACAGCGGCGCGCGGCGCTTCGCTGCGATCGGCTCGTTGCGATTCCACGTCGGCATTTACGGGCTCGTCGCGAACTGCACGAGTGCGCTCATGCGCGAGCGAATCGTGCCGGTGTTCGTCGCGGTCACCCGCAGGAGCGTTGCGGTCTTGTCTTCGCGGTCCTCGTGGATGACGTCGCCGAGCCTGAACTTGCCGGCCGCCGCGCCGGTGAACGTCAGCAGCGGAGCCCCCGCGACGGTGGCCACGCGAGCACCGAACGGCAGCATGACCTCGGTGGTCGCGACGGCGCCGGGCTCGACGGGTGCGCTCAGCAGGTCGGTGATGGTCGGGTCCCCGGCACGAACCGCAATGACCGCGCGATGGTACTCCGCGGAGTCGAACGTGTCCGACGCCGCGAGCTGGGCGGATCCGGTTGCGAGTGCCGACCCGAGTGCGTCAAGCTTGGCTTGCCTCGTCGGCTCGCTGTCGCCGGTGATCGAGACGCCGACGGCCATTCCGAGCGCGAGCACGATGCCGGCGCCGAGGAGGTTCTTGGTGCGCGTGGTGAGAGTGCTGAGGGCCATCAGAGGACTCCATCGCAGTGGTAGTAAATGCGTTGTTCTGCTGTCGCATCGCTTGAGGTGAACGTGATCGCCGTCGTCGAAACAGTGTTGACTGTGACCGTTCCGATCTTCGGCGTGGCAACGCAGATCGGCGCGTTCGTGGTCCACGCGGTCGCGAACGTGAGCGTGCAGTTCAGCGCGTTGGTGCTGATCATACCTCGGCGATCATTACCGAGGATCGCCGTGGTGGTGCCGCACGTGCTGATCGTCGGTGCGGTGCCGGTGTAGTTGACGTGGGAGTTGACCTTGCCGGTGACCGTGATCAGGTCGGTGTTCGCATTTCCGATCGTCGTGTTGCCGTTGGCCAGGATGTCGCCCCCGAATGTCGCGGTGCCTGCATGCGAAGACGCGGCGCCGGCGTAGAAGGCCCCGGTGACTTCCAAGACCGGCATGTCCGCTGATGTGATGTCCTTCATCAACCAGCGAGCCAGCGTCGCGTTGTAGAGGAACGTGGCGCACTCCATACCGTTCGCGGCCCAGTAGCCGGTGCCGTACAGGATCCACGTCGTCCCCGCAGGCATGCGAAAGCGATTCGCTGCGGTGCCGCCAGCGTTCTCGTTGTTGAAAAGCAAGCGCACGTTGCTGCCGTTGCAGATCGTGATCTCGCGTCCGTCGGCGCCGCCAGTCAGACCATTAAAGCTGATGTCCGCGCTTGACGTGACGTAGATGTTCTTCGCGGTGCTCAGGTTGGTCGGGGCGTAGTTGTTCTCCGTGCCGCCAGCGTGCAGGGCTGGCGAGATCGTGGTCCCGCGGAAGTCGCTGACAGTCGTGGCGCCGGCCGACACTGACAGCGTCCCGCCGATCGCGACGTTCGTGGACAGCGCCACGTCGTTGGCGTTCGCCGTGATGTTCGTCCCGCCGACCACGTCAACGGTGGATCCTGTCGACGTCAGGCCGTTGCCGGCGGTGTTGAAGAACGTCGAGCACGTGCCGACGCCGCCGCTCGAGATCGCACTCACCGCCTGGTTCGTGCAGGTCGTCGTGGTGAGGTTCGCTTTCGCCGAAGTCACCGTCGCGGCGTCGATCGTCCAAGTCGCGCCGGTCGCGGTGACCGTGATGTCGCCCTTGTCGCCGTCGGTGACGCCGCCGCTGTCGTCCGCCGCACAGGTCCATGTCGTGCCCGTGGCCCCGCTCTTGAGGACCTGACCGTTGGCGCAGTCGGCGCGGAGCGCAAGATTTGCGTCCCCGCTCGCGACTCCACCCACGAGGCCGGAGGCCGCAGCGGTGTTGACCGCGGTGATGTCACCTGTGCCAGCTGCGTCCGCCGCGCACGACCACACCCCGGTCGTCGACTTGAGCACCTGACCGTCGGTGCAGTCGGATCGGACCTTGAGAGGGTTCGAGGTCGTCCCGCTGCCAGCGAGCGCGCCGCCTGTCGTGGTGACGCGCGACAGCCCGCCGCCGCTGGTGACCGGCTGGGCCACGGCGAGCACGGTGAAGAGCAACAGGACGAAGCCGACGATCGCGGCCAGGGACAGGAGCCTCCGCTTCATGTCAGCTAGCTTCCCTGACGTCCCCGACTGGGTCGATTTGGCCTACCGCTTGAGCAGCCCCGGGTTCTTGCGAATGATGTTGTGGACCACGGTCGCGCCCTCTGGGCTGTCGAGGGCCTGCAGGAGCTCGCGGCGGTCGAAGCTGTTGATGACCTGGATCCGCGGCGCCGCGGCTGGCCCGGACTGCTGGCTGCCGGTCATCACCTCGGCCGGCGTCTCGACGGTGACGCGCTCGCCGGGACTGGCCATGAACGAGACCGGGGTCGTGTCGGTACCGCCCTTGCCCCCGACCATGAAGGAGCCGCCGGTGGCGAAGCCGAGCTGGAACAGGTTCGTGAGCGGCGCGATCGCGGCGACGGGATTGTTGGTCGAGCCGCCGCCGATCAGTTTGCTCAGCGCCGCCGCCATCAGCTGCTTGGCAATCAGGCGGGTCAGATCGGCGAGCATCGAGTCGACCATGCCGCTAAAGCTGAACTTGCCGGTCAGCGCGAACCCCACGAGCGCGTCCTCCATCGAACCGAACGCGGATGCCATCAGCTCGGTGGTGTCGAAAATCTTCGCCTGCATCGCTTCGTGATCCGCAACCGCCATAGCGGCAGCGAGGTGCACGTCCTGGATACTGGCTTCGTAGTCCTCCGCGGCCGCGGCGAGCGCCGTCGCGCCGAGCTGCGCGCTAGAGATCGACGTGGACATGTCCGAGATGCCGGCGTCATCAAACATTGTCCTGCCGCGCTCGCTCTCGACTTCGGACTCGAGCTGCTTGACGAGATCGTCGGTCGCGCTCTTCGCCCAGCCGTCGGAGAGTCGTTTGATTTCTGCGAGCCGCTTCTCTGACTCTGCGAGCCCGTCGTTGTAGGCTTTCAGGCCGTCGGTGACGGCCTTCAGGTTCTTGCGATGGATCGCGCCGAAGCTGTCCTGTACGAACTTGACGTCGGCCTTGTTGAGCTTGTCCTCCATGCTCGCCGACGCGAGAATCACGCCGTTGAGCGCCTCGTTGATCTTGCGCAGCTTCGCCTCGTACGGATCGAACGCCTTCGTCATCTCCTCGACGGCGGACTTGTGCTTCAGCACGATCTCCGTGGCCTTCACCCAGCCGACGTGCTGGTCCTCCATCACCTTGTTGATGTCGAGCTGGCGCTCGCCGAACACCTTCGAGACCTCGCTGCCATCCTCGAACCCGCGCATCGCGATCGCGATCTTCTCAGCCGTGAATTGGCCGCTCTTCGCGAGCGTCAGCATCCCGTCTCTGGTGGTCCCGAGAGACTTCGCCATCATGTCGGCAGCCTCGGGATACTCCTTGATGATGCCCTTGAGCTCGCGCGCTTCGAGCGACCCCTTTTCCATGCCGAGTTGCATCGTCGACATGATGACGCCGACGTCGCTCATGCTCTTGCCCTGGTGGATCATCACCATCGACAGGTTGCGCGTCATGTCCATCAACTGGCCGTGCGTCTTCTGGAGATGCTCGGACGCGTCGCTGACAGCGTCGAACGCTTCAATCTGCTCGTGCACGGTGACCCCGAGAATCTTCGACGCCTCGACCTGCTCGCCGACCGCATCGCGCGCCGCGCCGACGGAGTCGTGGAACCGCAGCATCTGGTTGGTCGCGTTCGCGATCATGCGGTTGTGCGCGTCGAGCCGCTCGAGCGCCTCGGAAATCGCGCTGATGCCGGCGGCTGCCGCAGCTGCCGGGCCCGCCATCGCCATCAGTTCGCCGCTCAGGTGGCCGATCACCTTCTGCCCGTCGGTCTGCAACGCCTTCATGTTGAGCCCGCCGGGGAGCGAGATCGCGCTCGTCGGATCGCCAACACCTGCGGCCGAACGCGACTTCCCAAGCGCATCGGCATACTGCTTCGCGCTGATCGCGCCCTTGCGATGGAGCGCGTCGAGCGCCTGAACGTCGCGCTCGAGCTGAAGCATGGGCCCGTGGATGCGCTCGAGGATCTCTCGTTCGTGATCGAGCGATCGCGAGAACACATCGACCGGGCTCTTTGCCTTCTCGTAAGCCGTCGAGCTCTCGCGGATCCCGCGTGTCAGCGCCGGGCCGACCTTTTCGCCCTTGGCCTCGAGCTTGTCGAGCGCCCGCTCGACGCCGGCGATCTTCTGCTCGCTCGATGCCGGGTCCACCTTGATCGCGATGTCGAAGCTCATTTGGTCTCTCCTCGGTTACGCGCCTTGCTCGCTTCGCGCTCGGCACGCTGGCCGTCGAGCCGCTGGATCACAGCGATCAGCTGCGCCGTGTTGTCCGCGTCGAGGCTGTGAAACCCAGCCCACTGCACGATCGCCGTCCACGGGATCATCCCCATCACGCCGTAGCCCAGCGATCGACAGGTGGACAGGTCGTGCCACGCCTCGACGTAGATCGTGACCGCCGCATCGCATGGTGGCCGCTTGTCGAGGACCTCGAGCTCGTGCGGCAGCGGCTCGCGCTTGTGAATGCGAAGCTGTCGTCGAATCGGCGCGGCCTCCTCTTCCCAGGCCAGCCACGCCGCTACTCTTTTCCCAGGCTCTCCGAGCTGGCGGCTGCATCGCTGAAGTTGTCCGCGTCGCCGGCGAACGCGAAGGCGGCGCGGACGAGGTCCGGACGCTTGGCGGCGATCAGCGCGGCGAATAGCTTCTGGACGTTCTCCGGGGTGCACGGCAGCGGCTTGCCGTCGGCCCCGAGCGGGCCCTCCCAGCCGACGACGACGTGGCGGGCGAAGATCGCCGCGCTCTTCTCGTCGCCGACGTCGAGGGTGTGGACGGTGCGCGCCCCGCCGGTCTCGCCCTCGATCTTCATGATCGCGTTGGTGAAGCCAGCGTTGCTGCGACCCGCGTGCTTCATCACGAGGGTGGTCGAGACCGGATTGGTGCGGGGCACGCAAACGCCGGTCAGCGTGAAGCGCGCGGTCCCCGTCGGTGTCAGGTGCGAAAAGTCGATGTCGATCATGGCGCTATCGTCGCCGCCGCACGCGACTGGGACGATTTCGGCACCCGAAGGGCCGGCTTTTGAGGGGCCGGCCGGCGCGGCATGACCAACTTCGAGCGGCGAGGGAGGGAGCCGCCGCTCTGCACCCTCAGGAACTACTCGGGGATGTGCGCGAAGACGGACAGCGAGCTGACGATGTTCGTCGTCTGATCGCGGAATGCCGGGACCTCGGCCGACACCATGACGCTCTCGTTCGCTGCGTACGCGCGCGCGCCGCCGCGGAGCGCGACATTGGGCAGGTCAAACAGGAACGCCACCTGGTGGTTCTGGACGTACGCGTCCCACTGGAGGTCGCGGTTGTCGCGGAGCGCTGCCGGGACGCTCGAGGTCGTGTAGTACGCCTCCATCGAGACGGTCGGCGTGAACTTGCCGTAGATCATCCCGTTGGCGCCTAACACGCCCTGGACCTTCTGCGGCTTGACGTTGCTCTCATAGGTGAGCTTCCAGCTGTTGATCTCGGCAATCAGCTCGCCGGCAGTGTCGGTCAGCCGCACCTTCTTCAGGTCGGTCGCCGTATCGATCAGCGCGCTCGCGAGCGGGGCGAGGGCCGTCGAGGCACCAGCTGCGCGCGAGGCGACGAGCACCGGGTCGGCGATGTCCATGCCGACGTAGCTCGCAGTCGTGACGATCTTCGACTCGAGCGGCGCGTCGAGCTCGAACGTCTTGAGGTTCATGCCCTTCGCGTAGCTGTAGGTCGCCGTGTTGCCCGTGCCCGGCCCGATTTCCTCGAGCTCGCCGTGGAGGCTCTGCTCGAGATAGTCGACGTGGTCGATGGAGGTGTTGCGATACCAGCGCGAGAAGAACAGCTGGATCGTCTTGCCGGCGCCTGCATCCGCCGCAGGCGTGAACGACCAGCGCTCGAGCGTCAGCTGGCCGGCCGCGATCGTCTTGATGCGCGCGCGGCCGTTGAGCGTCGCAGTCGCAAAGAACGTGTTCGCGGCGGTGCCACCGATCTTGATCCACTGCCCGACGTTGAGGCCGAGCGTCGTGAAGTTCAGCACCGTAGCGGTTAGGTGCCCCGCCGCTGTCATGACGATGTCGGCGACCGCGCCCTGAACGCCGGCCACCTCGAGGGTGACATTCGTCGGCGGTGCGGCCTCGGCGACCAAGCCCGCGGCCTTGACCTCGAGTGCGGCAGACGCCGCGGCGACCGCCTTGAGGCCGTTGTTCGCGGCCGTCGAGAATCCCTTCGCGTGCACGAGCAGGCCCGCGGTCAGATCGCCGTTCGCCGGGACCGTGTAACCGGTCGCGGTCACTGCGGTCGGGCGGTAGAGCGACTGGCCCTTGTTGCCGGCGTGCTTCGCGACGCTGCGGAAGATCAGCGGCGCGTGAATGTCCATCCAGTCCTTGTTCAGGTCGTGGACGAGCTTGGGCTCCGCGTTGAGGCCGACGTTGTCGCCCTTCTCGCGCGAGGCGTACTTGCTGAGCGGATCGCGCTCGACGGTAACGAACGCCGGAGCCCAGCCCTGGATACCTGCGGGGTTCACCTGCGTCTGCAGCCAGCCGGTTGCCGGCGCCGTGCCGAGCACAGCCTCGGGCGCCAGGAGAATCGTGCTCGCTTCCGCCTTCGCTTTGCCCATGTCGCCAGCGTCGCGAACCGACGCCGATGGGTCGATTTCGGGCTAGCGCGTCTCGTCGAACTGGAACGGCACGGTGACCGTCCGCATCGCCCACGTGCCATCGGCGCCGGCCGGACGCGACGCGCCCGCGTACGTGATCACGTCGGCGCCGATCCGCCGCGCCTCGAAGGCGCTGCGCACGTCGCCGGCGAGCAGCGCGAGCGGCTTGTCGCCGACGTCGATCGCACCGAACAGCTGCACGAAGATCACGCCGCGGTTGTCGAACTTCCGCTGGCCCTCAGGTCCGGACGTTGACTGCACGCGCGTCGTCATCATGACGGTGACGCGCGCCCACGCGGCGACCGCCTCGTAGCGCTCGTTCGTGAACGTGAACGGGACGGCGGGCTGTAGCGGCACCCACGCGTCGATCCACCGCTGGTGTATCGCCTCGATCGCTTCGGCCTCGGTCATCAGTCACCTCCGAACGGCGAGTAGGCACCCGCCAGGTTGGTCGCGAGCTCAGCGCCGAGGTTCTCGACGGTGTCGATCGAGATGCGCTGGTTGCCGAACTTCTGGCGCGCCTTCGCCAGTGCCTCGTCGATCGCGCGCTCGATGAAGCCGGCGGGCTGCTGTGCGCTGTGGCCGTCGTTCAGCGCCTGGATGTATGGAACGGCGTTGGAGATCCAGCACGCGCCGTCGCCGAGCTTGTATGCCAGGACGGCGCCGACACCGGCCTCGTGCGCACCGTTGCCCTGCACAACCGCCGCGTGTGCGGCGCCGACGCTCGGCACCCAGTTCGCGCGTGCGTGGCCGGTATCGACCGGTGTACCGCCGCGCGCGGGGCTGCGGCGAAGGTTCGCGTCGATGTCGAGCACGATGGACGTGACGACACGCTCCGTCGCCTTGCGGAGGTTCTCGCCGATCGCCTTGGACTGGCGACCCACGAGGTCACCGACGACGCTGCTGCGCCTGCGGCTTGGAAGGGGGCGCCTGCTGCGCCGTGCGGGCCGGAGCTGGCCCTGCGGACGACGCGGCAGGCGAGATGTTGTCGATCTTGAACGCGACCCAGAGCTCGGCGAGATCCGTCTCGCTCAGCCCCAGCTCGCGCCAGGGGAACGCGTCACCCCGTCCGAACCGCTTCGGTCCGCACGGCAGATCCTGCGTCGCCACGACGAATGGCAACGACGAATCAAAGGGGAAGCGCGTGCCACTCATCGCTCAGGGATCAGGTGAGCATGTCCGTGAAGCGAACGGCTGCTTCGGCCGAGACGACCTCGAAGCCGTTGTACACGTCGATGACGTGCGACCACGAGCCACCGGGGCCGGCGTGCTCGTCCCGGACGCGGCGAATCTGGACGCCCTCGCCCGAGGCGACGCCGTTCCAGACGGGGCGGCAGAACGCGGCCGGCTGCTCGTTATCGAGCGACATCAGCGGGCTCGCGCCCTCGTCGCCCGTGTACG
Source organism: Kofleriaceae bacterium (assembly GCA_046590445.1). Lineage (GTDB taxonomy): Bacteria > Myxococcota_A > Polyangia > Haliangiales > Haliangiaceae > JABFXX01. The sequence goes on from JBKJUF010000417.1 coordinate 20,673, forward strand.
GGTTGACGTAGAGCAGCGCGTCCTCTTCGGGGACGATCGCGGCGTTCGTCGGAACGTCGGCGACATCGGCGGCGAGCGCCTTGGTGTTGTGGATCGCGGTGCCAACGAGCACGTCGCGGATGCCGAGCAGGCGCGCGAGCTCGGGCGCCTCCGCCTGGCGCGCCATCGCGATCACCGCGTTGCCGATCGCGCCGCCAGCGAGGCCAACGATCTGCGACTTGACCTTCGCGTGGTTGCGGATCTTGTGCCAGAGCTTGTTGCCCAGCGTCAGGCCGAGCTCCATCGGGTCGCAGCCAGCCCGGAGGCACAGGCGGCGGATCTCGTCGGTGAACGCCTCGATGGGGTCCGCCGCGGCGTTGTCCATAAAGAGGCGCGTCACGGCGTTCGTGTCGAGCGCGGCATCGGCACCGCCACCGGTGATGTTCCGCTCCCAGACGCCGGCAGCGAAGAACTTGCCGACCATGCGCCGCTCCATGTGGAGCAGCGCCTTGTAGCCGAGGATGCGCGGGATCAGGATGTCCGGGTTCGTCTCGACGTCGGCGCCAGCGGCCTCCGCGTCGTTGAGATCGTAGCGCAGCGAGCGCGCGTCGGTCTCGAACCGCTTCATGACGCGACGCCAGCCGGCCTTCTGCGCGGGCGCAGACGGCGAGCGGGCCTCCATCTCGTCGCGGTTGAGGTCGCCCGAGACGATCGTCGGGTACAGCCCCGACGGCTTGAGGACCACGAGCTTCGGGATCATCCGAGCCGCGACAAACTTCTTGTCGTTCTGGATCCGGCGCACCGCGACGCCGGTCTGCGGGACGTCGACGTAGAGGCTGCCAAACAGGGGGTCGGACATGAGCGTGGTCTCCGATGAAGGTTGCTACGAGAGAAGTGGAGCGACGAGCTGGTGAGCTGAGGGACTACGGCTGCGCGTAGGTGGGGATGATCAGGGCGCGGATCCACTGATCCGCGGCGGTCGCGGCATCGAGCGCCTTGGCGCGGACGATGTTTCCGATCGCCGCCGTGACAGCCTTGCCGGTTGCCGCCGGCGTGAGCGCGGCGCCCTTGACGATCGCCGCGCTCGACTGCACGAGGACGATGCGGTCCAGGTAGAAGTCGACGGCATCGCCGGCAACCGGAACCGACTTCTGGTAGGCGCCGATGACGCCGTCTGCGCGCTCGCCAAGGACCGAGCAGGCGTCGACGCCGGTCGCGGTGAGCTTGCCGAAGAAGAACTTCTTCGCGCTCAGGTCCGCGGCGGAGAGAAGGCTGACGGGGGTGGAGTCGATCTTCGACATGGCGGCTGGTCTCCTGTGCGGGGTCGTGACGGTTGCGTTGCGTGGTGGTTGGCGGCGAGGCGCCGCGCTACGGCTGCTTGCCGTACGCGCGGGTGGCGTCGTACGACTTCTTCAGCGCGCGGCCCTCGGTCGTGCCGAGGAACTTCTCGAGGGCGAGACCCTCGTCCTTGATCTGGTTCTTCTCGGCGTACGCTGCGACCCCGGCGTTGAAAGCCGCGAGCGGGTCTCCTTCGTGCGCGCCTTCGCCGGGGTTGACGCCCTTGGTCTTGCCAGACTCCTTCGCGAACGCCTTGGCGCTGCGGAGGGTGGCGAGCGCCTTATCGACCAGCGCGACATCTCCGCCGCCCTTACGGATCGACTTGACGATGTACGCGTGGGTCTCGTCGTCGCCGGCGACGCCGTCGAGCGTCTCCTTGGCGAGCTTGGTGATCTCGGCCTTCTCGATCGCCTCGTCGCGCTTGGCGAGCTCCTCGGCCTGCTTGTCCTGGCGCTTCGCCATCGCGACGAGACGCGGATCGTCCTTCGCGCGAAACACCTCGCCGGTGCTGGTCGACTTGTAGACCTCGCCGTTCGCCTTCTCGATCTCGTCGAGCACGGCCTGGCGTTCCGCGAACGACTTCGCGAGGTATCCCTCGCCGTCGACGCCGAGCTGCGAGTAGTGCGCACGCTGCGCATCGGTCAGCGTCGCGAGACGCTCGGCCTTGGCGAGCTTGGCGGTGAGGTCGGCGATGGTCTTGTCCTGGGACATGGTCTGCTCCGGTTGTGACCCCACATTGCGGGGCGCGTTTTGGTGGGTCGATTTCGCCGCGCTGTTCGCGACCACGACGATCGCGTCGACGGGGACCACGACCACCGCGGTCTGGCCCTCGGCGAGCTCGTGGGTGTGACCCGCATCGGCGAGGATCACGAGCGTGCCGTCGTCGCCGCGGACAATGCCGTGGCTGTGGCCGTACTCGGCGCCGGCCGCGGTCGCGTGCTGAGCCCAGAGCGTCCCGTCCTCGTAGATCGAGATCTGGTGCTGGTGTCCATCGACCTCGGTCGTGTAGAGCGAGTGCTTGACCGTCCGCTCGCCAGCGCGCTTCGCAATCACGCGGCGGGCCGAGCCGTCAGCCCGTTTCACGTAACCGACGGTTGCGCCAACCATCGCGGGGCGATCGACCAGGCTGATCTCGTCGATGCGGAAGCGACGGAACACGCGCGGCTCCCCGGCGCCCTCGCCGCCCGCGGACTTCGCGAGCTTGCCGAGATCGCCGCCGGACTCCAGCACGAAGCCGCCGATGGAGAACCCGGTGCGCTCACCCTTGCCGACCGCGTCGAGCAGGGTCGCGTCGTCCGGCTCCCAGCCGATGAGCATCCCGGTCTTGTTCGTCTCGATGCCGAGCGAGTTGCTCGCCTTCGTGATGACGTAGATGAACGGCACCGAGGCGACCTGATCGCCCGCGTGCATGTCCTTGCCGATGCGGCTGTTCTTCGCGAAGTCGAGCGCAGCCTCGACCATCACGTCCTCGGGGATGTGGTCGTTCTGCGTGTCGACGTAAGGTGTCCACTCGCCGGCCGCGTTCTTCTCTTCGCACACGAGTGCCCAGCCGTAGATGAGCCGCCCGTCCGCCTTGAAGAAGTCTCCGCGCTTTTCGATGTTCACGAGTCGACGGTGCGATCCGCCGCGATGTGGGTCGATTTCACGCCGCGTAGCGGACGCTGCTCGAGCACCGGCACTGCGCGTTGTGCTTCGCTCCGCCCCGCGGGTCCCCGGGGTGTTTCATCCGCGTCCCGTCGGGAAGTACGAAGTCCTCGAGGACCGGTATCGGCTCACGCCGCTCCATCTCCTGGTGATCCGCGCGTGCATGTCGCGTGTTCGGGCCTGCGTTCCACTCCTTGGTCAGCTGGGCTGCGTCGATGTCGCCGCGCCCGATCGCCTGCGTGAAGAGGTCCTGCGTCCCCGCGTGCGCGGCCCGCAGCGCCTCGGTGCGCGCGATCACCTCGGCCCGATAGCTGACGTAATTCCGCTCGTAGCGCGCTACCAGCGCATCGACCCGGTCTGGCGGCAGCGTGCCATGGTCGCGCGCGAGCAGCTGCAGCGTTCGATCGGACCGTGCGTCGCGGAGTTCGCGGCCGAGCGCGTTCGCGTAGTCGCCAGCCTCGAGCGCACGGCGGTAGCTCGCCACGTGCTCCGACTGGCTAGGCGTCAGGCCGATCGAGCCGCGCAGGTCGCGCGCCATCTCGCGGGGGTTGACGCCGCGCCGCATCCCGTCGCCGACGACCTGCCGGGTGATCTCGCGCTGCTCCTGGGTGAAGCCTCGGACGAGCTCGTACTGGTTCGAGCGAGCGCGGAGCACCGCGCGATCGTTGGTGACGTCGAAACGCACCAGAGCGTCGTCGACCTTGGCGTCAAGCCACTTCGCAGCCTTCTCGCCGGCGGTGACGTATGCCCTATTCGTGTCGGCCGCGAACTTCAGCGCCGCCGCCTCCACCTCGGCCACGAGGCCCGCGACGTCGCCGGCCAGCAGCCGCGTCTCGATCGCCGCGACCGTGTTCTGGTTGCGGAGCCAGTCGGTGTTCTGGATCCAGTCAGCCCCAAGCGCCTTCTCGAGGATGGCGATCAGGCGCGCCATGTCGCGCTCGGACACGGCGCTACGCCTTCCGGCACTGGCAGACGAACATCGCGTCGACCGAATCGCCGCCCACGCTGATCACCCGGTAGGTGACGCCCTTGATCGTGATCTTGTGGCCAGCCTTCGGGACCACCCCACCCGCGATCGACGCACCGAGCAGCGAGACCCGCCGGTCGTCGACCATGACGATCGTGCCGTCGATGTGGCGCAGCTCGTAGCTCTCGACCATACCTTTGCAGGCGTGCGTGGTCGTGGCCGGGTTCGTCCCGGACGCGGGCGCGCCGACCGTTCGAACGCCAGGCGTGATCGCGTGCAGCGTTGCCGACACGAAGCCGAGCGCGGTCTGCTTGCCGAGGTGCTGCGCGAGCAACTTAGGGATCGAGATTCCCATCGCTAGAAGGCCCCGTTCCGCTTGTACCCGTCGCAGTCGTCGAAGCTCGACTCGCCGTCGGTGCCGCTCGAGAGCGGACCCACCGTCGCAATCGCGCCGCCTGGGTTCACCAGGTACGCTCCGACGAGGTCATTCACGAGGGTCGGCAGCTTGGTCGCCGTGCCGCGGCGGGTCGACGTCGGGGCGAAGAAGGCGATCCGCGCTGAGCCTGCGCCCATCTCGGAGATGTTCTGGCCCTGGTCGGCGTTCGCGAACACCGACGGGTCCGCGGCACCCATGGCAGCGAGCTCGTACGCGGCCTGCTGAAACGCGAGCAGCGCGTCGCGCTCGGCGATAGTGTCAGCGGTTGCGATCCACGTCTGCCGATCGATGTAGCGCGACGCCCCGACGAGCAACCGACCCTTCGTGTCGTCGTTGGTGAGCGCGTTGTACTCGTCGTAGCCGGGCCCGATCGCGCCGTTGATGTGCGCGTCGCACGCGGCGAGCGTGCCGTAGACGGTGTAGTTCGTGCCGTTGACGTTGACCGTGCCCATTTCAGACCTCGATCGTGTCCGTGACCTCGAACTCGTCGAAGCCCTTGTTGGGGAACGTCATGATCTTGACGCCGATCGTGACCTCGACGTGGCACTGGTACTTGCCGACGGTCGCGACGTCGGCGACGCCGAGATCCAGGCGAGCCTTCTTGTTCGGCGCGTCGGTCACGATCATCGCAACCACGACGCGCTGTGCCACGCCCTTCTGGCGGTACACGAAGTTCACGGTGGTCGCCGTGGCGAGGTCGTAGACCACGGACGACGTCAGCGTCAGCTCCACCGACGGCAGCCGCGCGCTCTTCTTGACCGAGAACAGCGTGCTCACACCAGGAGCCTAGCGGTGAGGGCTGTCTGGGACGAATTCGCCACAGTGGCCGACGTCGGAGCATCGGACGCGAGAGTCGCGGTGGGACCGGTCGTTCCGATCGCCGAGGTCGCCGTCGTCGCGACAATCGCCTGTCCGATGCCGATCGAGGACACTACCGTTGAGGTGCCGCCACCCGCTGGAGCAACGATGGGGTCGCCTGCCGTGTCGACGACGCCGGCGCTCGAGAGGGTGTCGTTGGCGCTTGTCGTGTTCGCAGATCCGGTGACAGGTACGACGCCCGCGCCTGTCGTGGCGTCGCTCGCATCGGCGATAGCGGCTGCGCCCTGAGACGCGACCTGACCTGTCGCGCTCGCCGTGTCGGACGCCTCGAGGATAGCCGCCTCACCCTGCACGCCGGACGAAGCAACCAAGCCCGTCGCGCTGAGCGTGTCGTCCGAGCTCGCGGTCGAGCTAACCCCCTTGACCTCGATCGCGCCGATCGAGGTCGCGACGTCATCGGCGCTGGTGGTCGACGATGCGCCCACGATGGCCACCTCGCCCACGCTCGCCGTCGTGTCGTCCGCCGAGATAGTCGAGCTGGAACCGACGACGGGGACAACTCCCTGCGCCGAGGCTGTATCCGGCCCGTCCGTGACAGCGGCCGCGCCGACGACCGCCGCAAGCCCGGTTCCGGCCGCGGTGTCGCTACCGTCCGTGATCGCAGTCGAGCCGACCACTGCGACCGCGCCACTCGCGCCAGCGGTGTCTGGTCCATCGGTAGCCGACGCGGACCCGGCAACGGCGACGAGTCCAGTCGAGCTCGCCGCGTCCGGACCATCGGTGATCGCCGCCGATCCGGAGATCAGGTCCATCGCCTGCCCGGTCGCGCTCAACGTGTCGTCGGCAGATGTCGCGGCCGACGTGCCCTGAACCTCGGCGATGCCGGCGGCGGTCGTTGTGTCCGCGTCGCTCGTCGTCGAACTCGAGCCCGCGATGTCAGCGATGCCGGTCGCGCTCGCGGTGTCGTCGGCGTCGGTGAACTCGGCGGTTCCGGCGATGTCCGCGAGGATTCCCCCATCGCCAACGATCGCGATCACCTCGAATGGCTTCGGGCGTCGCGAGAACGCTCGAAGCATCCCGCCGAAGTCGCCGTCGATAAAGTCGGCGGTGTTCGTCGCGGTGCCGGTCCCGCCGACGCCTATCGACTGGATCGCGTAGGTCGACGCAGCCGTGCGATACGTTGGCACGAGATCATTCCTCGATCACCCACGTAACCTCGAGCGCAGGAACGATGATGCCCGCGCGGTTAACCATCGCGAGGCCAGCGCCTGGGCCGATCTCGATGTCGTCGAGAGGCATCACGATGCCCGACGCGGCGACCGCAGCGAACACGAACCCGAGGCCGAGCGCGACGGCCTCGAGCGTCGGCTGCACGGTGTACGCAGCGAGGTCGAGGAGGAAGCCGCTGACAGGCGCGGCGCCGCGATCGTGCGCCTGAGCGATAGCAGGCGTCACCGTCGAGCCAGCTGTGCCGCGAGCCGTGATGCGACGCAACTCGAAGCCAGCGCCTGCGCCGGGTGCTGCGGCCGCGAACGCCGCCAGCATTCTTGCGCTGATGCGCTTCGTTGCGTGCGGGTTCCAGATCGCACTGATCGCGTGCGCGTCGGTCACGGCCGTCGCGACGGTGAGGCCGTTGACACTAAAGCGTCCCACGGATCACGCGTTCCCGGCGGTGACCGAGAATGCCGTAATCGTGATCTGCTGGTTGATCGCCACAACGTTGTTATCGAGCGTCATGTCGCCGCCACCGCCCGCGATCGTCACCGACCCCTGCATAACGCACGTGACGCCGTCGGCCTTGTAGATGCGAAAGTGCGCGATGGTCCCAGCGGCGTCGGCGGCCGGGTCCTGCCACGTGCCGCTCTTGGCCTTCACACCGGACGCGCTGGCCGCCATCCAGTCGACAGGGAGGGCCATCGTCGCGCAGACCGTCCCGCTGTCCGCGGTCGCGCACGTGGCGGGCTGCGCGCCAGTCCGCAGCTTGAGGATTGGGGACGCGGCGCCGACCGTTTCGATCTGGTCATTGCGCGCGTCGCGGAGCTCTACGGAATACTGGATAGCCATTGGTCAGTCCTTCTTGGGTGTAGCGAGCTCGTCCGGATCCTCGTCGGGCGACTCGGTCGGGTCGATTTCGTCGTCGTCGTGCCCTGGCAGCGCGCGCCCACGCGGCGCCATCAGGTCGCTCTCGTCGAGCTCGGGCGCCGGCGGCAGGTCCATGCGGCCGCGCAGGATGTTCCCGGCCTCGTCGCCGCGTCGCATCCCGGCCTGGGAGAGCAGCACCAACGTGCGCGCGGCCGCCTCGATGCCCTGCCGCGCGATCGGCTCGTGCTGCAGCATCGGGGTGCAGGTCTCGGGGTCGTACCCGTTGAGCGCGACGAGGCGGGCGGCGAGATCACGGGTCGCGTCGTCGGCGATGTCGTCGAGCGTCGCGTTGACCACGAGCGCGAACATCTCCGTCTTGTTCTCGTGCATGGAGTAGGCGCCACCGCTGTCGGCCGCGCCGAGCAGCAGCCACTCCGCGCACATCACGCGGGCCATCTCCACGTTGCAGCGGGCGATCGCGGCGCCGAGCTCGGGCATGCCGCTGATCTGCGTGTGCATCGTGTCGAAGCTCCACTCGTAGATCGAGCTCGGGCTCTCGGAGCCGTCGACGGCCTTGCTGAAGTACGGCAGCGAGTCGAGCAGCAGCGAGCGATCCTTCGTGACGACGTGGCTCTCCGCGAGCGTCTTGAGCGCCTTGATCTTCGCGTCGACGTACGAGGCGATCCCGGCGGGGTCATTCTTCGCGACGCCGCCGGCGGTGACCGCCTCCTCGGCGATCTTCTGCAGCGGCGCCCGCGCCACCGGGATGCCGCGCATGTCGTTGTCGAAGCCGATGCCCTCGAGCTGGAGGTACCGCTCGAGCACGCGCGCGACCTCGACCAGGTGGCGAAACAAACCGATGCCGTCGGGGCTATCAGTGAGCGTGTCCTCGACGCTGTAGAACAAGCGCTCGCGAGGCACGATGTACGTACCGCCGGCCCGCGTCCGCTGTTCGATGGCCTGCCACGGCTCGCGCTCGTCGACCTTGTCCCAGCGATTCACGGTGTACTGCGGTCGGTGCTGTAGGTCGCCGAACACGATCAGGCCGTCGGCGCGCCGCTTCGGGATCGCCTCGTGGAGCGCGAACCCGCGGAACTTCTTCATGAGCTGCCGCTTGACGACGTTGCGCCACGGCTTGCTGAGGCGAGGGTTCTCGAGGAGGCCCTCGGTCACGAGCTCGGCGCAGCGCTCGGCATCGGCGCCGCCCAGCGGGTTCGGCTCTGTCTTCCACTTCGCTGAGCCGCCCAGGTCGAGCCAGATCCGGACCGCGCTCGCCACGATCGCCGTCTGGCCCGCGAGGAGGTTGTCGTACGTGACCCACTTCTGGTCGCCGGTGAGCTTGCTGTTGCGCTCGCCGGTGATCAGGTAGCCGCCCGGCGCGCTGACGCCATCGGACCCGGCCGGCTGGCCGATGCCGGGTTTCTTCGCTGACGAGAACGACTTGGAGACCCCGCGGCCGGCGGGATTCAGGCTCGGTGCACCAGCTTGCATCGCCGGGTTACCGCGCCGCTTGGGAGTTGGTTCCGACATTGGCTCGCTGCGGAACCAATCTGCGGCGTGGCGCGCGGTGGGTCGATTAGCCGCGGTTCAGGATGATCGGTGGCGCCGACACGCGCGACGTCGGCACCGAGATCAGCGCCTGGTAGGCGCCGCTGAGCACGTCCGCCTGGTCCTTGAACTTGCCGCGCGGGAACGAGTCGAGCTCGTCGAGCAGCGGACCGTTCCAGCCCGCGCGCACGAGGAAGAAGTTTCCGGCCTCGGCCTGGGAGGCGACAGGATCGAAGCGGAACTCCTTCGAACCGCTCTCGCGCTCGAAGTGCACCTGGAAGCCCTCGAGCCGCTTCGCGAGGTGAGACTTCTGCGCCTTGCCGGCCTGCCCCGGATCCTGCGGCAGCCAGATCGGCACGCCACGCCCGTCGGCATTCGCGGTCCGGACGATCTGCTCCTCGACCTCGTGAGGTGACCACTGCCCACGCCGGATGTCCTGCACGATGAAGCGCCGATCGACGAGCTGGCAGAGCCCGCCGACGGTCCACGCGCTGTCACGCTCGGTCGAGGCCGCGAGATCCCAGCGCCGCACAAGTCGCCCACCAGGCGGCGCCTCGTCGAGGAAGTGCACCCACTTCCGCTTGAACACGCCGCCGCCGCGCGGGTACGGGCGCTGCTGGTAGAGCGACCACCAGCCGTGCTCGCTGCGTTCGCGGATCCGCGAGAGACGCGCGAGGTCGTAGCCGCCTTCGGGCCACAGCGCGGCGCAGTCAGCATCAACGCGCTCGTCGCCGGCAGAGCCGTCAGCACGCCGCACCGCGGGGAGCTCGATGTGGATCCAGGGCAGGCCGAGCGGGTCCTCCTTCAGCCGTCCGATCGGGTCATCCTCGTGCCACCGCGTGGCGTTCACGATCAGCGACGCGCCGGGCTCGAGGCGGCTCATCAAATCGTCGCGCAGCCAGTCCCACGCGTCGTCGCGCACGCCCTTCGACTCGGCCTGCTTGCGGCCCTTGACGATGTCGTCGGCGACGATCACGCCGCTGTTGCAGCCTCGGCCGGTGACGTCGCCGCCGACGGACGTGGCCTTCAGTCCACCTTCCCACGGCGTCTCCCACTCGTGGACGTTCGCGACCTCCTTCGACAGCGGCACGCCAGCGAGCCGCGCGAGCTTCCGAATCTTGCGAGACGTCGCGACGCTGAGGTTGTCGCCATACGTGGCGTAGAAGTTGAGGCACGCGGGGTCGTAGAGGATCCGGTAGGCCAGCGCGAGCGCGATCGAGGTGGTCTTGCCGTGCCGCGGAGGCATCGCGATCGTCGCGTAGACCTCCTGGTAGCGGCTGAGCTCGAACAGGTCGAACACCGGCCGCAGATGCTCCGGGATCACCGAGAACTTCGGGACGACGCGCGCGAGGAACTGCTCGATGGTCTCGACGCTGTCCTGCATCGCCTCGAGCGCGGCGAGCTCGGCGGCAGCGCTCATGCGTCTTCGGGTTCAGCCGGCGCGCGCTCGGGCTTCCCCGACGTCGCTGGCAGCTGGCCGCGCAGCTGCTCCATCCGCTGGCGACGCTGGTACGGCGTCATCGCCATCGCCTGCAGCATGGCCTGCTGCTCGGGCGTGACACCGCCAACCGAGACGACGTCGACGTCCAGGCCGTTGATCTTCGCGATCCGCGCGGACGCCTGGACGGCGGCGTTGTACTCGCCCTCGCGCTCGGCAGCGGCCGCAACGCGGGTCATCCGCGCCGTCTCTCTCGCGCGCAGCTTCGGTCGCTCTGCCTCGGCGTCGTCGGCGAGCTGCTTGTACGCGTGCGCGATGTCCTTCTCGGCGGTCGTATCGCTGACGCCCCACCGCTGCATGATCGCGTTGCGGGTCGCGGAGTAGCCCACGCGGCTCAGCGCCCGAGCGGCGTAGAGCACGCGATGCGGCGCTGGCGGGATTGCCTTGCCGCTCCCGGTCTTACGCACTTTCTTTGGACGTTTTGGCATACCCCAGCCTAACCAAGCAGATCCACGCAACCGGTGCAGAGCTCGAAGCTGCGGTCGAAGTACTTCGCACTCACTGTCTGCTTGCAGCCCAAGCACTGGGCCTGCGCCGACTGCTCCGGTGGATCCTCGGGATCGCTCTCGTCCTCCCCTCGATCCCCGCGCAACGCGAGAACGAGTCCGACCGCCGGATGCTTCCTCATGACGTCACTAGGATGGAGCCACCTGGCTACCTGGGCGATTACGGCTACTTCTTCAACCGATCGACGATGTCGTCGAGGAAGCGGGCTGCGTACGCTGCGATCCCCGCGGCCTCGCTTCGAACCGCGTCGCGCTGCACGCGCGGCATCGAGGCAACCTCCGGGCTCATCGCCAGCGCGAAGGCCCGCTTGAACTTCGCGATCTCGATCTCCGAGAAGGTGGCATCGCGGAGGATGTCGACGTCGAGCTGCTCGCGACTGGGTGCCCCGCGGCGCCCTTCGGCACCACCACGACCCGCAAAGCGGTTGCGCAGCCGCACGCCTGTCGTGACGCCTGAACCCGCGGTGCTGTCGCGCTCGAGGCGCTGCTCGACCGGCCGCGGCCGCGCGTCATGTACACCCGAATGGACACCCTCCGTCGGGATGCGGCCCGCACGGATATCGCAGACGAGGCAGCGATACGTGTCGCTCTTGCGTCCACAGCCGGTGGCGCACAGCCCCTGATCGCGGCACTCCTGCCGGCTGCGCTCCTTGCTGACCCTGCTCGCCTCGCGCGCCGCGTCGAGATGCGGCTGGCACTGCTGACGGTCCGGCGCGGCGGGCTCGCCGCAGCTCGTGCACAACCCCGCCGCCTTCCGCTCGTAGTACCGGTTGAGCTTGTTCGTGTCGCGCGACCCCTTGAGACTTCGCTGGACGCGGTCACGACGTCGCGCGAGGCCGTCGCTCATCGGCGCGCCGCCGGCTGTGCTGCTGCGTTGTATGTCGAACATGCGATCTCCACCTGGTTGGTGGGTGCACCCCGTCGTCCTCCCCAGGTTGCTGTGTCACGTCAGGACAACAGCGCCGCGAGGTGCACCCGAGCGCAGCATCGCGCACCCACGGCACCGATGTCAGGAGTCTTCTGGGTGTCGAACAAGCACGCCGCAGTCCCGCAGCTTCTTGGCCTCGGCGCAGCCAGGGCAGCGATACGGAAGGCTCGGCGCGCCGCAGTCAGCGCACTGCTCGTTGTCGCGGCGGAGTAGCCGCAGGAACAAGCGACCCCTCCGATCGCACTCGCGTCGCTCGTCGCGGTGTCGCTCGCACAGCGTGATCTCGGGCAGCGCCGGGGTGTTACAGCGCGTACATGCGCGGCTCGCGGCGACCCCGTCGGCGGTTTCATCGCCGGACTCCGCGGCGTCGTGCGCGACCATAAGCGTGACGAGCGTCTGGTGCACGACTACGGCGTCCCGCCGATCGCCTGGACGTGCTCGAGGGCGGACCGCCTCGGATCGCCTTGCATCGTCGAGATGCTCGCGATCATCTCGGCGGGTTGCTTGATCATACTCGCTGCTCCTTTGCTTCCACGTGGAACGATCGAAGTAGTTCGCCGAACGTCATCGCGTCCTCCGCCCGCCGCGCTCCCAGCGCTGCAGTCCGGCATGAACGCGGACCTTGCTGCTCACCGCGCAGCTGCCGCAGCACGCCGTGCCGACGACCTTCGTGCTCGCGAGCTGCTCGCCGCACCACTCACACACCACCGGCCGGGCATCCGACCTGAGCTCGAGCTGCGCTGCGCTCACGTGCCTCGCCTCCGTCGGGTCTCGATGAGCTGCGACAGACCCGGATCGGCCTCGAGCAATAGGTCCGCGTAGCGAGACACCAGCGAGTTGTCGAGCTTGTACCGGGTCCCGCTCTCCAGGCTCAACGTCGCCCGGAGCTGCTCCCACAGCGCCTTCGCAGAGATGCGACGCACCCCGCTCGCACGTTGCTGCTGCGCGATCGACAGCATGCGCGCGAACACGTGCGGGTTCGCCGCGTGGAACTGGGCGAACCGCTCATCGATGGTCGGCCTGTGGCGGTTCTCGCGCGCCACCGACACGCGATCGGACGGCGCCCACGCGAGCAGGTCGAGCGTCACGGCAGCCTCGCGACGATGTCGAGGAACTCGCCGAGTTCGAGGGTGACCACCTCCTGGTGCGAGCGCATCGCGCCTTCGCGCGGCTCCACCAGGTCGAGTAGGACCCACATGCGCGTCGTGACCTGAATCGACCGTTCGGCGAGGCGGTGCCAGATCACCACGGGCAGGCGAGTTGGCTGGAGCGCTCGATGCCCGTGCGCCTGCCACCGCATCGCGTCGTTCTCCGCCTGCTCGATCTTCTTCGCCGGCGTCGGCTGCCGTGCGTCCTGGAGCTCGAGCCACAGGCGCGCGAGCACGCGCGGGCCGCCCTCGCAGAACACATCCGGGTTGTCGGCGCGTTCCGCTTGCGAGGCCCGACGCACGAGCGCCTCTGGCCACCGCGCGCGGAGCTGCCGTGCGATAGCCTGTTCGAAGGCACGACCCTTACGGCGCTGCATCAGGCCCACGACTCCTCCTTCCCTTCATGAGCGAGAGGTCGCGCTGGAGATCTCGAGGATCCTCGCCGGGCGCGCCGAGCCGATCTAGAACCGCCAAGACTTGGTCGCGTTTCTCACGTGTGTACGGCGCGATGTCCTCGAGGAACTTGTTCACAGCAGAGATCTGGCAGAGCCGATATCGCGTCTGCGGTCTACAGCGACCATGCCCAGGCTTCTGCAAGAGCGAGCCTCCGTAGATGGAGGCGATGAACACAACAACACCGGGGTCTGTCTGCCCGAAGTCGACGCGAGCACACCACGAGGTGCTTTTGGGGCGTTGCGATACGGTCAGACAACCTTCGCCGTCGAAGTAGCCGGCGATATATGCCCTCTCGACCTCAGTCGTTTCGCGCACGACGCCTGAGCGCCTCTCGTAACTGCGACGGGGCGCGGACGGGTCACCGTAGAGCGAGTACTGATAGTGCTTGCCGCAAAGACCCTTAGCCTTGTGGATTCTTGAGCACGAAACGAGTCGGCATCTGCGAATTGGTCGCGCCATCACCCACCTGCCTTCGCCGGCGTCGAGGCCGTGGCGCGCCCCAGGTGGTCGCCGTCGTGTCCGTCCTGCAGCAGGCACCAGCCTCCGCTGTTGGCGATGCGCGCGAGGCACGGCTTGTCGCGCCGCACCTCCTCGAACACCGGGACGACGGCGAGCGCGCGGCCGTTGGTCGTCGGCGTCATCGGCGCCCCCGGTGGCGATCGCCGAGGGTGACGTGCCCGAGCTCGGCGCCGAGCCGCACGAATCGATCAACCTCTGCGCGGCTGGTGCTGAGCAGCGTGACGAAGCTGGCGTGCCCGGGCTGCTCGCCGGCGACGCCTGGCCGCACCGAATAGTGCAGACGTCTGGACGGAACGAGCGTGGCGTGCTCGAGCGGGTGCGACGGCGCTCCTACGCGCTGCAGGCGCGCCAGCTGCTCGACGCTGAACCCCACGTAGACCGCGGAGCTGATCCAGCCGAGCTCGTGGTACGTCGCGAGCGCGCGCCAGAACCCGGCAACGAGCGTCCCGGTCTTGTTGCCCGGCGGGTTCAGGAAGGCGGTGTGCCGCGCGGCCTTGGCGACCCGACGTTTCGCGACGAGCTGGTGCGGCGGTGGCGCGCCGGTAACCCACGGCGTGCGCAACCCGTTCTCGCGCTTGGCGATGAAGCGGTGCGCACCAACCACGCAGTTCCACTTCTCACTCGACGCCGGGTCGACGTCGATCTCGCCGATGACCGCGCGCGCGAAGACGCCGATCCGGGCTGCCGAGCCCCACTCCGGTGTCTTGCTCGAATGCTGACCGATCGCACGCATCAGGACTTCCTCCGCCGGCGCTTGGCCGCTTCGACTTCGATGGCTGAGCGAGACACCATCGCGCCCCACCACGCCTGCCAACACGGCAGGCAGTTCGCGTTGTTCTTTAGGGGAGGCGCGACCCCGCACGCCTCGCATCGAGCGGTCATCGGCGATGCCCGCGCTTGGTGTGCTGCGTCGATCGCGTCTGCAGCGCCTTGTCCCGTTCTGCGGCGATCCATGACAGCAGCCGCTCCGGGTTCGGGTGATGCTCGTCGTAGAGCGCCCGTACGAGCTCGCGCTCGCGTTGCGCGTCGATGCTCTCGTAGACCGAAGCCTTGAGCTCGCGGATCGCCTTCGCGAGTCGCTCGATGCGAGCACGGTTCTGATCGCCTTCGCACTTCGGGCACTTCAGGTAGAACGGCTTCGTGACGTGCTCGCAGGTCGCGCAATACTCTCGCGCGAGGACCGGGTTCGCGGTCATGGCTTCCTCCGCATCGATTCACCGCTCACGGAGAACCACGCCGCGCACTCGCGCAGGCGGTCCTGTACTCGCTCGCCGTAGCGCTCCTCGAACCTCGCCGCCATGCAGTTCGTGGTGATCGCGAGAGGCCGCACGTCGCCGTAGAACGTGTCGATCAGCTCGTCGAGGTCGACGAGGAACGAGCCCTTCGCGTCGAGGTACTCGGCGCCCAGGTCGTCGAGGACGAGCGCCTCCGCGTCGTACCAGAGCGACCGCAGCTCGGCGTCGTATCGGCTCGACGCCGCGAAGGTCGAGGCACGCACAAAGCGCACGATCTTCCCGCTGTCGATCGCCCACCGGGCCGCGGCCACCGTCTTGCCGCAACCCGCCGGACCGGAGAGCACCACGATGTTCGACTTCGCGAAGTCGTTCGAGAGCATGCGCGCGATCGTCGGGCGCGCGACGTCCGCGGTCTTGGCAGCATGCAGCGCCCGACGTGGCCATCCCAGGCTCTCGAGCGGGACGCGCGCGATCTCGGTCTCGCGACTCGGCTCGAGTCGGGCACGCTCGGCTGCGACACGAGCATCGTGCGCGGCCCACTGCGCGTCGGTCCACTCGGTCATCGCCGCGATCGGCACGATGTCGGCGAGCTCGTCGCCGGGGTTCTTCGGGTCGTTCGGTGTGTTCACAGGCTGACCTCGCCGTCTGGGTATTCATCGGGTTTCGAGGGCTCGACACGACCGATCGCGCCGCTGGGCTTCGGGCCGACGCGCTCAGCGCTTCGCGGCTTCGAGACCTCTTCGACGGTGGTCTCGTACGCGCGCCAGAAGCTCCGGGACTCCCAGAGCTTCGTGCTCTTGTACCAATCGAGGTGCCCTGCTCGGATCGACTCGGCCTCCGCGATGTCGACTCGATGGCGGAGCGCCTGCTCGATCGCCTCGTCGGTTAAGCCGATGTCGCGCCCCTGGCGGATGCACGCGAGCATGTCTCGCTTGATCGGCTCCGCTGGGTGCGGCGGCGGAGACGGCGTGTTCGGCTTGATCCCTCTTGCCCTGACGCGACCGTGACTCTCGCGCTGATACGCCCAAGCACGATCGAGCATCGACTCCGTGCCGACCGGGGCTCCGTGCCCACCCGGTGGGATCGCGGGCGCGCGCGCGGGAGAGATCTCCGGAATAAGAACCTGAGCCAGAGGCAGAGGCAGAGGGCCCGCTTTTGGCCCCGGTCCCGGCCCCGGTCCCGGCCTAGCCATAACCGGGCCGAGCGGCCCTCTATTGTCGGCCACCTCACCAAACGAAGCCCGATCCGGACCTCGAGGTCCTGCGACCGGTGTCGGACCCTGCTGATCGCCGATGGCTGATGGGGGGCCAGTCGGCCCTGTTGTGTGGTCCCACTTACGCTTGGTAGCCGCCGCCCCCTTCGCCGACGCGACCCTTCGCTGGTACAGCCACTCGATCCGACCGACGGTCCCCTTGATGCGGAAGCCCGATGGGACCTCTTCGGCGAGCCGGGAACGGACCATCGCCGCACCGCCGCCAACGCCAAGGGCCGACTCGATCGTGTCCTCGTCAACGACGTACGTCGGGGACTCCGGGGTGTAGTGCTCGGCCTGCCAGGACCAGATCCGCGCGCATCGGATGAGCGCGTGATCGAGATCCGCGAGGCCCAAGATGCGCGCGAGCGTCGTGAACCGCAGGTCGGCCCACGCCTCGGCTTCGATGCGAACCGGCGCCGTCATCTGAACATGACCTCGTCCAGGTAGTAGAAGCCCTCACCGGCGCAGCCGACGGCGTCCACAAAGATCTCTGAACCGACGACGCGCCCGCGCTGGACGACATTCAGCGCGAGCGCGTGGAACATCATCGTCTCGATCGGAGACTCGAAGGTGGACGCGTACCCAAGATCCTCGAACGTCGCGATCATGTCGCGCTCGACTTGGTCGGCGACGGCGCGCGAGATCGAGGAGCGCAGGGAGAGGATGAGCTGGTTCGATGCGTTGGACATGGGTTGACGCTACCGCCCTCCGCTCGCGCGCTTGCGCGGCGCCTTGGTGCGCCTCGAGGGCTGTCCGTGCAGCAGCGGCGCCGGCCTGGTTGGCACCTGCTGCTCGAAGCAGCCGGTGGAGTCGCTTCCGGTGAGACCTGCCGAGGCCGCGGGCCCGTCCTCGCCGATCGGTGCCGGCGTGATACGGCGCTCGCGACGTGGCCGCACCTCGGCGAGCTCGTCACCCGGCCTCGCGCTCGCGTTGCGCGCGGGCATCATCTCGCCGCGCAGCACGCCGCGCCGGACGTACTCGTCAAAGCACCACGCCACGGCCTCGAGCGCGGTCGAGCCGCTGCCGCCGTAGAACTGCTCGGTGACGCCGTCAAAAAAGAGCGCCCTGAACTCGCAGCCCTTCCGGATCGACTCGCAGAGGATGGTGACGTGCGCGTCGACGAACATCAGGCGCGCTCCATCGACCGCGCGCGCTCGCGGCGCTTCCGATCGCCGAGCCGGTTCCGTTCGCCGCAGCGTGAACACGTCGCGTAGTCACGACGACGTCGGCCTCCACAGGCACAGCGCGAGCGAGCTCGGTTGCGGTCTGCGCGTGCGCGATGCTCCTCGTTGATGCGATCCCGACACGGCATGCAGAACCGGCGGCCGGGCACCACCGCGGCGTGCATGCACCGTCGGCAATGACCGGCAGCCAGAGCCCGTGCGATCCGACTCTTCGTGTTCTGCCCATGACGCGCGAAACAGCGCTCGCACCACGACTGGCCGGGCTTCGGATCACGGCCGCAGATGCAGAGACCCGAGGCGCGCCGCTCGGTGATGAGCCGCCGCTTGCGCTGGTAGCCTTC
>JBKJUF010000452.1:0-20613 GCA_046590445.1 Kofleriaceae bacterium
GGAGAGACCAGACGCCGGGGTTGCCTCACGCTGCCGTTCGTCGGACCCCTGAACTGATTCTCCGTGGAGCTACTCCTCGCATTCTTTCTCTTCGGTGTTGTCGCTCGGGTGCTGCGATCGGAGCTGTCGTTCCCCCCTGCGTTGCACGACTCGCTGAGCGTCGTCCTCCTCCTCGCGATCGGCCTCAAGGGCGGCGTCGAGCTCGCTGCGCAGCCGCTGGCCGAGGTCTGGAAGCCTGCACTGTGCGTCGTCGCGATGGGGTGCGCTCTGACCGTGATCGCATACCTCGCGCTCTCGACGTGGGTCCGGCTCTCCCGCGTTGACGCTGCGGGCGTCGCTGCACACTACGGATCAGTCAGCGTCGGCACCTTCGCGGTCGCGAGTGCCAGCTTCGCCGCACAGGGCGTCACCTTCGAACCGTCATTCTCGTTGTTCGTGGTGTTGCTGGAGGCGCCGGCGATCTTCATCGGGGTCGCGTTGGCCCGGCGTGGCGTGTCAGCGGGATCGAGGTCAGGCTTCGGTGCGCTGGCCCGGGAGATCTTGTGTGGGAAGAGCCTGGCGCTGCTCGTCGGCGGCCTCGCGATCGGCTGGGCGTACGGGGCCGACGGTGTCGCCCCGATCGCACCGTTGTTCTTTGGCGGCTTCCAAGGGTTGCTGGCGCTGTTCTTGCTCGACATGGGCCTCGTGTGCGGCGAACGGTTCTCGTCGTTGCGCCGGCATGGTCTGCGCCTGGTCGTGTTCGCGATCGCGATGCCGCTGTTCGCGGCCGTGATCGGAGCGGGTCTCGGCAGGTTGCTGGGCTTCTCGATCGGGGGCACGGCGATGCTCGCCACGCTCGCCGCAAGCGCCTCGTACATCGCGGCGCCGGCCGCGATCCGGATCGCGGTTCCGGAGGCGAACCCGACGCTCTCGCTCACTGCCGCCCTGGGAATCACGTTCCCGTTCAACATCGCGATCGGGATCCCGCTCTACCTCGAGCTCGCCAGGCGGCTGTCGTGATGGATCGCGCGACCAGGGTAGTGGTCACGATCATCGCCGAGCAGGCCCTCGAGTCGCTGCTCGTGCGTGACCTCGATGAGCTCGGCGTGACCGGCTACACGATCACGGATGCACGCGGGCGCGGGCATCGCGGAGTTCGTGGGAGCACCAGCGCGGAGGGTGGAAACATTCGCTGCGAGGTCGTATGCACCCGGCGGTTGGCCGCGAGCATCCTCGAGCGCCTCGAGCTCGCGTACTACGAGCACTACGCCATGATCAGCTTCGTCACCGAGACCGTCGTGCTCTTCGATCCGTAGGCAAGCTGTCGGCGCTACCCACCCGTGAACATCGCACCCGCTGCCAAGCCGACGATGACGAACGCGGGCATGATCAGCGAGCAAAGCGCGATGTGAACGCCGCAGTTCGAATGACCCGAACGCCGACGGTCGGCGGGTACCGTGCGTTCGCGGGAGTGTTGCGGCCCCGAAACCTTGTGACCTCGGGAGGTCACGCTACGGGCTCCGCGACGTCCGGCGTCGTCGGAGGCTTCATCCCACCCGCGGAACGGGTGCTGACGAGCGAGGCGATCACACCGGCGCCGATGATCCCGGCGATCACGCCGAGCATGTAGAAGTTGAAGTGCTCGCCGAGCCACGCCTTCAGGTAGGTGTGCGTCATCATCTTGACGCCGATCACCATGAGCACGACCGACAGCGATACTTTGAGGTACCGAAACCGATTGATCATATCCGCGAGCGCGAAGTACAGACTCCGCAGGCCGAGGATGGCGAACACGTTGCTCGTGAACACCAGGAACGGATCGGTGGTGATCGCGAAGATCGCCGGGATCGAATCGACAGCGAAGATCACGTCCGTGAACTCGACGAGGACCAGGGCGAGGAACAACGGGGTGACCAGCAGCGCGCCGCGCTTGGCACTGTTGACCACACGATCCACCTCCACCGGCGCTCCGGGCGTCGCGGGCGCGTGACTTGCGGGCGAACCGGCGCGGACAGTAAATCGTTCGCCGTGGAAGCGCTCGGTGACCGCGAACAGCCGCCTGGTGACCCGGACCAGGATGTTGCTATCGAGGTTGCTCGCAGGGCCGGCCGGCACCAGCAGCATCTTGATCCCGGTGACGATCAGGAACCCACCGAACACGTAGATGATCCAGCTGAACTTCGTGATCAACACGGCGCCGATGCCGATCATCAGACCGCGCAAGATCAGCGCGCCGACGATGCCCCAGAACAGGACGCGATGCTGGTACATCGCGGGCACGCCGAGGAAGCTGAAGATCATCGCGATCACGAAGATGTTGTCGACCGCGAGTGACTTCTCGACGACGAACCCGGTGAGGTACTTGATCGCCGCCGAACCACCGTCGTTGTAGATCGCTCCGCCATCGCTGGTGGCGGGCGCGATGGTCATGGCGTCGACTCTCATGCCGAGTCCGAACCAGTGGTGTTCGTACCCGAAGTAGATGAACACCGTGAACAGCAGGCCGAGGCTGATCCACACCGCCGACCAGCCGAGTGCTTCCTTGACCCGCACGACGTGCGCGGTGCGGTGGAACACCCCGAGGTCGAGCGCGAGCAAGCTCAGGATGAACACGATGAAGCCGGCGTAGAGAAGTTCCAAGGGACCTCCTGGCGGTGTCTGAGACGATCGAGCCGGTGGATGCGCGCGCGATCACGTCGCGAGCGCGGGCGCAAATGCCCGGCGCTTCGACAACGACCGCGCGACAGCCCGACCGGCTCGCTCGGCCGCGAGCGAGACCGTGGACAGCACATCCGCACCGACGTGCTGGATCACGATCTCGTTCATGGCCGGCCCGCGGACCTGGATCCGACACTGCTTGTCTTCGCCGCCTCTGGGGCCGTTGGTATCGACGATCGTGACGTCGACCGCGCGGATCGCGGTAGCCAGACGTCCGAGCGCGAAGTCCAGGCGTCGCTGCAGCTGGGCTCGGAGCTGCGGGCTGAGCTCGAGGTGGCGGGCGCGGATGGTGAGCTTCATGCGTTCTCCTTGCCACCTTGGTAAGGCGTCGCCAAGCTCGTGTCCTTCCAGACGTTTGGCAGCATCGCTGCCGTTTTGTGGGAGTGTCGCGGCTTGGCTTTCCAGTGGCGTCCTTGCCGAGAAATTCCAGACGGCGCACGTCGGCCAGCACCTTGTCGAGCGCGTGCCCTGCCCCGATCGAGTCGGTGTTCGGTAGCAGTACGACGAGCTCCTCACCCCCCATCGACCGACCGCATCCGAGCGCCGCAAGCTTCCTCTTACTGCCGCGGCGGTCCGTCTGAGGACGTCGTCGCCGCTCGCATGTCCGTGCGTATCTAGCTGGCCAAGTCAGCGGCCGAAAACAAAACGACCGTCGAAGCAGCCGTTCGAGGTGGTGGGAGCACCGGCAAGGGCGGAGCAACGATGACGCCCCCGACCGCAGGCCAATACATCTTGCCGGTCGTGAGACAGTCCACCGATGGTCGAGACGCGTGGCGGTCAGACGGCACGGTTGGACTCGCTCGATCTGCTGCGTGGCTTCGTGATGGTGCTGATGGCGCTCGACCACACCCGCGATTACTGGTCGCACTCGCGCTTCGATCCGAGCGATCTCACGCAGACCACGCCGGCGTTGTTCGCGACCCGCTGGGTGACACACCTGTGCGCTCCGATCTTCATGTTGCTCGTCGGAACCGGCGCCTACCTCTCGCTCGCGCGCGGGCTGACGAAGCGCGGCCTCTCGAGGTTCCTGCTGACGCGCGGCGTGTGGATGATCGTCCTCGAGCTCACGGTCGTGAACCTCGGCTGGATGCTGTCGGACTTCAGCCTGCGGTTCTATCCGTTACTCGTGATCTGGGCGCTTGGCTGGTCGATGATCGTGCTCGCTGCGCTGATCCACCTGCCGCTCCCCGCGATCGCCGCGCTATGCGTCGCGATCGTGATCGGACACAACGCGCTCGATGGCATCGCGGCCACCGACCTGGGCTCGCTCGAAGCGCTGTGGAACATCCTGCACGCGCCGGCGCGCCTCGGGAGCTCGGATGGGGTCCAGTTCGCCGTCGAGTATCCGCTGATTCCGTGGTTCGCCGTCGCCGGGCTTGGCTACGTGCTCGGGGCCTTGCTCCTCCGCGACGGCATCCACGACGACCCGCGGCGGCGCCGCCGCGTGCTCGCGGCGCTGGGTGTGGTCCTCCTGCTCGTCTTCGTGGTGCTGCGCGTGATCGACGTCTACGGCGAACCACTGCCGCGTGGCGAGGGCGTCATGGCGTTCTTGCGCATCACCAAGTATCCACCCTCGCTGCTGTACCTGTGCGCCACGCTCGGTGTCGGGTTCTTGCTGCTCGCGCTCGTCGATGGCTGGCGGGGATGGCTGGCGGGTGTGTTTGTGACGTTCGGCCGGGTGCCGCTGTTCTTCTACCTGCTTCACCTCCCGTTGATCCACGGCGCAGCCAACGTCGCCTACGGCGGGGAGCGCGCCGTGTTCTCGCCTGATCCATGGGGCCTGCCGTTGTGGGGCGTGTACGTCGTCTGGATCGCGGTGTGCGCGTCGCTCTACCCCGTGTGCCGGTGGTACGCGCGCGTCAAGGCACGCGGTCAGACGCGCTGGCTGCGTTACCTCTGAAGATCCGAGCAGCGGCTCGAGCAGAACGCCGGTTCGTTGCTGCTAGGTGAGCTACCCCTCCTGCAATGACCACGCAGGCTTGAGCGGAGCCGCTGTTCCGGTTCGTCCCCCTTGGTCCCCGCTGTTTTCGACGTGTGTGGCAGCCACGCGGCAGCTGGATTATACTGTTCCCTGTACAGGGAATCGTTATGACCGAGCTCACCCCATCGGAGGTCGTCGCGCTGTTCGGGCTCGATGAGAAGCGTGTTCGCAAGGACGTCGAGTACGACGTCTTCGAGCGAGGGAAGGGCCCCCCGCGATTCGCACTCGCCGAGGTCGTGTACCTGTTCGCGTTCGCCCGGCTCGGCCTGGACCTTGGCGTGGACGACCGCAAGAAGGTGTACCGACTGATCGTTGCTGCGTTGGCGGAGCGCACGCCACCCAAGAGCATCGAGATCGGCAGCTACTTCGAGGTGAAGCTCGCTTCTGTGGTGCGTGACGTCGAGGACCGTGTCGAGCAGTTCGCGAAGTGGAAGAAGAAGCTCGTCACCCGGGACGACATCCTCGGTGGCGAGACCGTGTTCCCGAACAGCCGCCTTGCAGTTCGCCAGATCGGCGAGATGGCTCGGCGTGGCGCGGTCGTGAAGGAGATCGTCGAAGACTATCCGTACCTCGAAGTACAGGACGTCGAGTTCGCGAAGCTCTACGTGACCGCTTATCCTCGCGTCGGGCGTCCGCGTGTCCGTGAGGCTTCTACTCGATGAGAATCTGTCTCCAGCGGCCGCGGTTGCGCTGACCGCAGTCGGAGTCGACGCGTATCACCTTCGGGATCGCGGCATCCTCGGCGCGACAGATCAGGAACTGCTCGAACGCGCGTACCAAGAGGATCGCGTGCTCGTGACATCGAACGTCGACGACTTCGCCAAGCTGGCGCGATCGCGCGAGAGCCATGCCGGGATCGTGCTGATCGAGCGCGCCGGCCTGTTGCGTGATGAACAGATCGAGATAGTCCGCAACATCGCCGCAGCGATCGGCGAGCACGGCGCGATGGTCAATGAAGTGCTGCGAGTCGCGGAGGATGGTTCGATGACCTTCGAGACTGTTCCCGAACCTGCCTGACGCTGGTCGCACCGCGTGCAGATGTTAGATCCTAGTGAGACACGAGTCGGGCGCGCGGTAGCGCATCCTCGTCGGCCGCGAAGCGAAACATGACGACCGCAGCAGCGCGCGATCAAGCAAGCGCTCGCCGGCGAACCCGCCGCAATGGCGGCGAAGAAGGAGGTGCCGACGTTTCACAAGTGGTTCAACGGCAGGCTCTGGCGCGAGTGGGTCGTGGGCCGGCGCAACAAGCCAACCGAGGTCACGAGCAAGGAGATCGTCTACCGCTGCCATCTCGAGGCAGCGTTCGGTGCTCTCCGGCTCGACGAGATCGGCGCTGGCGAAGTTGCGGCGTTCCGCGCATCGCTCGTGGAGAAGAAGCTGAGTGAGAAGCGCATCAACAACATCCTCGCCGTGCTGTCGAAGCCGATGAAGTACGCGGTCGACTGCGAGCTGATCGCGAAGTCGCCCAAGGTCGGCCTCTACAAGGTCGAGCGTCCCGAGATCACGCCGTGGGACTTCGAGCAGTACGCTCGTCTCCTCAAGATGCTCGGTGCGCGTGGCAGCCACGTGGCAGCGAGCTGGACCCCAGATACAAAAGAGGCTGCCGAAGCAGCCTCTTAGGTGGTGGAGATTAGGGGGATCGAACCCCTGACCTCGTGAATGCCATTCACGCGCTCTCCCAGCTGAGCTAAATCCCCGGGTTCGAATGTCAGATCCGCAGGCGCGGATGGGGCTTTCTACTGGCGGGCTATGTCGGTGTCAAGAGTCGCCCGGCTTCGGTGGCAGATCGTCCGGATGCATGTAGTCGGCGAGGTCTTCGTCGTCGTCTTCGAAGGCGATGCCGCCTTTGCGAAGCGGATCCCGCGGGAGCGCGGCGCGCCGGCCTGGCTCGGTGGCGAGTGGCGCAGGGCCGACGTCGGCGGGCGGCCGCCAGACCTGCTGCGACGCCGCGGCCTTTGGTTTCCAGCGCGTCGCCGAGACGGTGCCGTCGTCCTCGTCGGTACGTGCCGGCGCGACAGCGCGCTCGTCGAACCGGCTGCGGGTCGCGGGCTGCGCGATGTCGTCGTCGCGATCGCCGCGATCGTTGCGGCGCGCGCGCGGCGCCTCCTCGGCGTCGAGCTCCTCGAGGTGCTGCACGACGTCCTGCGCCTCGGGCAGCTCGGTGACGTCGATCTCGCCGCGGCGGATCAGATCGAGCACGATCTCGCCGAGCTCCGCGAGCGCATCGTGACGCCGGCGGTTGGAGCGGACCTCGTCGAACCGCGAGCGGCCCTGGCGCGCGCCACGCTCGAGCGCGTCGCGGACGACCCCGGCTTGCTGGAGCGCGGTGTTGAGCAGCGTGCCGAGCGTGCCGCGTAGCTCTGGAGGGCGAAACCCACCTCGTCGTTGTCGAGCCATGGCGCGAGGTTATCACCGGCGTTCGCCGCGCAGATCGGTTAGGGTTGCCGGGTCGTGCTTGGTCGTGGGGCCCCGCTGATCGTCGTCGCCTGGGTGGCCTGCACGCCGGCCGCGCCCGTGCTGGCGCCGATCCCGCCGATGTCGACCGGCAAGGTCCGCGTTCGCGTGTTCACCGAGCCCGCGCCGGTCAAGACGGTGACGACGGTCGGCCGCTTCGTGTTCGTGGCGACCGATCGCCACGTCGAGCGCTGGGACGGCGACGGCAGCGTGATCCCGCTGTCCGCCGAACAGGGGCTCTCCGGCAACCAGATCGTCGCAGTCGCGCCGGATCCGGATCGACGCTGGGTGTGGATCCTCACCGAGAGCGGCCTCGGCTATTACGACGCGGGCCTCGAGGCGTATCGCGCGCAGCCCGCGCCGCCGCCGGCACTCGCGCTCGATCTCGCGGCGATCGCGAAGCAGGGCGCGACGCTCGCACCGTCGAGCGATGACGGCGTGTGGCTCGGCACCGCGCACGGCTTGCTCTACGCGACCGCGCAGGGCGCGTGGGCCGCGACGCCGATCAAGGATCCGATCCGCGCCCTCGCGCGCGATCAGGCGGGCTGGCTGTGGGTCGCCACGCCGAGCGGGTTGCTCGTCCGCAAGCCGACCGGCGAGACCGTCCCGGTCGGCGCCGCCGAGGGCTGCGCGATCACAGGGCCGAGGCTGCTGGTCGAGCTGCCCGGCGATCGGCTGCTCGTGATCGGCAGCGACGACGCGGGGCACGAGCTCGTCGCGATCGGCAAGCAGCTCGCGTGGACGACGTATCGCGCGCTGCCCGACATCAAGTGGGATGCGGCGGCGCGGCGCGGCGATGGTGCCGTCGTCATGGGTGGCGATCGCGTGTACCGGATCTCGCCGGCGACGCCCGGGCGCGTGCGTCCGCTGTCGCGCGACGGCATGCGGCTGGTCGCGATGACGTCCGGTGCCCCCGAGTGGGTCATCGATCCGCTCGACGTCCAGACGCCGCCGGGCGCGATGTCGCTCGGTGCGGCGGGCGATCAGCTGCTGATCGGCACGCGCGAGCTCGGGACCGCACGCTATCGCGACGGCGATGCGCGCCCGCTCGACTGGTTGCGCCGGCGGCCGATGTTCCAGGACGCGACGAAGCTCTCGGTCGCCTGCGCGCGCGAGCACGACTGCTGGATCGCGACGGGCGCGCGCCAGGCCTGGCACTGGACCGGCGGTGGCTTCGTGCCGGGCGGGCCCGACGAGCTCGCGCTCGCGGTGGTCCGTGATCCGGCCGGCGCGATCTACGCGCTGCATCGCGGGGTCTCCGAGAACCAGATCCGGCTGTCGCGCATCGACGGCACGACGTGGACGCAGGTGTCGAAGGTCGCGCTCGCGACGCCGGGCGATGCGCCCGAGATCAACTTCGCGCGGTTCGCGTCATCGGACGCGTTGTGGGTCGGCCTGCGATACCGCGAGGGTGGCGAGCTCCGCGCGCACGGCATCGCGATCGTCGACCCCGCGAGCGGCAAGGTCACCTATCACCGCACCGAGGCGGACCCGCAGGATCAAGGCAAGATGCTGCCGATTCCCGCGGGTGCGATCGACGCCGATGTCCGCGGCGATACCGCCTACTTCGCGACGAATGAAGGCATCGCGCGGCTCACCCGTGGCGAGGTCAAGCTGTGGACGGCCGCCGACGGGCTGCGCAGCGAGCTCGCACGCGCGGTCACGATCGCGGCGAACGGACACGTGATCGTCGCGACCGCGGCGGGCGCCGGCCGCTGGGATGGCAAGGCGTGGGACTTTCCCGCCGCGCTGCGCTTCGATATCAACGATGTCGTCGCGACCCGCAACGGTCAGGTCTGGATGGCGACCGATCGCGGCATCGCCGCGTGGGATGGCCACAAGGTCCGGCGGGTCGACACCCGGCGCGGCCTCGCCGAGAACCACATCCTCGACATCGCGACCGATCAGTACGATCGGCTGTGGGCACGCGGTCCTGGATCGCTGACGCTGATCTCGCAGTAGACACGCACGCCGCCCGCCGGTTGCGCGCGATCTTCGACGGAACGCGCCGCGCCGAGCGGTGTCGCAGGATGCATGCGCGACGTGCTCGAGATCGAGACTCGCTGGCGTGATGCGGACGGTGACACGCTGCTCGACATCGCGAACGTCGACGCGCGTGGCAGCTACCGGCTCGCCGATCGCGAGCTCGTACGCGACGGTCTGATCACGGCGAGCGAGCACGGGCACGTCGGCTTCGTCGACTACGCGATCCGTCGCGTATCCAGGCCGCCGCGCACGCTGCCGCGTCCGGAGATCCGCGATCGTCGCGCCGCTACGTACCTCGTGATCTCGCTCGCGGTGCACCTCGTGGTGTGGGGCGTCGCCGTCGAGCGTCACCCGCCGGAGTCGCGGTTCACGTGGACGCGCACGACGAAGTGGCCGCCCCGCGTCGCCCTGCACGCCGCGGCGCCGGCCTCGCAGGTGACGCCGCCGATCCGCGACGACGACGACTCGCCCGATGACACCGAGCGCGGGCGCGGCGCGCCGATGGCATTCGCCGAGGGCACCGCGGGTGATGCACGATCGGACCGCGAGCGCGGACATATCCAGATCGCAAAGCGCGCGGTCGACCCGGCGCTGCCGCGTGCCCAGGCGATCGAGCAGGCGCAGCGCGCCGGGATCCTGAGCTCGCTCGACTCGATCGCGCCGCAGGGCATCGCCGCGCTCGTCGGCACCGCAGATCTCGCGAGTGGTTTCGATCCCCAGGATGTCATCGGCCCCTTGTACGGCGGCGATGGCGAGGCGATCGGCAACTTCGGGAACGGCTATCGCGGCGCCGGGCCCGGCGGCGGTTGCGCGACGCCGCCGTGCGGCGGGCTGATCGGCGTCGATCGCAACGGCACGCTGTGCAACGGCACCACCGCGGGCGATGGCTGGGGCGGGCGTGGCGGCGGTGCGGGCACGCTCCACCAGCGGCGCGCGCGGGTGCCGAGCGTGAGCTTCTGCGGGCGAGATAGTGGGTGCGTGATCTCGGGCGATCTCGACAAGGCGATCATCCGCCGCTACCTCAAGCGGCAGATGGCCGCGATCGCGTACTGCTACGAGAAGGAGCTGATCGCGAGGCCGACGCTCCACGGTACGGTCACGGCAGAGTTCCTGATCGCGCCGGATGGGCACGTCGCGAGCTCGCAGGCGAGCGGGGGCGACGCCGAGGTCGGCGCGTGCATCGCGGGCGTGATCGCGAAGATCGAGTTCCCGCGGTCGAAAACCAATACCAGCACGCAGGTGAAGTACCCGTTCACGATCCGCCTCGCCGGCTCGTAGAAGGCGAGCGCCGTGCGATCGCCACCGTCGGAGGCCGAGCTGTGTAGTCGGTGAGTTTCATCTGGAGGACGCGAACCGACTCGTGAGAAGACTGGCCTCTCGTCTGATGGGGAAAACCGAACACCGCCTGCAGGAAAAAGCGCGGGCTCTCGCGAAGCTCGACGAGCGTCGCCGCGTGGTCCTCCGCGTGTATCAAGGCTGCGACGAGACCCGCACCAGCACCCTCACCCGTCTCGCAGATCGCGGTGTGACGGCGACGTGCGCGGCGGGCTGCGCGCACTGCTGCAACCTCGAGATCTTCACCTCGCGCGCGGAGGCCGAGGTGGTCGTCGCGTGGCTCGTCGAGCACCGGTCGACCGACGAGCTCGAAGCGATTCGCGATCGCCTGCGCGCCTGGCTTGCGTGGTACCGCACGGAGTATCCGGAGCTCGTCGCGTCGGGCGTCTCGCGCACGGACGCGTTCTTCAAACATGCGCCCCGCTGCGCGCTGCTCGAGGCCACCAACTACTGCGGCGCGTACGAGGTGCGCCCGGTCGCGTGTCGCAATCATCTGGTGTCGTCTCCCGTCGCCGAGTGCGATCCGGCGACCGGCAGTGGCGAGCCCGACATGATCCTCGACGTCTCCAGAGCCTCCTACGATCACGTCGTGCAGCTGCGACGCGTCGTCGAGAGCCAGGGCGGGAGCTATCTCGCCTCGATCCATCTGTTGCCCGAGTGGCTCGCCCACCTGCTCGAGGTCGAGCGCGAGCCGTGGCAAGGAGCGCCGCCGCTGCAGCTTGGCTAACCGTCGCGGTCGCGGCGGCCGAGCTTGCCGAGTCCCTCGACGATCGGCCGCACGATCGTGCCGCCCCACGGCCGGATCGCGAGCGTCCACGCGCGGATCACGATCGTGCCAGGCAGCCGCAGGAGCACGCGCGGCAGCTCGCGGACGATCAGCGCTGCCGCGAGCGTGCGCGCGATCGTGGAGGCGATGAACACCCAGAAGTACGCCTCGTTGCCGCTGCCAAGCGAGGCGAGCAGCGCCGCGCCGATGAACGAGGCACTGGCAGTCCCGATCGCGTGCAGCGCGCTGAACGCGACCTGCATCGTCGTCCGCTCGGCGTCATCGTCGGCGTCGAACAGCGCCATCAGCATGCCGAGCTCGAAGCCACCCCACGCGATGCCACCGTAGAGCTGGATGACGAGGAGCCAGATGAAGTTGCCGGACGCGATGTACATCAGCGGGATCACCGCGATCGCGATCGCGCAGCTCGCGAGCACGCGCCGCACGCCGACCCGCTGGATCAACCGGCCGAGCGCCGGCAGGAACACGATCTTCGACACCACGATCGTCGCGGTGAACACGCTGTAGTGCACGTAGCCGAGGCCGTGGTGGTCGAGCAGGTACGGCGTGATGAACGCGCCCGAGATCGAGCCGGCGGCCATCGCGACGAGCAGGTAGGTCAGCAGCGACGCGCGCGGCGTGCCACGCAGCTTCTCGGGGATGCTGCGCAGGCGCATGCGACGGCGCGGCGCGAGCTCGATGCCGCGACCCATCTTCGACACCATCAGCGCCGACGCGAGCCGGCCGACCAACGCGACCGCGAACATCGCCGCGTAGACGTCGAGCAGGTGCGACGTGCCTGCAGCCGCGTGGAGCGCCAGGCCGGCACCGATCAAGCCCGCGAGCATCGTCGCCTGCGCGAGGCCCTGGCGGCGCCCGAAGAACTTGCCGCGGATCCGCTCGGGCACGACACGCGCCATCCACGGGTTCCAGCCGGCCGAGGCGCCCATTCCCGCAGCCCAGTAGACGCCTGCCGACGCGAACACCGTCGTCGTCGCCGGTCCGCCGACGAGCGCGACGACGATCAGCGGCACGAACGCGAGCGCCTGCACGATCATGCAGCCGATCACCCACGCGCGCAGGCTGGTGACCCGCGCGATCGCGCGCGGCGCGAGGAGCTGGAGGAGCCCGCCGGCCAGCAGCGGCGCGGTCGCGACGAGACCCGCGAGCACGGGCGGCATGCCGAGCGCGAGCGCGAAGGCCGGCAAGTAGACCTCGGCGACCCCGGCCATCGCGCCGTAGCCCGCGGCATCGCCGAGGCTCAGCCGGAGGTCGCGGTGGATCCCGCGCGGTGGTCGCACGCGCAATCCGTTAGCACGGGTCGCGCTAAGGCGTAACTTCTGCGGCCGCAGGACGCTTCGTGCGGTACGTCGCGTCGACGTGATCCATCAGCTCGAGCAGGTTCGTCTCCATGCGTGCGGTGCCGCCGAGCGGTGCGTCCATGTAGAACGTCCCGCGCTCGCAGAGGTCGCCGGTCGGGTCGACGGGGACGCCGTCAACTTGTGGCCGGCAGCGGCCATCGACATAGACGATGATCATCTTCTGGAACCGCGTCGCGAGCGGCTGGTCGGAGATCATGTAGTTCGCGAACACCGCCGACAGATCGATCAGATCCTTGGGCTCCTGACCGTAGCCGTGAAGGAAGTAGACGACCGGGTAGCGCGCATCCGGGCTGTCCTCGTAGCCCGGCGGCAGGAAGATCGCGTACGGGCTCTGGCGGCCGGTGCTCGACGTGTGGACCTCGGTGCGCTTGAACACACCGAGCGCGAGCGTGTCGGTCTGATCACCGCCCGGCCAGCGCTGGTTCAGCCACGCGAACGCGGTGGTCGCCCGGTTGATGATCTGCTGCGGCGTGCCGACGTGGCGGCCATCACCGGCGTTCTGCTCGCTCGCGCTCGCGTCCGGGTTGCCGTAGCGGAGGTAACCGTGCTGCGGGAAGTCCGCCCACGGCACCTCGGTGAAGTCGAACGCGGTCTCGGTCGACGCGCCGACGAGCGTGCCGAACCCGTCGTAGACGCCGACCGGTGTCTGGTACTTCGCCATCAGCTGGCCGATCGCGGAGTTGGCCGAGACCGACGCGTTG
Source organism: Kofleriaceae bacterium (assembly GCA_046590445.1). GTDB lineage: Bacteria > Myxococcota_A > Polyangia > Haliangiales > Haliangiaceae > JABFXX01. Next base: position 13,303 of record JBKJUF010000452.1, read on the forward strand.
AGGAAGTCGCGGATGCCGGCGTCGAACCACAGCGACATGTGCCGGCGCTGCGTATCGGTCAGCGTCGCCATCCGCACCATCAGATCGCTGTCGTACCAGCGCGCGACGTTCGGCGAGAGGTCCCACGTGCCGTTGCCCTCGCCGAAGTCGTAGCAGCCCGCGATGCCGCTCGGCGGTGCCTGGCCGGCCTGGCAGGTCGACGCGACGCCGTCGAGGCCGACGTCCTGGTAGGGCTCGCCGGTCTCGTGCGCGTTGTTGCCTTCGGCGCCGAGCGGGTTGCGCAGGTAATGATAGTCGTCGCGCGCCGGATCGGGGTTGGCCTGGGCGTCGTAGCCGGGCTCGTCCTTGCTCGCCTTGCCGTCGCTGCCGACGTCGTCGTACGGCTCGCTCGCATTCGAGATGATCGGCTCGCCGGCGTCGCGCTTGCCGTTGCTGTTCAGATCGACCGCGAGCGCGATCTCGACCGGATCGTTCTGCGGCAGGCTCGGATCGAACACGCCGAAGCCCAGCGCGGTGCCATCGCCGCCGTCGCAGAACGTGATCACCGGCGACGCGCCGGCCGGATTGAACTCGCGATCGAAGAAGTTGCCGAGGACGACCGGGTTCGCGCAGCGATCTTCCGCGGTGCGTAAAAGATATGCAGGGTCGACGCCGGGCGGTGCGTACGGATGCGCCGGGTTGTAGAGCGCCGGGTTCGACAGCGCGCGGGACATGTCGCGCACGCCCTTCATGTAGAGGCTGCGCCGCAGGGTCAGCCCGACGCCATCACCAGCCTGATACAGCATGTGCTCGTAGTCCGACGCGATCTCGAACTGGTCCGGACGCTTTGACGCGACCGGGCACAGCGTTCCGATGTTGCCGCGGCCGGCGGCCTGGTGCTGCGCGGTGCAGAACCCGCCGAACACGAAGTCGTTGACCATGCCGAGCGTGTAGACCATCGACGGGCCGGGCTCACCGACGAGGTCCGCGACGATGTCGAACTTGTCGGGGTGGCGCAGCGCGATCGACATCGCCGCGTTGCCGCCCATCGAGATGCCGACGATCCCGCGCCACGCGAACTGCTGGCTCTCGGGCTTGCCGGCGTTGACGTCGGCGACGACCTGGTAGGTCGTCAGCTCGCCGGCACGGAACGTCACCCGCGACGCGAACCGATCGGCATCGTCCAGCAAGCGGTTCGAGACGGCAGGGAAGTACGCCTCGTTGCCGTCGCGGCGGGCGATGATCCGGACGTGCCGCCGCGACGCGCCTCTCGGCAATCGCGCGGCCTTGTACGGCAGCGTCAGCTCGAACGGCCGATCCGACCACGTGCCCTCGGCGCCGAACTTCACCGCCGGGCCGAGCGCGACGAAGCCCACGGGGACGATGTCGCTCGTGCACTCGATCGAGACCGCGCCAGCCGGCACCGTCGTCTTCGCGGTCGCCGCGATCGCCGCGCCGCGCAGATCCTTGCCCGCGCCGTCGGTGACCTCGACGCTGCCGCCCGCGGCGAGCGCGCCGGCGGTCCCGGTACCACACACGAGCTCGGTCGAACCGTCATCACCGCCGCAGCCGACGATCACGAGTGACGCGAGCACGACGACGACAAACAGACGCATCCCCGGCATGTGGGCCGGCAGCGTACACACAGGCCACCGAAACTCCACCACAAACCACGCGCGCCGTGAGGCATGTCAAAAGTTGCCCGGCCTCACGCGATCCGTAGTGTCGACCTACGGTGTCCAAGGTCCTCGCCGACATGCACGTCCCGCCGGCCTCGCGGCGCTGGGGCACCCGGCTTGGCCTCGCGCTCGTCGTCGCGATCGTGATCGGCTACGTCCCTGGTCAGGTGATGCGGCGCGACCCGCGGACCGTCAAGCTCCGGCTGCAGCTCGACGATCTCGACGGCGAGGTCCGCACGCTGACCGCCGCGAATGCCGCGCTCGTCCGCGATATCGCCGCGCTGACCACGCAGATCAGCGCGATCGAGGATCGCGCACGCGCCGACCTCGGCATGGTCTACCCCGACGAGATCGTGATCCGGATCGCCCCCGCGGTCGTCGCGCCCGAGCCCGCGCCGGCGAAAGGCAACCGATGACGCCGCGTGGCAGCTCGGCGCGCCCGAGCAAGCCCCGCATGCGCCTGCTGCGGCTGTCGCGGCGCGGGCTGCGGCGCGCGGTCAAGGTCTCGCTTGGCGCGGTCGCTGGCGCGGTCGCGTGCGCGGTGGTCGCGGTCGGCGGTGCCGATGGCGCGGCCGTGCTCGCAAGCAAGCCGAGCCTGCCGATGACGATGGTCGCGGTCGCGGTCGCCGTCCTCGTCGCGATCGCGGTGATCCGCCGCGCCCAGTTCGTGACGCCATCGGCGCGGGCGCAGCGCGCGTCGTTCTGGCTCGGCGCGGCGACCGACCTCGCGGATCTCGAGCTCGCGCTCGCGCTGGTCGCCGGCGCGCACCTGTTGATCGCGGTCACCGGTGGGCTTGCCTCGCCGGCGTACCCGTTGCTCTACGGCCTCGTCGCGTTCGCGATGACGGTGCTCGCGCGGCCCGGTGCGTTCGCCACGCTCGGCGGCGCGCTGCTGCTCGAAGCCGCACTCGTCCTCCGGATCGGCCTCGACGAGCGTACGCTGCTCGCCGCCTCGATCCACGGCGCCTGTATCGCGGGGGCGGCGATGGCCCACGCGCTCCTGCTCCGCGGCCTGACCGCGCGATACCGGCGCCGGCGCGCGACCCGGCTCGACGAGGAACTGGTGGCGCTCCGCGACTCCGCGCGCGACTACCGGCTGATCGCCGCGTCGCTCGGCCCGAGCTCGCGCGCCCCGCGAGTCCGCGACGAGGAGGAGCGGCTACTCGCGATCGGCGGCGTCGGGATGATCGGCGATGCCGCGAGCTGGGTGCTCGCGACGCTGAAGCGATCGCTCGGGGCGCGCACGGTCGCGCTGCTGTGGCTCGACGACGATGGCGAGCGGATCAAGCTCAAGGAGGTCGTGTCCGACGCCGACGACATCACCGAGACGCCACGGCTGCCGACGACCGGCATCCTCGGTGCGGTGCTCCGCGATCGTCAGCCGCTGCTGTGCGCGGCGACCAAGCCCGGTCAGCTTCCCTACTACGACAGCAAGCGCGCCGGCATGGCGCTCGTTGCGGTGCCGATCATCGAGACCACGCTCGGCGGCTCGGCGAGCCCGGCACACGTCGGCGCGCCCAACACGCGGCTCGGCCACCTCCGTGGGATCCTCGCCGCCGACCGCGATGCGCCGTTCACCGAGTCCGATCGCGATCTGCTCGCCGACGCGACCGCCCAGGTGCTGCGCGTGGTCCAGGCCGAGCAGGTGTTCCGCGCCGTCGAGCGCGCGAAGTACGAGCACGAGCGGTTCTACCAGGCGACCGCGATGCTCGGCCGCGCGCTGACGCCCGAGCAGGTCATGGAGACCGCGTTCGACGCCGCCGCGGCGATCGTCGAATACGACGCGGGTGCGATCGCGCTCTACGACAAGGCGCGCCAGCGCCACAAGGTCACCGCGGTTCGCATCCGCCCGGGCGGCGAGGGGCTCGTCGACCCGGCCCAGCTCCACGAGCTCGAGTTCAAGGACAACGCGGGCCTCGCCTCGATGGTCGTCAAGAATCGGCACTACCTGCCGGCCGGCGGCGAGCTCCGCGAGGTCTCGGCGCCGATCTACACGCGCAAGGTCAAGATCGACGAGGCGAAGTCGCTGCTGATCCTGCCGTTGCTCTGCGCCGACGAGCCGATCGGGACGCTGACGCTCGTCGCGCGCGCCGAGAAGCGGTTCGGCAAGGACATCCGCGAGATGCTCGCGGTGATCGCGAACCAGGTCGCGGTTTCGCTCGAGAACGGCTTCCTCTATCGCAAGATGGAGACGATGGCGACGACGGACGGTCTCACCGGGCTGACGAACCACCGCACGTTCCAGCAGCGGTTCGAGGATCTGCTCGAGCGCGCATCGCGCCACGGCGGCAAGGTCGCGCTGCTGCTGTGCGACGTCGACCACTTCAAGAAGGTCAACGACAACTACGGTCACCCGATGGGGGACGAGGTGCTGCGCCGCGTCGCGCGCGTGCTCCAGGAAGTGCCGCGCAAGATCGACATCCCCGCGCGCTACGGCGGCGAGGAGTTCGCGGTGCTGCTCGACAACGTCGACGTCGCGCAGGCGAGGACCGTCGCCGAGCGCATCCGCATCGAGATCTCGCGGGTCGTCGTCGACACCGACAAGGGTCCACTCTCCGTCACCGAGTCGATCGGCGTCGCCGCGTTCCCCGAGGACGGCCGCGATCGCGCGACGCTGATCGAGCGCGCCGACCTCGCCCTCTATCACGCGAAGCACACCGGCCGAAATCGCGTGGTCACCTGGCAGGAAGCGCTCGCCGCGAAGAATGCACGGGGCCCGGCCGAGGTGCCGAAGCTCAAGAGCGAGCCCCCGAACGCCAAGGCAAGCTGACGCGCGGGGCCCGGTTTCGGGGCCGTCGCGCTACACTCCAACTCGGTGTCCGAGGCCGTCGCCGAGGTCGGGTCGACCGCGAACCACTACCAGGTGCTCGCGCACCTCGCGACGGGCGGGATGGCGGAGCTGTTTCTCGCGCGCGGGATGTCGACGACCGGGGTCGAGCGCTACTGCGTGCTCAAGCGGATCCTGCGCCACCGCGCGAGCGACGTCGACTTCGTGCGGATGTTCCTCGACGAGGCGCGGCTCGCGGCGCAGCTCCAGCACGCGAACGTCGCGCAGGTCTATGACATCGGGAAGCTCGGCGACTCGTACTTCTTCACGATGGAGTACGTCCACGGCGAGACCGTGCGCGCGCTCCTGCACCACGCGCGCGCGCTGCGGCGCGACGTGCCGATCGCCGCGGTGCTGACGATGATCGCCGGTGCCGCCGCGGGGCTCAACCACGCGCACGAGCGAATCGGCATCGACGGCCGCGCGCTCGACATCGTCCACCGCGACGTCTCGCCGTCGAACCTCATGGTCAGCTACGAGGGCGGCGTCAAGGTCGTCGACTTCGGCATCGCGAAGGCCGCCGATCGCGCGCAGGAGACCCGGTCGGGGACGGTCAAGGGCAAGATCAGCTACCTGTCACCCGAGCAGGCGTGTGGTCTGTCGTCGATCGATCGCCGGAGCGACCTGTTCTCGCTCGGCATCGTGATGTGGGAGATGCTGACCACGGAGCGGCTCTACAAGCGCGCAGGAGACTTCGAGAGCATGTCGGCGATCGTCGACGAGCCGCCGGTCCTGCCGTCGACCCGGCGCGCCGGCATTCCGGCCGAGCTCGATGCGATCACGATGCGCCTGCTCGCGAAGGAGCCGCACGAGCGGTACCAGACCGGCAGCGAGCTGATCGAGGCGCTCGAGGACGCCGCCGCGCGCACCGGCGCGATGATCTCGGCGTCGACGCTCGGCCGGTTCGTGCGCGAGCTGTTCGGGCAGCGGCCCGAGCCCTGGCTCGACGGCAACGCGATCGACATGTCCGAGGGCGTGACCGTGACGAGCGAGCCGATCCCGGTGGAGCTCGCGATCCCCGTCGAAGCGGACATGGATCTGCAGCTCGCCAATGTGCCGCGGCTGACGCTCGAGCGCGGGGCGGTCGAGCTCGACGAGCAGATCACGCCACTGCCGACGACCCGGATGCCGGCCATCGATCCACAGCTTGTCGTCACGCCCGACGGCGATTCGCCGACGCGGCCCCAGCACAAGGCGATTTCGAAGGCGTCGCTGAGCCAGGCGCCCGCGGCTCACATCGCGCTCCGGCCGGCGGCGGACGTCACGCCACATCGGACGCTGCCCGGAATCGGCTCGGGGCCGCGCGACGGCGTGCTCGGCTCGGGGCCGCGCACCGTCGTGCTTGGCTCGGGGCCGCGCGAGACCATGCTCGGCTCGGGCGGGCGCGCGATGATCGCCTCGTCGGCGCCCCACGCCGTGTCGGCGGTAGCGGTGTCCGTCCACCACGCGACGCCTGGCGATCAGGATCCCGGAGGCTCGCGGCTCGGCTGGCAGCTTGTCCTGGTGATGGCGATCGCCGCGCTCGTCGGCTCGCTGACGATGTGGCTCGTCATGCGTGGGGGCGAGCCACCGATGGCGGCGGCGGCGCCCGGCGATGCCGCGCTCGCGAGCAGCCCCGCGGATGCCGCGACGACCGGCACTTCTGTCGATGCGAGCGTCGCGATCGTGATGGCAAGCGTCCCGGACGCCGCGCTCGCGACGCCAGAGCAGTTCCTCGATGCCGCGGTCGTGATGAGCACCCGCGATGCCGCGATGCCGGTCGACGCCACGACCACCACCGTCGACGCAGCCGAGCCGGCGAAGTCCCGGCCGAGCAAGCCCGACCTCGAGGCCGTGATGGCCGAGCATCGCTACTGGGATGTCGTCGCGCGGTGCTCGAAGACGCTGTCGAACCCGGCGATCTGCGTGCTCGCCGCGTGTCACGTCGAGCAGACGACCAAGGCGCGGGCGTGGTTCGCCCGAGTCGACAAGCCGAAGCGTCGCCAGCTGATCGCCGCGTGCAAGCAGCAGAACGTCGAGCTCGTCGTGACCAAGCCCGCGATCGATCCGTGCATCGCCGATCCGATGGCCTGCCAGCACTGAGCCGGACCCGTGCTCGCTTGACGACGTGACAGCCGGGGGAGGACGATGAGGCGTGGGACGCCTCTGGCTGGCAGCGTCGGCGAGCCTGCTCGTGATCGGGCTACTGTTCGCTCGCGTGGCGATCGCGGCGCCTGCCGAGGCGACGAAGCTGTTCGAGGAGGGCCGCGAGCTCGCGAAGCAGGGCCGTCACGCCGAGGCCTGCGACCGCTTCACGAAGAGCCTGTCGCTCGACCCGGCGCCGGGCACCAAGCTGAACCTCGGCGACTGCCTCGAGCGCCAGGGCCAGACTCGCCGCGCCTGGCAGCTGTTCGAGGAGGCGGCCCGCGACTGGGATCGCGCGAAGGACAGCCGTGCGAAGTATGCCCGCGAGCGCGCGACCGCCGTTTCCGCGAAGCTCGCGACGCTCGTGGTGAAGCTCGCCGAGCCCGGGCTCGCCGGCACGCTCGTGCGGATCGCCGACCAGCCCGCGACCGTGCGGCCGGAGATCACCGAGCGTGTCGATCCGGGCACGGTCGCGGTCGTGGTCAGCGCGCCCGATCGCGCGAGCTTCGAGAGCACCGTACAGGCATCGGCCGGCAAGACGCACGTCGTCGAGGTGCCAGCGCTCGCGCCGACGGCGGAGCCTGGCAGCGTCGCGCCATGGGCGGCACCAAACGATCCATCACCGCGTGCCGAGGCTGGCGCGCGCACGCGGAGCCGGGTCCGCCTCGCGCTCGCGATCGGTGGCGCGGGTGCGCTCGGGCT
>JBKJUF010000512.1:0-4436 GCA_046590445.1 Kofleriaceae bacterium
GTACGTCCTGCGCGACGGCGACCTGATCAAGGTCGGCCGCTGCATCTTCAAGTTCCTCTCGGGCAACAACATCGAGAACGCGTACCACGAGGAGATCTACCGGCTGACCACGGTCGACGGCCTCACCCAGATCTTCAACCGGCGGTACTTCGTCGAGACCCTCGAGCGCGAGATCGGACGCGCGCTACGCTATCGCCGGGAGCTCTCGCTGATCATGTTCGACATCGACCGTTTCAAGGGCGTCAACGACAGCTTCGGCCACCTCGCCGGCGACCACGTGCTGAAGCACCTCGCGTCGGTGATCAAGACGCGGATCCGCCGCGAAGACGTCCTCGCTCGCTATGGCGGCGAGGAGTTCGCGATCGTGCTCCCCGAGATCGATCACTACAACGCGATGCAGTTCGCCGAGAAGGTCCGCAAGCTCGTCGAGATCGCCGAGTTCAAGTTCGAGGACGCCTTGATCCCCGTGACCGTGTCTATAGGGGTCTCAGCGCTTCGCGGCGAGATCGAGGATGCGCTGGAGTTCATCAAGCAAGCCGACACCAACCTGTTCGCGGCGAAGGAAGGTGGCCGCAACCGTGTGGTGGGCTGATGGCACTGAAGGCGGAGTCTGCTCCGGACACGCCCGCTGAGACCGACGCCGCACGCGAGCTCCGCGCGAAGAAGCGTGTCCTCGCAGCGCTCGTCGTTCACGATCTACGCAGCCCGCTTGCGGCGATCCACGGCTACCTGCAGCTGCTTCGCGAGGAGCTCGCGCAGGAGGAGCGGCCGGTCGCGCTCGCCTATGTCGATGACGCCACCACGCTCGTCGACAAGGCGCTCGGCCTGGTCGCGACGATCCTCGATGTCGACGAGCTCGAGGATGGCATCCTCCGCGCGCACATCGTGCCGAACCGGGTTGCCGAGCTGATCGACCGCGCGCTCGCCGGCAACCGCGCGAACCTCGAAGTCCGTCAGCTCGCCTTCGAGCTGCGCTGCGACCCGAACCTCGTGGTCAAGCTCGACCGCGAGCTGTTCGCACGCATCCTCGAGAACCTGCTCGACAACGCGGCTCGCTACGCGCCGCGCGGCGGACGCTGCACGCTGTACGTCGAGCGTGATGACGACGGCGTCGAGATCGCGGTCGGCAACAACGGCCCGCCGGTCCCGGCAGCCGAGCGCGAGAAGATCTTCGGACGCTACTTTCAGGTCGAGGCGCGTCGGGCCGCCGCGCGCGCCAACCGAGGACTGGGCCTCTACTTCTGCAAGCTCGCCGTCGAGGCGCACGGCGGGACGATCCGCGTCGAACAGCGCGGAGATCTCGGGGCCGTCTTCGTGGTCCGCATTCCCGGTTAGGCTCGCACGAGCGGTGGTGGCATGAGCGAGGATCGAAGCATGAGCTGGGCACCGCTCTGGCTCTCGTTCGAGATCGCGACGCTCGCGACGCTGTTGACGCTCGTCGTCGGCACGGCGCTCGCGATCCTGCTGAACTGGCGGCGGTTGCCGATGCGCGACCTGTTCGATGCGATCGTCTCGGCGCCGCTGGTCCTGCCACCCACCGTGCTCGGCTATTACTTGCTGGTCGTGCTCGGCACGAACAGCGCGCTCGGCCGGGCGTGGGAAGCTGTCTTCGGCTCGCCGATCATCTTCACGTTCACCGGCGCGGTGATCGCCGCCGCGGTCGGGTCGCTGCCGCTCGTCGTCCGCTCGGTGCGGATCGGGCTCGAGGCCGTCGATCCAAGCCTGGTGAACGCGGCGCGCACGCTCGGGGCTCGCCCGGTGCGGGTGCTGTTCACGGTCGTGTTGCCGCTCGCGGCGCCCGGCATTGTCGCCGGCGCGATGATGGGCTTCGCGCGCGCGCTCGGTGACTACGGCGCGACCCAGATGGTCGCCGGCTCGCGGATCGATGGCACGCCGACCGCCTCGATCTTCGTCATGGATCAGCTGCTCGCCGGCAACGACGATCAGGTCTTCCAGATGTCCCTCGCGGCAACGCTGTTCGGGATCGCGATGCTGTACTACGCGAACCGGCTCACCCGGCGAATGCACCCGAACCGCAGCTGATGTCCGAGCTCCGCGCCACCATCCAGCTGGCTCGCGGCGAGTTCGCGCTCGACGTCGAGCTCGCGTGCCCGCCCGGGATCACGTGCGTGATGGGGCCGTCGGGCTCGGGCAAGAGCACGATCCTCGCGGTGCTCGCCGGGCTCGCGCTGCCCGATCGCGGCAAGGTCACGCTGGGCGACGAGGTCTGGCTCGATCGCGCGAAGGGCATCGTGGTGCCGGTGCACGAGCGCCGCCTCGCGTACGTGTTCCAGGGGCTCGCGCTGTTCCCTCACATGAGCGGGCTGCACAACGTGATGTACGGGATGCAGCACGTGCCGCGCACGGATCGGCCGGCGAAGGCACAGGTGCTGCTCGACCGGCTCGGCGTCGGTCACCTCGCGCGGCGTCGCCCTCGCACGTTCTCGGGTGGCGAGGCCCAGCGCGTCGCGCTCGCACGCGCGATCGCTCGGGCCCCACACGTCGTCCTCCTCGACGAGCCGTTCTCGGCGCTCGATCGCGAGCTGCGGGCGCAGCTCACGAGCCTGGTGCGCGAGCTGGTCGCCGAGCTCGGCGTACCGCTGGTCCACGTCACCCACTCGGTCGCCGAGGCACGGCTGCTGGCCGATCAGGTCGTGCGGGTCGAGCGCGGCAAGATCGTGGCGCGTGGCACCGCGTCCGAGGTCCTCGCGAACCTGACGTCGCTTGAAGAGTGAAGAACGGATCGAGTGAAGAACGGATCGAGTGAAGAACGGATCGAGTTGAAGAACGGATCGAGTTGAAGAACGGATCGAGTAGCGAGCCTATGGACCGAGCGGCGGCGCGCTCAGGCAACCATTGATCTGCGTGCGGTCGGAGGGGTCGTTGATCGCCGGTCGGGTCTCGCACGCATCCGACGTGCAGCGGGCGAGCACGCGGTTGTGCGGGTAATCGACGTCGACCTCGACGTCGCGCAGCACCGAGGTGCCGAGGATGCCATCGACCTCTTGCTGGTCGGGCCGCAGCTCGGTGCGCAGCGCCTGGAGTGTCGCGTTGTCGTCGCTGACGATCAGGAAGTCGAGGCCGACGGCGGGCGCGACCTCGACGATCCCCGGCACCGGGCAGAACACATCGCCGCTCTCGCACGGACAGTCGCGATCGCTTGCCTGGCAGTCGCGCTCGGCCATCAGGTGGTGCGCGTAGAACTGCCGGCACGGCGCGCGCGGCGAGCTGCTGGAGCGGGCCACCAGCGCCAGCTTGTCGATCGTGGCAAGCCGACCGGCGATCTTGCCCGACGGGAGCGCGACATCGGCCTCGGCGAGCGCGAGCAGGGGAGGCGCCGCCGGGCGCGCGAGGCGATAGCGCTCGTACGCGGACTCGGAGAGCAGCGAGATGCCGATGCTCGTCGACACCACGACGAGGACGTCGGCGCCGCGCGCGCTCTGGGTGATCAGCGGATCCGGATCCGCGCCGAGGCACGCCTGCATCGTGACCCGGCGGCCCTGGAACGCGACCTCGGTGCCGGCGATCACGAGCGTGCCGCCGCCGCGATACGGCGACGGGAAGACGGCGTCGCACGCGTACGTCCGGTCGTGATCGCTGCCACCGACGTCGGCGAGCACGAAGATCTGATCGGTGCCGAGCCGCATGCGCAGCGCATCGCCGGCGAGCACGTCCGCGCCGATCAGCGCGTCGAACGGCGTCTCGCTCGCCGCGCTCGTCGAACCGACGGTGCAGGCATCGACCTGCTGCGAGCACGGATGGACACGGATCACCTGCTTGGCGTCGAAGCTCGCGCGTGGCAGGTCCGGCATCCCGACGCTGCCGGCTCGCTCGCCGAGCAGCACGAGATCCGAGCTGTTGATCGTCGGCGCCACGCCGCGGCCTGGATCGACGACGGTGACCGGCGACAGCACGTCGAGCACCGCGCGGCGATCGGCGCCGCCCTCGCGCAGGCCGACGATGATCGCGCCGCTGCGGGTATCGACCCCGATCGGGAACGGATCGCCGGAGAAGCCATTCGTGACGAAGCTGTCGGTGACGAGCGTGCAACCCGCGGCGTGCCAGGCGCCAAGGAAGACGCCAAGCCAGGCGACCAACCAGCGCAGCCCGCGGTTCACCACGGGAGCTCGTGGATCGTGCCGCGCCGGCCGGCGATCTCGACGCTGCCGCCCGGCTCCCAGCAGGTGCGGTGCACGTAGGCAAGGGCGCGCACGGTGTCACCGTCGACGATCGCCGACGTGACCAGTCCTGCGTTGTCCTTGGTCGCGTGCTTGACGCCCGCACCGGCGGCGATTGGATCCGCGCCCTCGACCGTGATCCCACGCAGCATGCGCGCTGCGTTGCCCTGCGAGTACACGCGGAACACGGGCTCCTGGCCGACGTAGCAGCCCTTGCCGTAATCGAGAAACTTCGCGAGTGGCGTCTCGAACGGGAAG
>JBKJUF010000523.1:0-6259 GCA_046590445.1 Kofleriaceae bacterium
GCCGGACTGATCGATGTTCAGTCCCCGCCGGGACTGAGAGGCAGGTCGAACACGAGCCGGTCGGGCGCCGTTCCGCGGATCGTGTTCGACCTGCCTCTCAGTCCCGGCGGGGACTGAACATCGATCAGTCCGGCGGGGCCCCAATGGAGCGAAGCCGGCGAACGCCGGCAAGCGGGGACGGACGCGTGGCTCTCTGACAATCGCACCGCTGAACGAAGAGGCGCGCGGCGCCTCCGAGCGCGACCACGTCGGCGATCGCTAGCCCTGGCTTGCCGGGGCGCGCAGCAGCGCATTAGCGCTGGGGAGGTCGATCGAGCGCCGTGCTTACGTCGAGGACAGCTCCCCGTCGGGAGCTCTGCGCGCGTTCGCGCTCTACGTCCGGAGGCGTGCGGCGACAAACGCGCGGCGCGTCCACCTCGCGTTTCGATGGTCCCCGTCGTAGGAACTTCTATCGGTGGACGGGTCCGGAGCGACAGCGGGTTTGAAGTCCCGGCGAACCGCGTCACATCAATCATGGCCACGGCCGCATGATCACCATGGTTTCAAAAGCGGTCGCGGGATTAGCCGCACACCACGCGCCGGCGACGTCGCAGCACGCCGCCGAGCGTGATCGCGAGCAGCACGGTACCGGTAGCGCCGCGCGGTGACCCGGTCTCGCAGCAGCCGCCGGCATCGCGCTTCGCCGCCCGCGGCGGCGTCGCCCGCTGGCGACGCGCGGGAGCGAGCGGACACTGCTTCGCGGGCCCGGACGCGCCGAGCGCGGCACGCAGCGCGGGCCACATCGGCTCGCAGACGTCGTGCACGGTGGTGCCAGGCGCACACGCGAGCGGACCCGCGACCTCGCTCCACGCGAGCGAAGGTTGCCAGCTCGCGCCATCAACCGACCGCATGATCGCCCGGTCGTCCGCCTCGCGATTCGCATCGCAGCCGATCAGCGTGCCATCCGCGCGCTGCGCGAGGCAGCCGAGCTCGGACGCGCCGGCGAGCGGATGAAACGTCAGGCCACCGTCGGTGGACCGGTGCGTTCCGCTGCTCGATGTCGCGACGTAGACGCTGCCGTCGGCCGCATGAATGACGTCGCGGATCCGCCCCGTGGCCTCGAGAACCTGCAGGAACGTCGCGCCGCCGTCGATCGACCGATAGAGCCGGTCGCCGCTCGGGGGCGTCGCGCCGATCGACGTCACGAACAGCGTGTCGGGGTGCATGGGGTCGATCGCGCTGACGACGACCATGGGTGTCGCGCCGCGCTGCATCGCCGCGGCGAGCGGGCGCTCGGTCCACGACGTGCCGGCGTCGTCACTGCGCTGCAGACGGGCGGTCGGCGTGCCCGCGACCTGGTATCCGGTGACGTAGATCCGGCGTGCATTCGACGGCGCGACGCGCACGCTCTTCCACCACACCGTCGGCGAATGCAGGTTTCGCGGCTCGAACGTCATGCCGTTGTCGCTCGATCGATAGACGTTGTTCGGCGCGGCGCTCTCGGCGGTCGCGATCCAGATCTCGCCGGTTGCGGCGATGTCGATCGCGTCGATCCACATCCCGGCGATCCGCCCGGGCGCGCGCGCGGGCAGCTCGGCGGTCGCCTCCGTCCACGTGCAGCCATCGTCGCGGCTGACGCGCAGACCGCCGTAGGTCGCCGCGAACAGCGTGCCGTCGGTGCTCACCGCGAGCTTCGGATCGAAGTCCCCGGCGTAGCCGAGCGCGCGCTCGCAGACCCAGCGAAACGAGCAACCGTCGTCGCGGCTGACGAGCAACCCGAACGTCGTGCGCGCGTAGATCGCCGACGCATCGCGCGGTCCGCACGTGATGCCGGTCGCGACGGGCGCGCGGCCATTCGCCGTCGCCGTCGCGGCGAGCGCGAACGTGATCAGGGCCCCGACCACCATCGCAGCCCATGCCATGACGAACCTAGAGTCCCGCGAGCGCGGTGAACACGCCGAGCTCGGCAAGTCCGATCATGACGAGCCCGCCCATCACGCCGGCGGCCGCATCGTCGAGCACGACGCCCCAGCCGCCGGGCAGGTTCTGATCGAGCCAGCGGATCGGTGGCGGCTTCACGATGTCGAAGAACCGGAACACGACAAAGCCGACCGCGAGCGGGGCCCAGTGATCGCGCGCGACCGGGATCATCGTGATGCAGTAACCAGCGACCTCGTCGATGACGATCCGCTGACTATCGTGGGTTGCCCAGACACGGTCCGCCCGATGGGCAACCGCAATGGCAAAAGCTGTGACGAGTGTCGCGATCACGGCGAACTGCCAGATTGGCCGTGACGCCAGCGCCCACACGAGCGGGACAGCAACCGCGGTGCCGCAGGTGCCTGGCGCGACCGGCGAGTACCCCGCACCGAACGCCGTCGCGAACAGTTTGGTGAGGGTGTTCACGGGTCGAAACAATACTCCATTTGCATAACTTTCGACCCCTTGAGGGATCGATGCCGTCCTTTGACCTTGGACGTTTTGCGACGTCCGTGATAACTGACTTTTGACGGCGTCGGCCACGTCGTAGATGCAAGGACCCCCAGGAACCGCGTGGACCGCTTCACACTCCTAGCCCCGGCGTTGCTGCTGTTCGCAACGATGGTGATCGGCCTGATCATCTACGCCGGCTTGTGTGCAGCGGGCCGCCCGCCGCGCCTCAGCAACGTCAAGCACAACCAGCTCCTCGGACCGTTCATGGCCGGCTACCTGGTGTGGATGATCAGCCCGATCGAGCGCGCGATGATCGGCCGGGTCTCGCCGAACACGATCACTGCGGTCTCGCTGTTCATGTGCGCGGCGACCGGGGTCGCGGCTGCGTTCGGTCACCTCGGCACCGCGGTCTGGTGCTACGCGTTCGGCGGCATCCTCGACATTCTCGACGGTCGCCTCGCGCGCCGCTCGAACCAGCAGACCAAGGCCGGCGCGCTGTTCGACTCGGTCTCCGATCGCTGGGCCGAGCTCTTCGTGTTCAGCGGCTACGCCTGGTACCTCCGCGAGACCCCATGGTTGCTCGCAGTGATGGCCGCGATCGGCAGCTCGTTGATGGTCAGCTACACGCGCGCACGTGCCGAGAGCCTCGGCATCGAGCTGCATGGCGGCATGATGCAGCGCGCGGAGCGCGTGCTGCTGACGACTTCCGGAACGCTACTCGCCGGCTGGTTCGGCGCGGACCCCGCGCACGCCGACAAGGTCGTGCCGATCCTCGGCGTGGTGATGACGATCAGCGCGCTCGCCGCGAGCGGCACCGCGCTGAATCGCTGGCTCGTCGCGTATCGCGAGCTGTCACGCATCGATGCGAAGGCCGCGGCGGATCTGCCAGTGCCGCAGCGTCAGCCCGTGCAGCCGATGCCCGAGTACGTGCCGGTGCCTGCGAAGCTGCGCGAGAGCGCCGAGCTGGCGCCGGCCGCGCCGCGAATCTAGTCGGCGAACGTCGCGATCACCGGCGCGTGATCACTGGCGTCCTGGCCCTTGCGCGCGGTGCGATCGATCGTGCATGCGGTGCAGCGATCCGCGAGTGGCTTCGTCGCGAAGATGTGATCGATGCGCAGGCCCTGATCCTTGAAGAACGCGACGCCGCGATAGTCCCACCACGAGTACAGCTTGGTGTCGCCCTGGTGGAGCCGAAACAGATCGGTGAGGCCGAAGCCAACGACCTCGGCGAGTGCCTCGCGCTCCGGCGTGCTGCAGTGGATCTGATCCTTCCACTTCGCCGGGGACCACACGTCGCGATCATCGGGCGCGACGTTCATGTCGCCGCACACGACGAGCGGGGTCTCGGGAGTCGCGGTGCTCTCGAGGTAGGCGCGAAGGCGACGCAGCCAGGCGAGCTTGTAGGGATAGCGCTCCGATGTCAGCTCCTGCCCATTCACGACGTAGACACAGACGACGCGCACACCGTGCGTCGACGCAGCGATGCAGCGCGCATCATCATCGTCGGCGCCGTCACCGAACGCGCGTGTCACGTCCGCGAGCGGTCGCGTCGACGCGATCGCGACGCCGTTGTAGCTGCGCTGGCCGAACGTCGCGACCTCGTAGCCCGCCTTGCGCAAGACCTCGAACGGAAAGGCTGCGTCTTCGACCTTGGTCTCCTGTAGGCAGAGCACGTCGGGATGCTCCCGGTCGAGCCAGGCGAGGAGGCGGTCGTTGCGAGCGCGGATCGAGTTGATGTTCCAGGTCGCGAGCTTCACGAAACGGCAGCCTACATCGCCGCACCTCGGCGTGGGCGCGAGGCATGCAACTGGGTCGCGGCGTCGGGTTCTACGATTAGACCGACAGCGACCATCACACGTGAGGAACATCATGAAGGCGCAGATCGACATGTCCCTGTGGAGCATCATCGAACGCCTGCAGCGTCGTCTCGAGCGTCAGGGCATGACGCCCTCCGATGCCGATCGCGCAGTCTCGATCGCGATCCGCCAGCTCGCGCACCTGCCCAGCAGGTAGCGCCGCTCTTAACTCGTCGGTAACTCGGCGGCCGTGACCTTGGGGTCCAGGTACTTCGCGAGCTTGCTCTCGATGTAGTCCTTGGCTCGGCCCCGCCAGAGGAACCCGGGGTCCTCACCGCGAAACTGTGCGCGTCCGTTGCCTAGCGTCAGCTCGCCATCGATCTTGACGACGAGGTACTTGCCGGAGAACCGAGCGCGATCGGGATCGACCCACGAGACCTTGATACCGTGCTTGTTCTGCAGGTACTGGCCGAGGATCTCGAGCCGCGAGCGGGCATCGTCTTCGGCAAGGACGTACGGAAAGTCGATCTCCATCCCTGGATCAGTGGTCTACCACAGATCGCGTTAGCGCGATCTGGTACTGCGACGTTCGAGCGCTTGCCGCTGTGCGTCGGTGAGCTGTGCGCGGCACGCTTCGAACGCGCCGTGATCGACCGACCCGACCATGCAGCGTCGGACGCCCTCACTCCACCCGGTGTCCTCGCACGCGTGGACGAGCGCATCGCGCATCGCGGGCAGCTGCGCCAGCACGGCGCGGCGCGTGGTGTCATCGTGCTGCGCCTTACCACCGTCGAGGTTGTTCCGCGCGATCACGAGCAGCTTCGATCCGACGGCCCCGCACGGCGGCGCCGCCGCGGGATCCCGCTTGCAAGCCCCCAAGACGAGGACGAGCCCGAGGACGCGCGCGAGGAGCACGATCAGCGGCGAGCGTGTACGAAGCACTGCCTGACGTTTTCGGCCCGGCACCGCGCCATGTCAAGATAACGCGACGTGACGACGACGCAGGCGCGATCGTTTCCGCTGGTCGCACTCGTGCTCGTGTTCGCCGTGGTGGCGATCGACGCGCGTGTCGTGACCGGTGGCAAGACCTGGTCGGATCCGCGTTATCACGTCGACGTCGCACCACCGCGGCTCGCCGCGGCCGAGATCGTTCAGGCCGGCGCCTGGCCGGCGTGGTGGGAAGGCACCGGCCTCGGGGTACCGCTCGCGGCGGAGCCGACGCATGGCGCGATGTATCCGCCCACCTGGATCGCGGCCACGCCGCACGCGCTCGATCTCGTCGCGCTCGCGCATCTCGCGTGGGCGGCGATCGGGATGGCGCTGTGGGCACGGCGGCGACTGACTGCCACGGGATCGCCCGGCGCGAGGTCGGCCGGTACGAGCGGCATGCGATCGCCCGGCACGCGATCGGCTGGTGCGAGCGAGCCTGCCGCGGTCGTCGTCGCGTTGCTCGTGATCTCGAGCGGCCTGTTCGCGAGCCTCGCCGTGCGCGGTGCGCTGCCCGCGGTCGCGCATCTGCCGTGGATCGGTTTCGCGGGTGCCTGGCTCGCTGACGCCGCGGATCGGCGCACGCGTGCTCACGCGACCGCGCTACTCGGCGTGCTGCTCGGGCTGGTCGCGCTCTCGGGCGTGCTCGCGGGACTGATCGACGCGCTCGCGCTCGCCATCGTGTTCGGTGGGCGGCGGCACAGCGCGCGCTACCTCGCGATCGCGATCGGCGCGGGGCTCGCGATCGGACTCGCGCAGTGGTTGCCCGCGCTGCTGTACCTCGGTGATGCCGCGGGTGTGGAAACCTCGGGGCTCCGTCCCGCCCGCCTCGTCGAGTTGATCGTCCCGGGCAGCTTCGGCGCCAGCGATACCGACCGCGCGGTCATCGCGGTCGCCGGGGATCGCGCGTGGGCACCGAGCCTGTTCGTCGGCGCGACCTTGTTCGCGCTCGCAGCGGTGCGCACGCCGGCGCGTCGCGTGCTCGGCCTGATCGCGCTGCTCGCGGCCCTCGTGCTCGTCGTCGGCCGCGTCGGATGGCCGTGGTGGCTCGGCGCGCCGGAGAT
>JBKJUF010000727.1:0-5713 GCA_046590445.1 Kofleriaceae bacterium
ATCGGGGTCAACGGTGCCGGCAAGACCACGCTGTTGCGCATGATCGCGGGCGAGCTGCCGCACGATGCTGGCTCGATCAAGATGGGCAGCGGCGTCAACGTCGGCTACTACGCGCAGCACCACGCCGATACCCTCGACCTCAGCTCCACGGTCTACGACGTCGTGCAGCGCGCATCGCCCGACACGCCGCCCGCACGGGTGCGCTCGATCCTCGGCGCGTTCATGTTCTCGGGCGATGACACCGACAAGCCGGTCAAGGTGCTCTCCGGCGGCGAGAAGGCGCGCGTCGCGCTCGCGCGGCTGCTCGTCAAGCCGGGGAATCTGCTGCTGATGGACGAGCCGACGAACCACCTCGATCTCGCCTCCTCGGAGAGCCTCGCGGCGTCGCTCGCGACGTTCGACGGCACGCTCGTGTTCGTCAGCCACAACCGGAGCCTCATCCGCTCGCTCGCGACCCGGATCTGGAACGTCGAGGAGCAGCGCGTCGAGACCTATCCGGGCACGCTCGACGAATACCTGTACTCGATGGCGCAGCGCCGGATCGCGATTGCCGCCGACGACACCGCGGGCGCTGGACCCAAGCGAGATCCGCGCGGCGCGGTCCCGCAGAAGCCGGTCGTCGCGAAGGAATCCAAGGAAGAGGAGAAGCAGCGCAAGCGCCGCGAGGCCGAGCTGCGGCAGAAGAAGAGCTCCAAGCTCGGGCCGCTCGAGAAGCTCGTCGCGCAGCTCGAGGAGCGGATCAGCGTGCTCGAGGCCGAGCAGAAGACGCGGTCCGCGGAGCTGTCGGACCCGACCGTCTACGACGACGCCGCCCGTCGCAACAAGCTGCTCGCGGACTACCAGGCCGCCGCCGACAAGCTCGACGAGCTGGGCCCGCGCTGGGAGAAGGCGATGGCCGAGCTCGAGACCGCCCAGGCAGCGCTCGCCGCCGAGCTTGGCTGAGCCGGTTTGTTGTAAGCTGGGTCTGGTGGCGGATCTCAGCGGGCAGACGATCGACGGCAAGTATCAGCTCGTCCAGATCGCGGGCGAGGGCGGGATGGCGACCGTCTACAAGGCCGTCGTCCGCGGTGCGGCCGGCTTCCAGCGCACGGTCGCGATCAAGCACATCAAGCCCGAGTACCGCGCGATCAAGAACTACATCGACATGTTCATCGAGGAGGCGCGCGTCGGCTCCGAGCTCGCGCACCCGAACATCGTCCAGGTCCATGACTTCTGCAGCGTCGGCGGCTCGTACTACCTCGTGATGGAGTGGGTCGAGGGTATCGACCTCGCCGCACTCGTCAAGTTCTACCGCGACGGCGGTCGCTTCGTGCCGTGGCAGCTCGCCGTCGCCGTCGGCATCGGCACGCTGCGCGGCCTTGGCGCGGCGCACGACCGGATCGCACCTGACGGCACGTCATCCCCGGTGATCCATCGCGATATCTCGCCGCACAACGTGCTGCTCGGCACCAACGGAGTCGTCAAGCTCACCGACTTTGGCCTGGCGCGCGCCCGCGACCGCGCCGGCAGCATGACCGCGCCGGGCACGGTAAAGGGCAAGCTCAGCTACCTCGCCCCCGAGGTCGCGCACGGCAAGCCGAACAGCGTGCAGTCTGATCTGTTCGGCGTCGGCAGCGTGCTGTGGGAGACGCTGTCGAGCGAGCGGCTGTTCGACGGCAAGACCGACATCGAGATCTTCAAGAAGATCCGCGCGTGCGTGGTGCCGCCGATCCAGCAGCGCCGCACCGACCTGCCGGCCGCGCTCGTCGCCGTGCTCGACGTCGCGCTCTCTGTCGATCCCGCCAACCGCTATGGCTCCGCCGAGGAGTTCGCAGTCGCGCTCGGCCAGGTCATGAAGCAGGCCGTCGGTGTGAACCCGACGACCGCGCTCGGCGCCGCGGTCCAGGAAGTCCGCAAGAGCACCGTGCAGACCGACGCGCTGGCGACCGTCGCGAGCGTTGACGTCGAGTTCTCGACGGCCGACGCGAACGTCGCGCCGATCGAGCTGACGCCGAAGAAGAAGTAATCCAGTTACGTCGGTCTTCGTCGTTGGATAGCGCTCTCCCCAGTTGTTCGTGATCTCGTACTTGTAGCCGGGCCGTCGACGTTGATCGACGGAGACCGCCGGCCTCGCGGCTCGGTGCGCCGCAGAATGGTCGTGCCGCGTCGCCACGCCAGCGAAATCTGGTCGTGCGCGTAGAGAACGTCGGTGCCGTCGTCGTCACCCCGTCCGGTAAGAAGGAAAGCGGCGGCTCGCGCGCGCGCTCGTGGCGGCGCTGGCTCGGTGACACTCGGCCGCGCAGCTCGGCTTCGAACTCGCGCAGCGCCTGAGGTGCATCGGGGCGGACCGCGTAACGAGCGCTCATCGCGAAATCGAGCCCGGGCAAGCGCGTGCTTCGCTCCGCCTGAGCGTACCCGCCGGTGTTCCGATCGACGGCGTAGATCCGGAAGCTGCCGTCCTTGAAGATCCACACTTCGGCCACACCGAATCCGGCGTACACGTCAAGCTTGTTGAGGAGCGGTGAGGTGAGGATGACCTCGAGCACGATCTCCTCGAAGTCCTCGAGCTGCTTGCCGAACGAGATAGCAGTCGTCGGGTTCGCGATATTGGTCCTCCACATCTCGTGGTCAGGGGACGGGGGCATCAGCTCCAGCGCTCCTTGGAGGTACGTCATTCGCAGCCCGGGGCGATCGACGAGCTCCCGGAGGATCACGTATTCCCGCCGCCGACGGCTACGGTGACATGGCGGCCGCAGCCGACAGCACCTTCGCATTCGCCGGCACACGTTCGAAAAAGGTCGTGCGATAGGCCGGCTCCGCAAACTTCTCGGCCTTCGAGACGAGGAGTGCGCGTGCCCGCTCGATTGCCACGCGCGCAGCCTCGACGTCACCGCTAACCCGCAGCGTGTCGGCGTAGACGCGGTACACCATCGGACTGGCCCCCCCCATCTGAGCGCTCTCGTTCATCACGGTCATCGCGGTCGTGGCGGCTGTCAGCGCCTCGGTCGTGCGCCCAAGTGCGAGCAGAACATCGGCATGCGTGGCCAGCGCCTCCGCCTGAAACGGGGACCCCTCGGCGAGCAGCTCGGTGGCGAGTCGTGCTTCGTGCTCCGCGGACGTGAGCTCGGCCGCGCAAAGCAACATCGTCGCGAGCGAGACGCGCGAGCTGGCTTCCTGCATGCGGTCACGCTGCGCGCGCATCTGGTCGGGAATGGGTGCGAGCAGCGCGCGGGCCTCGTCGAGGCGCCCGAGCTTGTAAAGCGCGTTCGCGAGCTCGGTGCGACACGTGGTGCGCATCGTGTGAAAGCTGGTCTGGTCGGCGATCGCGATCGCCTCACGCAAGACGCGTTCGGACGTTTCGAGCGCACCGACCTCGTGAGCTGCGATGCCGGTATAGAGCCGCATGTTGCACGCGCTGCGCCGGTCTCCACTCTCATCGGCGGCTCCGATGATCAGCTCTGCGTCTCGCACGAAGACCGTCGGATCGCCGCCGGCCAGCGTCAACATCGCCCGGCGCGCGAGCACCCATGCGCGTGCTCCGGGGCCGCCGGCCAGCAACGCCTCGTGCCGCGCGAGCCCCCGCGCGATCGGTTCTGCGATCTCGCGAAACCCCGAGATCGCGAGCTGAATGATGATCCGGCCCACGGCGCGGAGCGGCTCGCCATTGGTCAGCTCGACGTGTCCGATCGCTGCAATCTGCTCGCCGAGGGCGCGAAGCTCGTCGCGGCGGACCAGCCGTCGATACGTGACGGCGAGCTCGCAGGCCGCGGCGAACCACGGCTCGCTACCGTGCGCCGATCGCGCGAAGGCTTCGGCTGCACGGTCGCACGCTTCGACATTCTCGCCGCGCCAGTCATGGGCGCTTGCCTGGATCAGACGTAGACGACCAAGCGTCGAGCCGCCGGCGCCACAAGTGATGCCACGTTCTGCGCGAGCGATTGCCGCTTCCAGATCGTGTCCCTCGATTGCCTGCGCCGCTGCGCGCTCGAACCAAACGATCGCACGGTCGGGCACGCCGCCTCGCTCGAAGTGCTCGGCAAGCGTCATCGCGTCGCGCTCGCCGTTTCGCTCGAGCCATGCGCCCGCGAGCCGATGACCGAGGACGCGATCGGCATCGGTCAGCATCGAGTACGCGGCATCGCGAACGAGCGCATGTCGAAATACGAGCTGATCCTCTCCGCCGGAGCCCGCGCGCCGTTTCGCGATCACCTCGCGTTCGACGAGCAGCGCCACGCTGCTGTCGAGCTCGCTCGCCGAGGTGGTGTCGCCGACTCGTGCGCTCGTGCTCGTGGCGTGCCCACATCATCGGCTCGTTGGCGCGAGGAAGTCGACAGCCGACGGGACATCGTCCGAACCGCGCGGGTCACCGGACGTGGTGGTTCGGGTGGCGCACGGGTGGTGGCTCAGCTCGCGGCCTCGACGGCCTTGACCTGGAACACCGAGCGATCGTCGAGCCGCATCGCGGTCAGCGACTGGCCCCAGACGCAGCCGGTGTCGAGGCCCATGTGGTGCGGGCCGAGCGCGAGGCCGAGCGCGGCCCAGTGGCCGAACACGACCTTGTGGGTCGCCCACGCCGGCTTCGGGAACGCGAACCACGGCACCAGGCCCGCAGGTGCCTTCGACGGATGATCGTCGAAGTCGGGCTCGACGCGGCCGTCGGGGCGCAACGTGCGCACGCGGACGAGGAATGCCAGGATCGAGCGCCAGCGATCGCCACCACCGAGACGAGCATCCCAGCGCGGCGGTGAGCCGGCAAGCGAGGCGAGGAATGCGCGCCAGGTCGGGCCCTGCAGCTCGTGCTCGATCTCGGCGCCGCGCGCGCGCGCGTCGTCGGCGGTCCACGTCGGGTGCAGGCCGGCATGGACGAGGACGTGGTTGTCCTCGACGTGAACGAGCGGGCGCTGGCGCAGCCAGTCGGCGAGCTTGTCGCAATCTGGAGCCGCGAGCAGCTCGTCGAGGGTGTCGCGCTTCTTCGCGGGGGCCGCACCGGCGACGCGCGCGAGGAAGTGCAGATCGTGATTGCCGAGGACGCAGGTGATATGCGCCTCATGCTCGCGCGCCCACCGCAGCACATCGAGCGATCGCGGCCCGCGATTGACAAGATCGCCCACGAACCACAGCTGATCGCGCGCGGGCGAGAAGTCGATCAACGCCAGCAGGCGCTGCAGGCTCGCCATGCAGCCCTGGACATCACCGATCGCATAGCGCGCCACGTCTTCTAACTACCACGCCGAAGCGGGCGGCAAATGGCACACCGTGCGCTGCTTGTGCTGCGTCGAAAGCGGCGCAAGGTGCATGCAATGAAACACCTCGCAACTCTCGCGCTCGTGCTCGCCGCTGGCGCCGGCTGTCATGCTTCCGCCGGTACCACGTCGGGCTATCACGCGTCGGGCGGTGGCGGGGCGTACGCCACGGCCGATACCTCCGCCGTCGCCACGGTCGAGTACAGCACTCCGGCGCCGGTCGTCGAGGCGGATCTCTACTACGAGGATCGACCCGGCTACGTGTTCGTCAACGGTCGCCACGTGATGATGAACGGCCAGTGGGTCTGGCAGGCCGGCACCTGGGAAGTCGAGCGCCCCGAGTACGTCTACATCCAGGGCTACTGGAACGGCAGCATCTGGGTCGACGGCTCGTGGAGCGCGCGGCGTCCCGGCTACACGTACACCGGCGGTCACTGGGATCGTCGTGGCTCGACCCACGTCTGGGTCAGCGGTGCGTGGGAAGCCGATCG
>JBKJUF010000170.1:0-7225 GCA_046590445.1 Kofleriaceae bacterium
CATGGCGAATGCCAAGGCAAAGCCAATGAACAAGTCCACGGCGAAGCCGACCGCGATGCCAGCGCGCAAGCCCATCAAGGCCAAGGTGACGCCCGCGCCGGGCAAGGCCAAGGTGACGCCCGCCAGTGCCAAGGCAAAGGCAAGGGCAAGGGCGAAGGTCGACGCGAAGTCGAAGCCCGGGACCAAGCCCACGGCAAAGGCGAACGCTACAAAGGCCGCCGCGAAGACCGCGACGAAGACTGCCTCGAACACCGGCGCGAAGACCGTTGCCAAGTCGAAGGCGCAGGCGCCGATCGCCGCGAAGTCCGCCAGCAAGGTCGCCGCGCCTGCTCGCACGCCGGCGAAGCCCGGGAAGGCACCGAAGTCACGCGGCGAGTCACGCGGCGCGGCAGAGGTGCCGGTCTCGCCGCACAAGGCGATCACCGGCGGTGGTGAGGTCGTGCGGATTCTTGACGCCGATGATCCGATCGCAACGCTCCGCGCGTTTCTCCACAAGATTCCCGCCGGGGCGACGCAGCAGCAGGGCGAGATCGCGCTCGGCGCCGCGCAGCTCCTGCTGTTACCGATCGCGCGCGAGCATCGCGGTGGTCCCGAGGTCAAGCAGCTCCTCGATCTCGTGCTCGGCCGGTGGTCGAGCTTCCCCGAGCGCACCGGGTTTCACGCCCAGGAGTTCCTCCGCAACGCGTTCGCGGCGATCGGTGATGATCGCGAGCGGATCGCCCGGCTCACCGCGCTGGTCCCGCTCGACGCGAGCCCCGAGCTGCGCTTCAACGTCGCCTGCGCGCTCGCGGTCGCCGGTGATCGCGATGCGATGATGCGCGCCATCGATGCCGCGCTGTCGTCTGGCATCAGCGCGGCGCAGTTCCGCCGCGACGAGGACTTCGCGCCATACCTCGACGATCCGCAGTTCCAGGCGCTCCTCGATCGCGCCGCTGCTCCCGTGATCCCCGTCGACATCGCGCGGTATCTCGGCAGCGTGCGTGCGTCCCTCGACTCGGCGGTCCGCACGCTGCGCGAGTTCGGCGAGGTCGCCAAGCTCGAGCCGCCAGCAACACTCGACGCGGTGCTCGTTGCCGAGCGTATCCGCAAGGTCCAGCTGCCAAATGACTTTCGCGCCCTGCTCACGATCTGCGATGGCATGACGCTCTGGGATCACGTGTTCTTCGGCACCGTCGACTACCGCAACGAGACCGATCTCGCGAAGAGCGCACGCGCGTACCTCGAGAGCTCGGTCAGCCTCGGCGCGACGGGTCTCGACGAGTGCGTGCCCCTCGCGAACTGGGGACAGCCCAACGACTGGCTGCTCTACGATCCGCATGGCCGGTTCCGCGGCGGCACCCCGGGTTATCTGCTGATGCTCAACGCCGACGAGTGTCCGCTCGACGGGCTGTTGCACGCCCTCGATCGCTTCGAGCGGATCGCCCGCGACGTCCTCGGAACGAACTAAGCCGGCGGCGGCCGCTTGGTGCCCGGCTTCTTCGCCTTGCGCGGCTTCTTCGTGACGGTGTCCTCGGTCGCGGGCTCGCGGAGGTCGCGGCCGCCGATGTAACCCTTGCGGCGGAACCACAGCAGGATCGCGAGCGCGACCACGGCCATCAGGGCGAGCGCGAACGGGTAACCGTAGAACCAGCCGAGCTCGGGCATGTTCCACGGCGACTTCTCGGTCTTGAAGTTCATGCCGTAGATCCCGGCGATGAACGTCAGCGGCAGCATGATCGTCGACATCAGCGTCAGCGTCTTCATCACCTCGTTCATCCGGTTCGATTGCACCGAGAGGTACGCGTCGAGCGCCGACGTCACCATGTCGCGATAGCCGTCGGTGATGTCCTGGACGCGGAGGAAGTGATCGTAGACGTCGCGAAAGAACGGCAACGCGTCGGCAGGAATCTCCTCGTACTCGCCGCGCGAGAGCCGTAGCAGGATCTCGCGCTGGTGGATGCTCATGCGACGTAGCTCCTGGAGCGTGCGCTTGAACGCGAGGATGCGGGTCAGCACGCCCTTGCCGCGCGACGTGCCAGCTTTCTCGAGCACATCGTTCTCGAGGTCGTCGATCTCGGTGTCGAGCTCGCCGATCACCGGCAGGTAACGATCGACGACGCGATCGAGGACTGCGTGCGCGAGCCAGGCGACACCCTTGCCGAGCAGGCGCGGCGAGTGATCGAGATCGGTGCCAACGTCATCGGCGACCAGGCCGACGCGATCGTGCGTGATGAGCCAGGTCTCGCCGATCAGCACGTCGACCTCGACCAACTCGAGCTTCTTGCGGCGTGCCGAGCCGATGCCGTGGAGTACGACGTAGAGGTAATTGGGGAAGTCGTCGATCTTGGGCTGGCTGCCCGAGGCCCAGATGTCCTCGATCGTCAGCGGGTGGATCTTGAGCTCGGTGAGCAGCGCGTCGGCATCGGGCGACTGGCGCTCGAGCTCGAGCCACATCCGCTTACCGCCCAGCAGCGCTTCGCGGATCTCGGCGGCATTCGTCGTCGCAGAGATCTTGCCGTCCACGAGGATGCGAGCGAGCACGCTGCATAGTCGAACGGCGTGGGAGCCGGCGCAACTACCCGAACTGAGCGGATCGCCGGGTCATCGCCCCACCCCACCACCAGCCCGTGATCGGGAACGTGACCGCCCCGTCGGGCGCCGCGCCGGCGGAGACGATCACCGGCACGAAGTGCTCGTGGGTCGGCAGTGATTCGCGAACGCCCGGGGCGCCGGCGCGGTAGTCGAGGAGCGCGCGATGATCGTGACGCGCGATGACGTCGGCGGCCCAGCCGTCGAACTCGCTCGCCCACGCCGGGGTCGACCGCAGGCCGAGCGCGCGCAGGTTATGCGTGAGAAACCCGCTGCCGATCAACAGCACGCCCTCGTCGCGAAGCGGCGCGAGCGCCTGCCCCATCGCGAACAGCTCCGCCGGTTCCTCGCTCGGCAACGAGAGCTGCAGCACGGGCACGTCGGCCTCCGGGTACATGCACATCAGCGGGACGTACGCGCCGTGATCGAGGCCGCGTGCCGGTTCGTCGACGCTCGCGATGCCGCCGCCGCGCAGCAGCTCGCGCACCCGCGACGCGACGTCGGGAGCCCCGGGTGCCGGATACTGCAGGCGATAGAACTTCTCGGGAAAGCCGTAGTAGTCGTAGATCAGCGGGACGGGCCGGGTCGCGCCGATCGAGACCGGTCGCGCCTCCCAGTGTGCGGAGATCACGACGATCGCCTTCGGGCGTGGCAACGCCTTCGCCCAACCCGCGAGCTCGGCGATCCAGCCCGGATCGTCGAGCAGCGGCGGTGCGCCATGTGCCTGGAATAGCACGGGCATACGGGTGGTGGTCGTCATCGGGTTCTCCTTGCCACACGCGACGAGCAAGCGAGAGTGCACCGAGCACGTCACGGCGGGTCGGGTGGGCCACGTCCAAGCTTCGCCAGTTTCGCGATCGCCGCAAGCCTGCGCCCGGGAACGGTCCGTTACTCGCGCCGCTCGCCGCGGACTTCTCGCACGATCTGTTGCAGCACCGTGATCAGCACGCTCGAGTCCTGGCCCTTACGAAACATCGGCCGCCCGGGCGCCACGGTCCCGGCGTCCTCGCTCTCGGCCCCCGACAAGAAGACCAGCCGCTCCGCGAGCCACGGCTTGCGCGACGCGAGCCAGCGATAGAGATCGGCGCCGCTGCCATCGTCCATCTGCCAGTCGGCGACGATCGCGTCGAAGTCCTCGAGGTCCATGCGCGAGATCGCCGCATTGCCGCTCTCGACCTTGGTGACGGTGAAGCCGGCCTCGGCGAACAGCTCGCCCATCACCATGAGCAGCACAGGCTCGTCGTCGGCGATCAGGAGGGTCGGCTTGTCGCCATCGAGCTCGGAGAACGCCGCATCGCGCATGAGCTCGAGGCTCTCGGCGCGCCGGAAGATCGCGTGCGCGATCCGCACGACCTCGTTCGGCCGCGACATCGACACCGCGAGGCACCGACCGGCCACGACCCGGTCGAACTCGGGAGGGACCTCGGCGGCGAGGAACACGAACTGGTCACGCAGATCGTAGCGCCGCTGCAGCGCCCATCGATAGACGTCGGCACCGACCGTGTGTTCGTAGTCCCATGGCGCGACGACGACATCGATCCGGCGGTCGCCCTCGAGGTGCGACTGCGCCCGGAATCCGGTGACAGCGGTGACCACCTCGAAGTTGCTCGCCTCGAACAACCTCGTGAGTAGATCGAGCGAGTCGCCGTCCTCGTGGACAACCAGCACGGTAGGACGGCCCAACGACACCGTGGCGCAGAATATAGCCGTGCTAGTGTTTCGGCCATATGCGATGGATCTTCTCGCTCGGCGCGATCGTCGGAATCGCGGGGCTCGCAGGCTGTCCCTCCGGGGGTAACGGCAGAACCAAGAATGGCCCCGGCTCCGTCGCGCCCGCCGAGATCCAGGTCGATCTGCAGTCGATCCCGACGAAGATCGACACCACGGCCAGCGCGCCCACCGAGGGCAACGCGCCCGACAAGCGGTCACCGGTCCTCGATATTCTCAAGGCCGAGAACGAGCGCGAGATCACCGCACTCAAGGCCCAGAAAGATCCTGCGTACTACCTCGCCTACCAGCTCGTCGAGCAGCGCGTCGTCAACCTCGAGGCCGAGGGTGGCGCGCTGATCGCCGATAGCGATGACACCGCACGCAACCTCGACGTCGAGGTGCGGGTCGGTAGCCCGAAGCTCGACAACACGCGAGCCCTCGCGGACGACAACAACGGGCTCAACGCACCGCTGACCCGCCGCGGCGTGGTGCCGTTCGGTGACGACAAGCAGGCGCTCGCGAACGCGCTGTGGCTCGAGACCGATCGCCGTTATCGCGAGGCCGTCGTCGCCTACGGTTACGTCCGCCAGGATCAGGCGACCTTGAAGGCCCGCGATCCGGTCGACGATTTCTCGTCGGCACCGGCCGAGACCTATATCGAGAGGCCGGCCGAGCTGAAGTTCGACAAGCAGACGTGGATCGATCGCCTGAAGCGGTGCTCGGCGAAAGCGCTCAAGGAGCCGGCGACGCGCGGCACCTGCCAGGTCCTGTTCCAGCTCAACACCGCGTACTTCGTGAACAGCGAGGGCACGCAGCTCCAGCTGTCGTGGACCAACGCGCAGTTCTCGGTCTCGGTCGGCGTCAAGGCCGACGACGGCATGAGCCTGTCGCGCCTCGAGCAGCGGTTCGGGCGCACGCCCGCGGACCTGCCGAAGGATGCGGACATCGACACGATGATCAAGGAGGTCACCACCGACCTCGACGCGCTCGACGATGCCCCACTCGCCGAGCCCTACGTCGGCCCCGCGATCCTCGAAGGCCGTGCGTCCGGCGTGTTCTTCCACGAGGTCTTCGGCCACCGCATCGAGGGTCACCGCCAGAAGGACAAGACCGGCGGCCAGACCTTCGCATCGTACGTCGGCAGGGACATCGCGCCCGACTGGCTCACCGTGTTCGACGATCCATCGATCGTGACGCTCAACGGCGTCCAGGTGAACGGCTTCTACCGGTTCGATGACGAGGGCGTGCGTGCGCAGCGCGCGAACCTGATCGACAAGGGCAAGCTCGTCGGCTTCGTGATGAGCCGCAACCCGATCAAGGGTTTCGAGAACTCGAATGGTCACGGTCGTCACTCGCCGGGGCTGCCGCCGGTCGCACGCCAGGGCAACCTTGTCGTCGAGGCCTCGAAGAGCGTGCCGCGCGCCGAGCTCGAGAAGATGCTGATCGAGGAGATCAAGCGCCAGAAGCGGCCGTACGGGATGATCTTCACCGACATCAGCGGCGGCTTCACGAACACCTCGGCGTTCGCGCCGCAGGCCTTCAAGGTCAACCCGGTCATGGCCTACCGGCTCTATGCGGACGGCCGCAAGGAGCTGGTGCGCGGCATCGACATGAGTGGCACGCCGCTGGTCGCGCTGCAGTCGATCCGAGCCGCGAGCCGCGAGGTCGAGACGTTCAACGGCGTGTGCGGCGCCGAGAGTGGCTGGGTGCCGGTGTCGGCCTCCGCGCCGAGCCTGCTCCTCGAGAAGATCGAGGTCGAGAAGGGCTTCATCCCGTCGGATCGACCGCCGGTCCTTCAGCCGCCCGCGATCCGCGACTCAGGTCAGCGTCAGCGTCAGCAAGGAGGCTCGCGATGAAGCGCGCACTGTTCACGGCTTTGCTCGCGCTGGTCCCCGCCGTCGCCACGAGCGCGCCCAAGCAGGCGCCGCCCGCCAAGGACGCCAAGGACGCCAAGCCTGCCAAGGAGCCGGTCGGCCCGCCGTCGAAGGCCGTCACGGACGAGATCGTCGACGCGATCGCCGAGGAGATGAACCGAGCGATGACGTCGCTCGAGATCGAGGGCTTTCCGAAGCCCTATCACATCTCCTACAAGATCACCGAGGTCGACGTGAACGACGTCGCGGCGACCCTCGGCCACACGACGAGCAAGCGCAACCGTCACTTCGTGAACCTCGAGGCGCGCGTCCGCGTCGGCACGCCGGCGTTCGACAACTCGAACTTCGTGGTGCCGCAGGCCGACGAGCTCGACGGCGTCGTCGCGCTCAACCTGCCGCTCGAGGCCACGCCACGGATCGCACGCCGTGCGGCCTGGCTCGTCACCGACTCGGCCTACAAGGAGGCGCTGATCCAGCTCCGCCAGAAGCTCGAGGCCCGCCGCGCAGGTGGTGCCTCGCGGCCGAGCGACGTCCCGGCATGGACGCCCGAGAAGGCCGTGATCAGCGAGGAGCCGGTGCTCGTCGCGCCCCTCGAGACCCTCGACGAGCTCGAGGCCCGCGCGAAGTCGGTGTCCGCGGTGTTCCGCGATCATGCCCAGATCCGCGACTCGCGGGTCGCCGTCACGAGCTACCTCGAGCGCCGCTGGTACCTGACCACCGAGGGCACGAGCGTTACCGATACGCGCCGCGCGAGTGGCGTCGTCGTCGTCGCGAGCGGCCTCGCCGACGATGGCCAGGCGCTGAGCCAGTACTTCCTGCGCTACGGCCACACCGCGAAGGACCTGCCGACCGAGGACGAGCTCAAGGGCGAGGCCAAGCGGCTCACCGACACGATCCTTGCCCTCGCGAAGGCGCCGGTGATGGAGCGCTACAGCGGGCCGGTGATGTTCGAAGGAGAAGGCGCGGTCGGGATGATCCGTTACTCGCTCGCGCCAAACCTCGGCGGCACGCCGGTCCCCGAGGGCCTGACCCCGCAGGAGGCCAAGACCTTCGGCGGTGCCCTGACCGACAAG
>JBKJUF010000339.1:0-15094 GCA_046590445.1 Kofleriaceae bacterium
CGACAACCTCGGGATCCGGCTCGCGGCGGCAGGGTTGCGCGCGGTCCGGCTCGGTCATCCCGCACGGATCTCGCCGGCGCTCGCGACGCTGACGCTCGATGCCCAGGTCGAGGCCGATGGGGCAACGCGGCTCGCGCGCGAGTGGCACGACCGGGCCCGCGTGCTCCGCAAGACTGCCGCGGGCCGCCGCGGTGCCGAGGCCAAGGAGCTGTGGGGCGAGGCCCGGGCCCTCGATCGCGACGCCGCGGCCGAGCTCGCGAACGCCGCGCGCACCATCGTCGGGCGTGCCGATGTGATCCTCGCGACCTGCATCGGTTGCCAGCACTCGCTGCTCGGCGACACCGTCTTCGATTGCGTCGTCATCGACGAGGCAACCCAGGCGCCCGATCCGGTCCTGCTCGTCGCGCTCGCGCGCGCGAAGGTCGGCGTGCTCGCCGGCGATCCGAACCAGCTCGGGCCGGTTGTCGTGGGTGGCCCGAGCGTCGAGGCGATGCTCGGCACGACGATCTTCGAGCGACTCGTGAAACAGGAGCGCGCGCGCGCTGCAACCGAGGACGCTACGCCCGAAGACGATGTCGGAAGTCGTCGTGACCGCTCGATGATGCTCGTGCAGCAACACCGCATGCACGTCGAGATCATGACCTTCCCTTCTCGCTCGATGTACGACGCCCGCCTCGTCGCCGCGCCCGCGGTAGCCGCGCACGAGCTCGCCGATCTCGACGTCCGTCCCGATCCGCTGCGCCCGCGCCCGCTGTGGCTCGTCGACACCGCCGGCAAGGACTGGCTCGAGCAGCGTACCGACTTCGATCCCGGTGGCTCGCTCAATAACATGCCGTCGTTCCAGCTCGACCCGAGCACGTTCAACAGCGGCAATGCCGAGCGGGTCGCCGCCGAGGCGCGACGCCTGCTCTCGCGCGGCCTGCCGCCGACCGAGATCGCGATCATCGCGGCGTACTCCGCGCAGGCGCGCCGACTCCGCGAGCTGCTGCGGACCGAGCGTGCCGCGGGTCTCGAGATCGGGACCGTCGACGGCTTCCAGGGGCGCGAGAAGGAGGCGGTGATCGTCGATCTCGTGCGGTCGAACGAGAGCGGCGAGATCGGCTTTCTGGCGAACACCCGGCGGATGAACGTCGCGCTGACCCGGGCTCGCCGGTTCCTGCTCGTCGTCGCGGACTCGGCGACTCTCGGCGACCACCCGTACTACGCGGCGTTCCTGTCGTTCGTCGACGAGGTCGATGCCCACGGCAGCGCCTGGAGCGATGACGCTCCTCCCCTTTGACTGGACCGACACATCCTGCGACAAGCCCGGGACCGGGAGTGAATCCCGGTCCCTCCATCCCGGCCCGAGGCAGTCATGAAGATCCGCATCCTCGCTTCCCTGATCGCGCTGTCCCTCGCCCTCGTGCTCTCCGGCGGTTGCGGCAAGACGTCTGACCTGCCGCACCTGCAGGAAGAGACGGCCGGGATGGTCACGAGCTACGCCGCCCGCTTCGACGACCTTCGTCGTCGCGGCGAAGCGATCATGGAGCGCGGTAACTCGCTCGGCGTCAGCCAGGCCGAGGCCCAGGTGCCACTCCAGATTTTCGGGGCCGCGATGAACCGCCTCGACGCCCTGCGCACCAGGGCGACGACCGCGACCACCGAGATCAAGAGCCTCGCCGCGAAGGGCGATCGGCTGGCCCTCCAAAAGCTGGGCGACTCGCTGCGAACCGAGCTCCGGAGCGGCTTCACCGAGATCAACGCCGATCTCGACGCCGTCGAAAGCTGGATCTCGATCGCCGAGCAGCGCCCGCGTGGCCAGGTCGCAGCCCGCGCGCCCGGTTCTGGTGACCCTGCCGCGCCTGCTCCAACGGGTACCGACGCCGCCGGTAGCGCGCCCACGCGCTAGGCTTCGCGCGCGCTATGCTGGGCGCATGAAGATCCCGGCCCAGCCAAAGGTGATTCTCCGCAGCTGTCGTGACTACGATCCGGAACGGATCCGCACGATCATCCGCGAGGGGCTCGAGGAGCTCGGGCTGCGGCCGTTCGGACGCACGCTGGTCAAGCCGAACCTCGTCGCCGCGGGGCCGCTGTTCCCGTTCGCGTACACCCGGCCGGAGTTCGGCGAGGGCGTGCTGCGCGCGCTGCGCGACGTCGGCGGTTCGTCGATGACCGAGCTCGCGGCCGGCGAGCGCTGCGGGATCACGGTGCCGACCCGGGTCGCGTTTCGCGAGTCAGGCTGGGACACGATGCTGAAGAAGATCGACGTCAAGCGGTATTGCTTCGAGGAGGAGCAGCAGGTCGAGATCCCGATCTCGCATCCGAACCGGCTGCGCGACTACCTGTTCACGCCCGAGCCGGTCGCCCGCGCCGACTTCTTCGTGAACTGCCCGAAGTTCAAGGCGCACCCGTGGACCACGGTGACGTTCTCTCTCAAGGCGTACATCGGCATCCAGGACGATCGGCATCGCCTGATCGATCACGATCACAAGCTCAACGAGAAGATCGCGGACCTCCAGCACATCGTGCAGCCGTCGTTCATCGCGATCGACGCGATCACCGCAGGCGAGGGCCGCATGCTGACGCCGACGCCGTTCCCGCTCGGGCTCATCATCATGGGCAACAGCCAGGTCGCGTTCGACGCGGTCTGCTGCTCGATCATCGGCGTCGATCCGATGTCGGTCGATCACATCCGGCTTGCGTCCGAGCACGGCTTCGGCACGACCGACCTCTCGAAGATCGCGATCACCGGCGACGTCAGCCTCGAGGAGGCGCAGCAGCGCGCGGCCGGGTTCAAGGTCGGGTTGATCCGGGTCGAGAAGTACTTCGAGGGCACGAACATCACCGCCTATGCGGGCCCACCGCCAGCGGCCGAGGCCGGCGAGTAATGCTGGGGCGGCTGCCCCGGCGCGATCGAGGAGGCGATCGAGATCCTGCGCGTGTTCGACAAGGAGACCGACAAGAAGATGCCGCGCCTCCACGTCGTGTTCGGCAAGTACGAGGGCGACATCGACGCCAAGCCCGGCGAGAAGGTGATCTTCATCGGCGACTGCGTCGACTGGAAGGGCAAGATCAACGGCAACCTGATCGAGATGAAGAGCCTCTACAAGGAGCGCGACACGTACGATCCGCACACCGTGAAGTCCGAGGACATCTTCGTGAAGCTCGCGACCGCCAAGAACAAGCTGCGCGGTGACGTCGTCCGCCTCGAGGGCTGTCCGGTCTCGGTCGCCGAGCAAGTGCTCGCGCTGGTCAGCATCGCCGAGAAGACCGGGCTCAAGAACCCGTACTACGATCGCGCCAACATGATGTCGTTCGGTCGCGCGTACCTCGGCTGGAAGGCGCGCGTCACGCTCAACAAGTTGCAGCGCAAGCGCTACCAGCAGAACGGCGCCTTTGCCTCTCGCGGTCAGGCCGCGCCGGAGCTCGGATGATCGGGCCCGGCTGGTTGCCGACCCGGCCGCAAACGGTCGGCGCGCGCCGGCGCACCCTGCCCTACACGACGCGGTCCTACACGTCCCGGCGCCGTCCGATCTCGAAGCTGCGCTCGAAGGTTGCCGCATCGGAATCCGCGGTGAATCATGAGGACATGATCTTCGATCAGCCGCCCGCCGAGCTGCCGGTCGCGACCCTCGTCCCGCGCGAGCCAGGTATCCAGCTCGCCGTCGATCTGCGGGCGTGGCTCGCCGCGCGCTGGCGCTGGTTCCGGCCGCGTACCGTGCCGATGATCGTCGCGTTCGTCGGGATGCTCGCGGTGATGGGCGCGGCGAGCTACCTGCGTAACTTCGCGCGGCAGGCCCCCGAGCGCCTCGTCGCACCGTCCACCGAGCTCGCGCCGCTCGAGGTGACCGTCACCGTGCCGGCGCCTGCGATCGAGCCGATGCGCGGATATCAGGACAGCGCCGTCCACGGTTTCACTGACCGCGCGCGCTGACTGCGATAGGCTGGCGCGATGTCGATTCGCGCCGTGCACCACCTCAACTGCGCGACCATGTGCCCGCTCGCTGGGTTCGCGCTCGGCGGCTCGGCCTTCAGCCGTGGCCACATGGTGGCGCACTGCCTGCTCGTCGAGACCGAGCGCGACGGCCTCGTGCTGATCGACACCGGCTTCGGCACGCGCGACATCGCCGGGCTCAGCGGGCTGTCGCGATCGTTCCGCATGCTGACCGGGCCCAAGCTCGATCTCGCCGAGACCGCACTCGCGCAGGTCGAGGCCCGTGGGTTCACGGCCGCGGAGGTTCGCCACATCGTGGTCACTCACCTCGATCTCGATCACGCCGGTGGTCTTGGTGACTTCCCGCAGGCGCGCGTCCACCTGCACTCGCGCGAGCACGCCGCCGCGCTCGCCCGCCGGACCTTCAAGGAGCGCGAGCGCTACCTCGCGGTGCACTGGGGCCACAACCCGAGGTGGGAGGTCTACACCGAGGACGGCGACACCTGGCGCGGCCTCCCCGCGATCGCGCGGCTGCGCGGGCTCGACGCCGACATCGGCCTCCTGCCGATGCACGGTCACACGCGCGGCCACTCTGCCGTGCTCGTCCGCGACAGCAGCCAGCCGACCGATCGCTGGCTCGTGCACGCCGGCGACGCGTACTTCCATCATCATTCCGTCGCCGGTGACAAGCCGGTGCCGTTCGGCTTCGCGGCCTTCGAGCGCGCGACCCAGATGGATCCCGCCGCGCGCCGCGCGTCGCTCGCGGCGTTGCGCCAGCTCCGCGAGAGCTACGCCGACGTCGCGATGTTCTGCGCGCACGACCCGACCGAGTTCGCCGCGCTCCGCGATCGCGTGCTGCCGGTCGCCGCCGCAGCGAGCTGAGCGAGCGCGCCCCGAAGAGTTCCCGCGGGAACGCCGTCCGCTTCCGCCGGCCGCTCGTCCCCGATCGCCGTCACGTACTTGATGGAACTCTGCCGTCGTCGCGTCGTCGCCGTCGCGAAAGCATCGGCATCGGCGATCAGGATCATCAGCGACGTTCCCGCGGGAACGCTGCGACGCAAGGCATCCGCGATCACTGCGGCGGCGGGACGTAGACCGTCTTGTCCTCGACGAAGATCCAGCCAGGCGCGACGATGCTGCCGGTCGAGAGCCACTTGTCGCCGCCGCGCATCCCTTCGACGTAGACGTGCGGGTCGCCCATGTCGGCGCCGATCAAGGCGGTGCCCGATGCCGGCGTCGTCGCCTGGATCACCGGCGCGAGCTCGCCCGTCGTGTCGAGGAAGCGCACCTGCGATCCGGCCTGAAGCGGCTGCTCCGAGAACAGCCGGCCCGCGCTGACGGTTACGCCCGCGGCCGGTGCCCCACCGACCTCGCGGAACGTGAACGCGACGAGGCCCCGGGTCGCGGCATCGGGCATCCCGCCGTCGGCGAGGCCCGCGCGCCAGCGGGCGGCGAGCGCGTCCGCCGGTGCCGCCAGCGCGTGCGCCGGTAGCGTGCATGGACCGCGGTCGCAGGCGAAGCGGGTGTCCGAGACGGTGGACGCGAGGCCGCCGCCGTGCGCGAGGAACGCGAGGAACTGCGTCCCGCTGACGATGCCGGGGTGCGGGCCTGCCTGGATCGTCGCCGGCCCGAAGCTGCCGTCGGCCGCGGTGATGAACGTGCCGAGCGCCGGACAGTCGCTGTCCGGACATCCGCGCGGCGACCACGCGTGCGCGATGTCGACGGTGACCCCGGAGACGGGCGCACCCGTTGCGAGATCAGTCACCACGCCGCTGACGACCAGCTCGACCTCGGCGAGCTCCTCGGGCGGCGTGCAGCCGGCGGGCGCGTCACGCGGCGTATCGATCTGCGCATCGGCCGGCGTGTCGTCCTCGGCGTAATCGCAGCCGGCGAACCCGGCAAACATCAGCACACTCGTCATCAGGCCACGCATGCCGGACGCATGAGCAAGCGGCGTGCCCCGCGCAACGGTCACCCATCGTGCGGAGCCTCGCGGCGGCGACGAACCTCTGACAGTCGCGCGGTCAGGTTTCGCCGCGGACTGCCGGTTGCACTACGGCTTGGACTTCGCGGCAGCTGCGGCGCCGGCGCCCGCGGTCGTCGGTGCCGTCGCATCTGGGAGCGTGAGCTCGGCGAGCGCATCCTGGAATCGCACGCGCGCGAGCATGATCTTCTCCTCGGAGTCGACGAGATCGATCGTGGTCTTCTGCACGCGGTTCGAGATGTCGCGCATCTTCGTCTTGAGGTGGCTCATCAGATCGTTGCCGGTCTTGACTGCCTGTAGCGTCAGGATCTGCGCGTGGAGCTCGTCCATGCGCTCCTTGTAGTCACCGAGCCGGCGCCGCAGGCTGGTCTGCTCCTGCGCGAGATCGATGAGGCTCTTGTGGTTGCCGAGCAGCTTGCGGAGCTGCTCCTTGAGCTCGGGCGAACCGTCGGCGGTCTCGACGAACACCTTCATCATGCCGAGCGTGACGTCGGCGTTGAGATCGAGCGTGCGCTCGACCGGCGTCGCCTCGGAGATCTGGACGGTCTTGACCTCGTGCGGCTTGAGCTGGATCTTGAACAGGTGCGCGTCACCGACGCGCTCGAACGAGTCCGGCGCCTGGACGATCGTCCAGCCCTTGTTGATCGTGTGGCGGATGAAGACGGTCGCCGGCTCGCGCAGGCGGTTCGTGATCGTCAGCTTCTTGTTGCGGATGTGCTGGACCTGCGCGGTGAGGATGCCGCGCTGGAGGGTGACGAGCTTCGAGATCTTGTCCTCCTCGCCGTCGTTGCGCTCGACGACGATCTGCCGGTCGAGCGCGTACGGCACGACCGCCGAGGCCTTCGGAGGGATCGGCTCGGTGAGGCCTTCGCCGATGAACCGCTCGTTGCCGTACACGGTGACCGGGCCGGTCTCGAGCGTCGACGTCGTCGGGTTCGTGAACCGCACCGCGCGGAACGCGAAGTTCGCGTTACCGCGATCGCTCTCGGCGTCGTAGAGGTACACGACCTCGCCGTCGGTCTCCTTGCGAACCATCGAGACCATCGCGGACGCGCCCTTCTCGACGGTCATCGGCGTCGGGCTCGCGAAGTGGCTCTCGCCGACCGGCTGCGCGGTGAGCTCGGCGGCGGCCTTGCCCGCCGCCTGCACCTTCTGCTCCTCGGGGCTCGCGGCCTGGGCGACCAGACGCACGCGCTCCGGTCGGTTCGCTTCGAGCTTGGTGACGACCTTGATGCGGCCCGGCGGCACGCCCTGATCGATCAGCTGGTTGCGGACGATGTTCGCGCGGTCGCTCGCGCGGCGCTGCGGATCACCGCCCCGCGCCGAGTCGGCGTAACCCTCGATGACGATCGTCTTGTTCGAGCGCACGAGCGACTGCGCGAGGGTCTTCATCTTCTGATCGCCCTGCGAGACGCGCGCGTCGCCGTAGCTGGCGCCACCTCCAGGGATCGGCTCCACGCTCCCCGTCGAGGTCGCCGACGGCGGCCGATTCGTGCTGCGGGTCGGCGCGGGCCCCGCGGCGATCGGTCGTCGCGACCCCTTCTTGCTGGCCTTCGTGGGCCGATGGTCGCGCGGCTTCGAGGCCTCGCTCCTGGCCTCGAATGCCTCCTCACCGTCGTCGGCCGACGAGTCCTTGGTCGCGACGCGCTCGCTGTGCTTGTTGTCGGGGTGGCCGTCGGGACGGCGGATCTCGTCGTCGCCGAGCTCGCCGACCATGACCTCGCCACCGGAGGCATCGGCCTGACCGCCGCCGTACGGCGAGATGCCGGTCGGCGGTGCCACCGCGAAGCGCTCGGCGTCCGCGAGGGTCTCGCGCTGGACTTGCCGCACGCTCCACAGATCGTAGCGGAAGGAGAGTGCCGAGCTCGAGCCGACGCCGACGAGCACGCCCTTCCAGTCCTCGCCGCTCGTGTTGTCGACGATCGCCCAGCCCTCGAGCATCACCTTGCCCTTGTCGCCGACGACCACGCGATAGCTCGGCTTCCACGCCGGCGCCTCGGTGACGTACGTCAGCACGACGTCGGCCTTGTCCTTGCTCGGCAGCTGCAGCTTCATCACGAGGTACGCACCGTCCTCGGCCTGCTGACGCGGGATCGAGACGGGAAGCGGCTGCTTCGAGATCGCGTCGACGACGGTCAATGACTTCAAGAAGTCGTCGACGCGATCGCGCGGCACGCTGACCGTGAGGAAGCCGCCCTGCACGGTGGCGCGGCGCTCGTAGTAGGCCACGCCGTTGCGGTAGATGACCACGCGCCCGAGCGCGACGTCGTCGACCTTGACGAACGTCGAGCCCGTCTTCGGCCCGCAGGCGGCCAGTGCTGAAGCAAGGAGGAACCCGGCAAGTCGCTTTCTCATGACACCCCTTCGAGGACGGAAACGTGTTCCGGCCCAAACGCATGGGGTGGACGGTCCGATCTAACCGGGCCGGGGCTTTCGGCCAAGCCCGCGCGCCGGGGCGGTGTTGCCGGCGTCAGCTCCCACATCCGGCACGGCTGGCTCGCGCCGTGGGGCCTTGGCCTTCGCGGCCTTTGCAGATTTCGCGGCCTTCACCGGTGCGGGCTTCGCGGTCCCGGCCGGTCGACGGCGGTCCTCGAGCTCCTCGAGGCTGCGCGGCCAATCCTCCTTGAGGAGCCGCGACAGCGCGCGATCGGCGAGCAACCGCCCTTCGGTCTGGCAGGTCGGGCAGTAGTTCGCCTCGTTGTCGGCGTAGACGATGCGCTGCACCGGCGTGCCGCACATGGGGCACGGCTGCCCGTACTTGCCGTGCACCGCCATCTCCGGCCGGAACGCGGTGACCTGGTCGGGGAAGCCGTCGCCGACCTCCGCGCGCATCCGCTGCGTCCAGGTCTCGAGCGTGGCGACGCACGCGCGATGCAGCGTCGCGATCTCCTGCGCGGTCATCGCCGACGTCATCCGGAACGGCGACAGCTTCGCGGCGTGCAGGATCTCGTCGGAGTACGCGTTGCCGATGCCGTCGAACAGCGTCGGATCGGTCAGCGCGCGCTTGACGGTGTGGCGCTCCGAGGTCAGCCGCGCCGCGAACTCGCCGACGCTCGCGGCGAACACGTCGAGCCCGCCGTGATCGAAGTCGGCGAGTGCCGCGCGTCCCGCGACGAGGTGCAGCGACGCGCGCTTCTTCGGCGACGCCTCGGTGAAGATCAGCGTGCCGGTCGGAAAATCGAACGCGGCGAGCCCGATCTTGCCGGGCACCGGCGCGCCGCGCGGCTTCCAGCGCAGCCGCCCGGCGATCATCAGGTGGATGACGATCCACCGATCTCCGGTGACGGCGATCAGGATTCGCTTGCCCATCCGCTCGACGGCCTCGACGGTCGCGCCCTCGAGCTCGCGCGGCGACGGCGCGAACGTCCGCAGCACGAACACGCTCGCGATCCGGATCTTCTCGAGCGGCTGGCCGACGGTCAGCGCGCGCAGGCGCTCGACGTAGACCGCGACATCCGGCAGCTCGGGCACCGCGGGACCTTAGCGCGGGAGCCCCACCGACCTACTTCTTCTTCGTCGCGGCCTTCTTCTTCGGCGCGGCCTCGGCGGCGGCGGCGGTCTTCGACTCGGCCGCGAGCGCCGGCTTGCGGTCATCGGACTTCGACATCCCGAGGCTCGCCTTCAACGCCTCCATCAGATCGATGACCTTGCCGGCCGGTGCCTCGGGTGCGCTCGTGATCTCCTGGCCCTCGACCTTCTTCTGGATCAGCTCGGCCATCCGCTCCTGGACCTCGTCCTTGTACTTCTCCGGGTGCCAGGTGTCCAACGCGATCTGCTGGATGATCTGCTTGGCGAGCCCGAGCTCGGCGGGCTTGAGCTCCGGCAGGTCGGGCAGCGGCACCTCGGTCCACGGCTTGACCTCGGCCGCGTAGCGCAGCTGGTGCATGATCAGGCCCTCGTTGAATGGCCGCAGCGACACGATGTACTGCTTGCCGCGCGCCGAGTACGAGGCGACGCCGACGAGCCCGGTCTCCAGCATCGCGTCGCGGATCAGCTTGTAGGCGCGCTCGCCGCCCTTGTCGGGTCCGAGGTAATAGGACTTCTCGACGTACAGCGGATCGAGCGAGCTCGCGGGCACGAATTCTTCGAGGGCGATCGTCTGAGTCGCGACCGCGTCGAGCGCCTTGAGCTCCTCGGCGGACAGCACGACGTACTGGCCCTTGGCGTGCTCGTAGCCCTTGACCGTGTGCTCGCGGTCGACGACCTCGTTGCACTTGGTACAGATGTACTGCTGCTTGAGGCGCGCTCCATCGGCCTCGTGCAGCATGTTGAAGCTGATGTCTCCCGAGGTCTCGTTCGTCGTGTAGAGCTTCGTCGGAATCGACACGAGTCCGAACGAGATGGTGGCCGTGCCGATGGAGCGTGCGGGCATATGAAATAATTGTACCGGGCTGCCGTGAGTGATCCCAAAGATGACGTGACCCGAGGCCTCGGCGGCCAAGCGCGCCAAGCGGGTCGCGGGCGCGACACCTGAACCGATGGCCAGCACGCCCGTCGGCGGGCGCGGCCCGCGGATGTTCGTGGTGGTTCGTAACAGGCGTCCGCTGGCGATCTGGATCACGTCCGTTGGCGCAGCGCGATCCCGCGGCGGGTGTCGTCGAGAAATGCCAGCACCCGGGTGCGGCGCTCGACCACGAGCCGCCCGAATGCCATGGCGAGCGCGTCGTCGGGTCTCGAGCACGCAAGCCGGCGGCGCAGCGTCAGGGCTTCGACGGCGGTGAGCGTCTCGAGCAGCATCAGGAGCTCGCGCTCCTTCCGATCGTTCCCGGTCCGATGACCTTCCCCCGGCTCGATCGGTCGTACGATCAGCGCCGCGATCTGGTGTTCGATCGAGATCGTCACGGGCTTCGTGATCGAAACGTCAGCGACCGGCGCCTGCCAGATCGAGCGCTGATTCGCGACCTCACGCTGTCTCATGGCGGTGAGCTGCGACTCGAGGGTTTCGTCGCTGCTGGGTGGGGACACGGTCGCGAGTGCTGGCTTCATGGCCGCGACGTATCGAGCGGACGTGGCCGCGGATGCGGGTGTCTTGTAAGCCTGCGTTTCCATTGCGGAGAAGTCCTTCGCAACCGGCCGATCGATCAGCCGATAGGCGCGCTCATGTCAGTCACCCACGACGACCCTCTCCGCGCGACGGTTGCACCCGATGCGCGCTCCGTTGAGCCTGGCGACCGCCCGTTCGGTCCCGTGAACAAGCCCGAGCCGCCGGACGTCGACCGGCTGGTCACCGGCGTATCTCGCGCGCAAACTCCGCACACACCAAGCCCCGGCTCCGGGCGCGACGTGCTCCCCGGCCTGGAAGCGCTTCAACCACTGCGCTGGGCAATGGACTGGGCACGGCCCACCGCCTTGAACCTCGAGCTCGAGGTCGGAAGACATCGCGATGTCACGCTCCAGGTCTTCAACGACGACAATGTCACGAGACAGCTCGACTCCGTCTACGCGGCGGGAACGAGCGCGTTCACCGTTCACGAAACCCCGCCGACATCGATCGGGCCGCGATCGTCTGCCAGCATCGTCGTGCGCTTCGAGCCCATGACCGAGACTGTGGAGCGTGGCTGGCTGATCGCGACGGCGGATCGTGGTCCTGGCGGGACGATGTCGCTGGTCGGCCGCGGAACACCACGAATTGCGAAGGCCGTGAAAGCCGTGAAGCCCGAACCGCCACACAACGACGCGACCAGCGCGCTACCGCGCGACCACGAGCCGGCGATCGACAACGCTGCCAATACCTGGAAGCTCGCGGCGCCTCCCA
This sequence comes from Kofleriaceae bacterium, assembly GCA_046590445.1. Classification (GTDB taxonomy): domain Bacteria; phylum Myxococcota_A; class Polyangia; order Haliangiales; family Haliangiaceae; genus JABFXX01. The sequence continues at coordinate 11,653 of JBKJUF010000339.1, forward strand.
CGATCGACCTCGGCGATCATGTCGTCGGGAAGCGCACGAAGGAGACCGCATCGATCTTCGCGCTCGGTCGCGAGCAGGGGCCACGGATCCGAGCGAGCCTGCACGGCGATCCGGCGATCCGCCTGCTCGCCGCGCCACTGTACCTGCCCGGCGCCGGGCAGCCCTACGACGAGACCAAGGCGCTCGCGTTCGACGTCAAGCCGTCGCGCAAAGGTGAGCTGGCCAGCACGCTCGAGATCGCGATCATGGACGCGCCGCACGAGACGTTTCGCTACCCCGTCGTCGCGGGCGCGCACCATGTCGGCGGTCCCAACCGGGCCGAGGAACGCGAGGCGAACCAGGAGACGGCCCGCAACGCCAAGGAGTCGGCGGACGCCACCGCCGAACGCGCGCGCGTCGAGCAGGAGATCGCCGCCGAGTCCGAGCGTGACACCCACTTCCACGAAGGCCACAAGGGGAAGCTGGCTGAAGCACGGTACCAAGCGGAGCTGGCCCTCACGGCCCTCTATCAAAAACGCCTCAACGGCATCGGTGCGGCCGAGACCGAGATTGGTGAGTTCGTTCGTCAACAGACGATCGTCAAGCCATCTCTCCTCGAGCAACTCGCGTGGATGGCGCTGGACGCCGCGACGGCCGGCATCGCCGGCGGCATCGCGAAGCGACTGGAGGGTTTTCTCACGGCCACCTTCAAGGTGCCCTCCCCCGGCGGTCTGCCAGATCGTGAGGTGTCGCCCAGCAAGGCGATCGCCGCGATCTTCACAGATGGGCTCAAGGAGACGATCAAGAAGTCCGCCAAGCTGCGGCCGGGCGGGTCGACGACAGGCACGTCCATCAGCCCTGGCGGTGATCCCGATGTCGGCACGACGGCGGATGGCGACACGTTCGCGATGCGCTCGGAAAATCCCAAGGCAGCGTTCTTCATGCTGCAGCGTGACGCGCTCGCCGACGAGAGCCAGCTGCGCGCGAACCAGCTCGTCGCGACCGCGCACAATGCGCTGCTGCCGACCCTCAAGGTCGATCCCGGGAAGGCGATCGCGGCGATGAAGTCCGTGACGGCAGCGCTCGCGGCCGACCAAACCTTCGCATCCTTGATCCACGCGGAGCACAGCGTCCGCAAGTGGGTCCGGTACGTCGCCGAGACCAGCAGCAACGACTCGTCCCCGAACCGAAAGTTCGACGAGAACCATCCCCTCACGTCGATCGACGGGTGGATCGACATCACCATCAGGGCCGACGAGAGCCACCCCGAGAAGCCGGTCGTGGTGACGGGGGCTCGTCTGAACGGCGTCAAAGCGAAAGTCGTGGAGCGGTTCGCCAAGCATCCGCTCATCAAGCTCGACGTGCCCGTTCGCGCGGCAGCCGACTTCGGTTCTCCGAGCGCGTCTCTCACGGTCGTCCGGCACAGCGGCGGGAACGTCGAGTATACCGAGAATCGATCCCCGGACGGGCAGCCGTCGAGCCGCTGGCTCGAACAGAAGGCCGTTGCCCACGGGCGCGGTCGAGACGCCGAGTGGGGTGCGCGCATCCTCGTCGAGCAGGAGATCATGTCGAGGACGCTCAACCAGCTGGTCGGGGGAGTCGACAATGACAGCAAGGAGTAGCGGTCTGCTGGGCCTGGCCTGCGTGTTGGTGGCGGTCGGCTGCCGGCGCGAGCCCGAGCCCAAGCGCCTGTCGGACATGGAGCAGCAGCTCGAGCGTGCGGTCGAGGTCCTGGCGAGCGGCAGCGACCAAGAGGAACGGATCCGCGCGGCATTCCTCCTGGGTGACTACTGCTGCAACTACACGCGAGATGAATGGCTGCCGGAGCTCACGCGCCTGAAGCCGCGGTCGTGTCGCGCGCTGACGCGCCTGCTCGAGACTGAGCGAGATCCGCGGGTCGTCAACGAAGCGCTGTTCCAGACCTCGCCCCGTTGCCAGGCCGAGATCCCCACGAAGGCCATACTCAACATCTGCCGTGCCGGTTGCGCGGACACGACCCAGAAACAGGTCAATCACTGGCTGGGCGGCGTCGAGCCTTCTCCGGAGGTGGTGCAAGCGCTCCTTGCACAGATCGACCGACTTCCGCGTGACGCGGAGCGAGAACAGTTGGCGCCGATCTTCTGGGCGCTCGCGCAGTACGGGGAGGCAGAACTTAGCGCTGTCGTCGAAGCCCTCTCGAGCCCCGACCTAAATCGACGCGACTTCGCGGTGAGCGTGCTCAGCGCTGCACTCAGCGACGGCCCCCTCGATCTGCCCGACGCCCTCGAAGCGCTCGATCGCGCCTCGCACGACCCCTATATCCCCTTCGCGCAATGGGCCGAGACGACCGCCGAAGCTTACCGCCGATGGACACGCGAGCCCGCCGAGGCCACGCTCCGACAATGGCTCGCCGAGGGCCACCGGCTCGTCGAGGCCTTCCGTGCGGATAGCAAGCTCAGCGAACACACGGTGCCGTGGCTCCTGTCTGAGGTGAGGATCCGCATGCTCGCGGTCCGGCGCGCGTTCTGCCCCGCTTCCAATGTGGTTCCCGTGCTCGAGCAGATCGCCGCCAGCGCAGATCCCCAGCAGGCGATCCTGGCGCGCCGGGCGCTCGAGACCCGCAAGAAGCGGTGTGCAGCTCCGGCCGCACGCCCGTAGCTCTCCAACGCTCGGCGTCGAGGGCCTGCAGCCGAGCCGGCATCGCGGCCGAACCAAGGGACCAAGTGAGGCACGGACCCGGAACGCCGCGGAACTTCGCTCGCAAACTTCGCTCGCAACCTTCGCTCGCGACGGCCGATAGACCGGCGCGTGAACGAACCAACTCCGTACCTCGACGCCACCGCCGTCCTCGCCGACCGGGTGCGCTGGGCCGTCGCCGTCATCACCCACCTGATCCATCGCGGGCGCACCGAGGGTTGGCTGGCCGGCGCTCCGGTCACGGCCGAGCTGCCGAGCGTCAACGAGGTCGAGGCGCAGATCGACGCGCGCATCGCGATCTCGCCGCAGGAGGTAGCGATCCTGCCGATGCAGTGGGTGAGCGCACGCCTTCGGCTCGACCCGCGCGAGGCGGCAGTGCTCTGGCTGCTCGCGTGCGTCGAGCTGTCCCCCGCGGTCGCGCGGTTGATCCAGGCGTTCGGGGGCTCCGAGTCCGCAGAGCTTTCACTACAGCTCTTGCAGCAGCTCGTGCCGGTGTCGTCCGCGCGGATCGACGCGCTCGCCGAGCGCGGACTCATCGAGACCACGCGTGATCCGCGGTTGCCCGCCCAGCGGCGCCCGGTCCGCGCGAGCGATCGCGTCGTCGATCTCGTGCGCGGCGAGCTCGAGCTCGATCGCGAGATCGCGGTCATCTGCGAGCTGGTGATTCCGGACGAGATCGCGGCACGGCGGCATCGAAGGCCTGCACGATGGCATCCGGCACCTCCGCCGCACGTGCCGCGATCTCGTCCGGAATCACCAGCTCGCAGATGACCGCGATCTCGCGATC
>JBKJUF010000504.1:0-3317 GCA_046590445.1 Kofleriaceae bacterium
TGATCGGCGGCAAGCCGACCGCGGCGCGTACGCGTCCACCCGCGCTCTGCTGCACAGCCTCGAACCGGCGCGTGCTCGTGATCGCGTTCGTGCCGATCGAGGTGATCAGGTTCTGCGTGCTGAATTCGTACTTGCCGGTGACGATCGCTTGCGCGGCCGCATCACTGACGATGTCCGAGCCGACGTTGACGCCGAGCCGGATGCCGTAGTTCGCGAGGCCGCTGCCGCCACCCATCGCTGTCGTGATCCGCGCGCCTGACGCGGCGAACCGTCCACCACCTGCGGCGAGCTGACCGGCGCCTGCCGAGAGACCAGCCGTGAGACCTGCGGCGACGCCACCACCGATCGCGCCCATCGCGACCGATTGCCACGTCACGCCTTCCATGAGGCTGTTACCGAGGACGAGGTTACTCGCCATCTGACCGGCGACACTACCGAGCGCACCGGCGGCTGCACCGACGAGGATCGCGCCAACTGGGCCGGTCGTGACGATCAGCGCCGTGATCACGACGACGACGACGATCGCGACGAGCACGGAGACGACGAAGGCGAGCGCCTTCTTCCACCACGGCTTGACCGCATCAGCGGCCTTCTTCGCGTTGGCCTTGATATCCGCGGTCTCCTTCGTCGGGACCGCCTCGTTGAAGCTGGTGCTAACGCTTGTGACGGCGCCGGCGAGGCCGGTTTGCAACTGTGTCGTCGCCGCGGTGTACGCGTCGCGGACGCCCTGCACGAGCCGCGTGAAGCCGTCGGTCGCGCCCTGCACGGTCTGATCGGCGGTCTGCTTGTGACCCTGCGCGATCTGCGTCATCGTCTGCTGCGCACCCTGCGCGGCGGTCGTCATCGACTGCTGCGCGCCCTGGCCCATCGCCGTCGCGCCCTGCTTCGCCGCCGCGGCGGTCTGTGCCATGCCGGAGGCTGCGCCCGTTGCTTGCTTCGTGAGACCCGCCGCCGACTGGTCCGCGTTCTTCCTCAGCCCGCCGATGACCTGGCTCGAGCCCTGCTGTAGCTCCTGCGAACCCTGCGCGACCTGCGCTCGCGTCGTCTCGGGGTTCGGTGCCTCGAGGTTCTTCGCACCGGCGACAACGCCCTGCGAACCCTTCTCGATCCCCGACGCTGCCGCAGCAACCGCCTTCGCGACGCCAGCCTTCGCGGCGGCGCCCGCTTGCGTGATGCCGGCACGTGCGGCTTGCCCCTGCTGACGGATCGCAGCGACCTGCGAGGCACCGTGCGCCGCGAGCTGCGCGCTGGTCGCCGACGCGACCGAGTCGATGCCAGCGCTCGCCGACGTCTTGGCCTGATCTGCCGACTGCTGCGCCTGCTTGTCGGCCTGCTCGATCGCCTGCTTCGCCTGATCGAAGGCCTGGTTGACAGCCGTCCGCTGGTCTGCGGCGATCTTGCGAACGTCCGCCTCGGTCTTCGGCTGCTCGGCGCCGATCTGGGCCGCTGCTTTCGCCGCTTCCTCGGGCATCGCCGAGGCATACGCGGCGGCGGTCTCCTTCGCCGCCTTCTGCGCCGCCTCGAGCTTTTCGCCATCGTACGGGAGGCTGACGGAGCTGCCGAGGCCAGCGGCCTCGCCCGCCTTCGTCGCACCCAACGCGATGATGCTGGCCTTCGTCGCCAGGAACTCGGCCGCGACGGCCGCGAGTTGGTTGGTCTCTGCCGTACCGATGTCCGTGATCGCCTGCGTCTTCGCCTGGACCAGCTTCTGATTCGCCGCCTGCGTCGCCGCGCGGATCTGCGCGAGCGAGGCGGCATGCGCCGACGTGATCTGCCCCTTCATCGCCGCGGCGTGCGCGCGAACCTGTGCCTGCACGCTCGCGACGTGCCCCTGCACCGCGGCGCTCTGCGCGGACTCCGATGCCGAGACCTGGCCGATCGCCGCGCTCTGCGCGCCCGCGATCGTGGCCTGGAGACCGGGCGCCATCGCGCGAACTGCACCGGCCTGCTTGATCTGCGCCTGCCGGAAGTGGTTCAGGATCGCGGCCGACTCGCGGCGATCTTCGTTGACCTTCTTCTCGACGAGCTTCTGGATCCGCTTGCGCTCGCGATCGTCCTGATCGGGCAGCGGCTCCGGCATGTACGGCGTCCAGTCGTCGACCTTCTTGAACTTGACGGGCCCCTTCTCGCCGGTGTTGCTCGGAGACGCGTCGACCTGCGGCACCGCAGCGTCGTACTTCGCCGACGAGACCTTTGCCTTGGCCTTCGCCGCCTTCGCAGCTGCCGCCTGCTTCGCCTGCTGTGCTTTCTTCTGGTGAACCTTGCCAGCCTCACCCGCCTTCTTGCCGGCGGGGTTCGCCTTCGCGGCCTGGATACCCTGCTTGAGCTGACCGAGCGACTGCTTGGTCGCACCACCGACGCGCTTGCCGAGCTCGGCGCCCGCGCCCTCCATCCGATTGGTCGCTTGCTTGGACTTCTTGGTCGCCTGCTCGATGGCGCGGTCACGGGTGACCTGCATCGTCGGCACCGTGCCGCGCGGTTCCTTGCCGGGAGCCGCGTTCGCACCGCCGGCCTTGCCTTGAGGCGCCTGGTTCTGATCGCCAGCGGCCTTGCGCAGCAGCGACGATGACCGGGCGGCTGGCGCTGCCGGCGCTGCCTGCGGCAATGCGCGCGGCTCGCGCAGCGGCGCCTCGGCGCGGCGTGCCGTCTGCTCGGGCTGCTGGTGATCGGCGCGGTCGCCCTGCTTGCGTTCGGTCCGCCGGCCACGTTGATCGAGACGTTGATCGAGACGTTGATCGTCGCGCCGGTCGTCGCGCCGGTCGATCCGCTCGGCGATGGCCTCGGCCTCCTGCTCGAGTGCCTCGCCGGGGCTGCTGACGTGCAGCGAGTCACCGCCCTTGCGGGTGCGGCCTTCCCACGATTGAACGACGTGCGCGAGCTCGTGAGCGATCAGCTTCTGACCTTCGCGGCTCTCCGGCGCATAAGCACTGTCCGCGAAGAAGATGTCCTCGCCGACGGTGAATGCCTCGGCGCGCACGGCACGTGCCGCGTCGGCAGCGACGCGATCGGTGTGGACGCGCACGCGCTCGAGCGAGATGCCGAGCTCGGCTTCCATCTTCTTGCGAACCGCCGCGGCGAGCGGCTGCCCGCTACCGCACCGTGCGAGCGCCTCGGCGACCACCGGATCCTCGGTGGCAACCTCGCCGGCATCCATCGCGTTGCGATAGAGCGTCGCGGCGTGGCGCTCGGAGGCACGCCACATCGCGCGGCCGTTCGCGTCTGGCGTCGCGGTGGCCCGGCTCCGCGTCGCACGCGAGACGATCGCGGGATCGGCCGCGGCGATCGTCGTCTCCTGGAGGCGGCGCTTCCCGGGGGCG
>JBKJUF010000349.1:0-31067 GCA_046590445.1 Kofleriaceae bacterium
CCACGCGGCGTGCGTGACGGCGAACGCGCCGTTCACGTGGACCTTCAGGATGAGATCCCAGTCCTCCTTCGTCATCTTGCGGAAGCTCTGGTCGCGCAAGATGCCCGCGTTGTTGACGACGACGTCGACGCGGCCGAACGCGTCGATCGCGCTCTTGACGATCTTGTCGCCGTCCTCGACCGAGTCGTAGTTCGCAACGGCCTGGCCGCCGGCCTCCTTGATCTCCGCGACGACCTTGTCGGCGGCCGACGACGACTTGCCGTCGCCGGTGAAGCTGCCTCCGAGATCGTTGACGACGACCTTCGCGCCGCGCGCTGCGAGGAGCAACGCGTGCGAGCGACCGAGGCCGCCGCCGGCACCGGTCACGATTGCTACTTTTTCGTCGAACCGCAGCTCTTTGCTCATTTGCTCACCTTGCGTTTCTTGGTCTCGTGCTGGGCCTGGCTCAGGACCGTCGGGAACAACGCCTTCCAGTCATCGATCAGATGATCGAGGCGCTTGTCGTCGTGCAGCACCGCGGACATCGCGGCGCCGATCATCAGTTGCAGCGTCATGTCGAGCGCGCGCTCGAGGCCGGGGTGCTCGGCGACGTCCTTGCCGAACAGCGTGCGCGCCTGGGCGATGATGCCGTCGCGGAGGACCTTCTCGGCATTCGCGAGCACGGGCCGCAGCTCGGGATCGGTGCGCGCGGCGGTGCGGAGCTCCATCGCGACCTGGAAGAACGTGCCGGAGAAGCACTGCCACAAGAGGCCGAGCACGGCGTCGGTGCGCGCGCGTCCCTCCGGCAGCCCGACGGACAGCCGCTTGAGCTCGTGCGCGCGCATCTCGGCGAGGTGCGCGATCGCCGCGACCAGCAGCTCCGCTTTCGACGGGAAGTGGTGGAGCAAGGCGCCGCGCGAGACCTCGGCCCGTCGCTGAACCTCGAGCGTCGTCGTACGCGCGAACCCGACCTCGATCAGTGACTCGACGGCCGCATCGAGGAGCGCCCGCCGCGTCTCGTCGCGGCGTTGCTGCTGGGTCCGGGGAATGCGGACAGCCTCGGGCATCGACGAGGGTGTACCGCTCACAAAACAGTCAGTCAAGACTGTTTGTATAGGCTGGCATGCACTCCCCGCATTTGTCGGCGCCAGCGCATGCTCGCTCGACCGTCGAATCGAAGGTTGACCAATGATCTGGTCAACCGTACCCTGGAGTCATGGCTTCGGTGAACATCTACGATGCGAAGACCCAGTTCTCGAAGCTGGTGAAACGCGTCCGCGCCGGGGAAGAGATCATCATCGCGGATGCGGGCAAGCCCGTCGCGAAGCTCGTGCCGTTCGAGATGCCCATGGAGCCCCGGATCCTGGGAGTCGACCACGGGAAGGTGCAAGTTGCGGACGACGCCTTCGCGCCGATGACGCCCCAGGAGCTCGTGGAGTGGGAGGCTGGCCCGCTCGTTCCCGTGGCTTCGCAACGCCGCGCTACGCCGCGCGTGATCACCAAAGTGCGCCACCGGGCCAAGAAGCCGAAACCGGCACGCGCGAAGCCGAAGTGACGATGAGACTCTTGCTCGACACCCACGTGTTCCTGTGGATGCACGCCCTGCCGGAGCGGCTATCCGCACGCACGCGAAGCGCGCTGGTCGATGCGAGGACCGAGCTCGTCGTGTCGGTCGCAGCGGTCTGGGAGATCGGGATCAAGATGGCAAATCACAAGCTGTCGCTCCCCGAACCCCTCGAGGAGTTTGTGCTGTCGCGAGCCCACCGCAGTCGGATTGCCATCTTGCCGATCCAGCTACGTCACGTGATCGACGCCACGGACCTGCCGTCGCACCATCGTGATCCATTCGACCGCATCATGATCGCGCAGGCGCGGATCGAACAGCTGGCCATCGTCACCGGCGATCCGTGGTTCTCGCGATACCAGGTCGAGCTCGTGGCGGCGTGATCCGCTCGCCGACCACGGGCACGTACCCAGCTCGTGCCCGCAGCTCGCATCGCATCCTACATACTTCGCGAGGTCATGCCAGCGCGATCGTGAAACCGCGTGAGTGGTGCGAGGGCATAAAGCCGCGGCGCCCATGGTTAGCGCTCTCGATGCGACCGATGGTTTCCGTCCGCGGAGGGGCTGGCACCTGCGAGTCCGGCAAGGCAAGCTGACCCGTCCGTGCGGTACGAGGCAAAGATTGGCTGGCGCTACCTCTATGGAGGCAAGCACGACCGCCTGATGCTCGTGCTCGCGGTGTGCTCGCTCGTGGTCGCGCTCGCGGGCCTCGGCGTGCTGCTGCTCTCGAAGGGCAACCCGATCGGCGTGCTGCTGTTCGTCGTCGGTGTGATCACGACCGCGGTCTTCACGCTGCTCTCGGTGTTCAGCGTGTTCGTCAGCGTCTCGATCCTCGGCGTCGCGCTGGGGGTCGCGGCGCTGACGATCGTCCTCGCGGTCACCACTGGCTTTCAGCAGCAATTCCGCGACAAGGTGCTCGGCGTCAACGCGCACGTGATCGTGCTGAAGAGCCAGTCGACGTTCGCCGAGTACCGCGACGTCATGAAGACCGCGATGGAGATCGACGACGACGTGCTCGCCGTCCAGCCCTTCATCTTCGCGGAGATGCTGGTGACACGCGGCAAGGGCGAGCTCTCCGGCGTGGCGATCAAGGGCATCGATCCGACGCTCGTGCGTGGGGTCCTCGACCTCGAGCGGCACATGATCGAGGGCTCGGTCGACACGCTCGCCGCCGAGCCACAGCCCGACGTGGCGCCGCCGATCATCATGGGCAAGGAGCTCGCCCACAAGCTCAAGGCCAAGGTCGGCGACACCGTCACCGTCGTGGTGCCGCTGTCGAACATCGACTTCGACACCTGGCGCGCGAAGTCGAGTGCGCCGACCAGCCGCAAGTTCCGGGTCAGCGGCATCTTCTATAGCGGGTTCGACGAGTACGACCGCCGGCTGATGTACACGGCGCTGCGAGACACCCAGGCGCTCGTCGGTCGCGGCGATCAGGTGATGGGCGTCGAGATGAAGGTGCGTGACGTCGAGGAGGCCGAGGACATCGCCGCGCGCCTCGAGAAGAAGCTCGGCGGGCCGCCGTACCAGGTCCAGGACTGGTACGAGCTCAACCACAACCTGTTCACGGCGCTGAAGCTCCAGAAGCTCGCGCTCGTGATCATCCTGACGCTCATCATCATCGTGGCCGCGGTGAACATGATCTCCGCGCTGACGATGATGGTCACCGACAAGACCCGCGAGATCGCGATCCTCAAGTCGATGGGCGCCACCCACGGCAGCGTCGCGCAGATCTTCCAGGTCGTCGGGCTCGCGATCGGTGGTGTCGGCACGCTGATCGGCGTCGCGATCGGGCTCGCCACCTGTTACGTGGTCAGCGCGTACGGCTACCACCTCGATCCGAAGGTCTATCTGATCGACCGGCTGCCGATCGAGGTGAAGGGCCTCGAGGTCCTGCTGGTCGCCGGCATCACGATGGCGATCAGCGTGGTATCGACGCTGGTGCCGGCCCAGTCCGCTTCGGCGATGCGACCGGTTGACGGCCTCCGTTACGATTGAAGCAATTCGAGTTGCATTCGTGCAACGAAGTTTGCTCGTTCGCGAAACCGCCGGGATCTGCACCGTGTGATTCCGCCTGGTTACCCGCACCTACAGTGGCCCACCCTTTGTAGTAGTGGGACCTCATCAACATGCGCAACCTCTCCTCGCTTATCACCGTCGTCGTCCTCTCGCTCTCCTCGTTCGCGGCCGTTGGCTGCGCCACCTCCGGCTCGGAAGACGAGTACTCGGAGTCCGAGGGCGAGGCGTCGCTCGCCGGCAAGTTCACCATGTGGCAGTCGACCGATGGCCAGTGGCGCTTCAACCTGAAGTCGGGTAACGGCGCCGTGCTGCTCTCGTCGGAGGCCTACACGAGCCGCACCGGCGCGATCAACGGCATCCTCTCCGTCCAGGAGAACGGCGTCGACAGCGCGCAGTACCAGGTCCGCCAGACCCAGACCGGTTACAACGTCCACCTGCTCGCCGGTAACAACGAGTCGATCAGCTTCTCGCAGGTGTACTCGACGAAGTCGAGCGCGACCCGCGCCGTGGCTTCCTCGGTCCGCGCGGTGACGAGCTATCTCGACAAGCGCGAGGCCAACACGACCGGCGCGCGCGTCGACGTGCTGCAGGGCGACTCGGGCCAGTTCCGCTTCAACTTCTTCGCCCGTAACGGCCAGGTGGTCCTGTCGTCCGAGTCGTACACGACCGCAGCCGCGGCGTTCAACGGCGCGTTCGCGGTGCAGACCGACGGTCAGAACACGGCGTCGTACGCGCTGAAGGAGAACAGCGCAGGTGGCTTCTACTTCACGGTGCAGGCGCTCAACGGCCAGATCGTTGGCGTCAGCCAGCAGTACACGACCCGCACCAGCGCGCAGGACGGCATGACGGCGCTGCAGACCCTGCTACCGACGCTCACCGTCCTCTAAGTCTGTCCTCTAGTTCATCGCGACTGTTCGAAGGACGGCCGGCACCGCAAATGCCGGCCGTTCGCTATTCCGGACGCCGGCCGGCATTTGCGTCGAGGGGGCGTATGCTCGCGGGGATGCGTCCGGGCGTGGTGGTCGCGAATCGGTTCCGGATCGAAGCGATCGCGGGTGCCGGCGGCATGGGCACGGTGTATCGCGCCGCCGATCTCGCGGCCGGTGGGCACGTCGCGCTGAAGACGCTCGCGGGCATCGGCGAGCGCGACGCCGCGCGATTCGCGCGAGAGGCAGCGGTCCTCGGCGAGCTCGTGCACCCCGGGATCGTGCGGTTCATCGCGCACGGCCTCACGGCAGAGCACGAGCACTACATCGCGATGGAGTGGCTCGACGGCGAGACGTTGCACGACCGCCTGCAGCGCGGACCGATGGCGCTCGCGGAGACGATCACGCTCTGCCGGGCAATCGCGGAAGCGCTCGGTGCCGCCCACGCGCGCAGTGTCGTGCATCGCGACATCAAGCCGATGAACCTGTTCTTGCCCGGCGGGCCGGACGCGAGCGTGCGCGTCAAGCTGCTCGACTTCGGGATCGCTCGGCACATCCGCCAGGCCGGGATGCTGACGAACACCGGCGTCGTGATCGGTACCCCCGGCTACATGGCGCCAGAGCAGGTCCGCGGCGAGACGCTGATCGATGCGCGCACCGACGTGTTCAGCCTTGGCTGCGTGCTGTATCGCTGCTTGACCGGGACGTCCGCGTTCCCCGGCGAACAATCCCTCGCGGTGCTCGCGAAGATCCTGGTCGATGACGTCGCGCCGCCGAGCACGATCGTGCCGTCCATACCCGCCGCGATCGACGCGCTCGTGCTGCGCATGCTGCACAAGAGTCCCGCTGCGCGGCCCGCGAGCGGCCAGGCGGTGGCAGCGGCGCTCGCCGCGCTTGTCGACGTGACGTTGCGCGACGTGCCGGGCGTTGTCGATCGGGCCGGGGACGCTGGGAACGCCGCGACCGCCGAGATCACCGTACCGAGCCAGAACGCGCGCTCCCACGACCGCACCGTGATCACCGCGTTCGAGGAGCGGCTGGTGTCGCTCGTGTTGATGGTGGCGGGCCCCGGTGTCACCGAGGCGGACCCCGACCGGGTCAGCATGACCGCGGGCGCGTTCGGTGGTCGGCTCGAACGGATCGGCGATGGCTCGAACGTCGTGCTGTTCGCGCATACCGACGTCGCGACCGATCACGCGGTGCGCGCGGCGCGCTGCGCGCTCGCGCTACGCGAGGTCGTCGGTCACGCGGCGCTGGTCGTGGCGTCGGGCCGGGCCGCGATCGATCGCCAGCTCGTCGGCGACCTGATCGATCGCGCGGCGGCGGCGGTTGCCGAAGCGGCGCCGGGGCAGATCGTCATCGATGCCTCGACCGCGACGCTGCTCGACGATCGCTTCGTCGTGAGCCGCGGCGGCGAGCGGCAGTTCCTCCGTGGGATCCGCGATGGCGCGGAACCTGTGCGCACGCTGCTCGGCAAGACCACGCCGATCGTCGGGCGCGATCGTGAGCTCGCCAACCTCGAGGCGCTGTGGGCGGAATGCGCCGACGAGCGGATCGCACGCGTGGTGCTGGTGACCGCCGCGCCGGGTGCAGGCAAGTCGCGCCTTCGCCAGGAGCTGGCGCGCCGGGTGCTGCAGCGTGACGAACACGCGGAGCTGTTGATCGGTCGCGGCGATTCGCTGCGCGCGGGCTCGCCGTTCTCGCTGATCGCCGACGCCGTTCGCCGGACCTCGGGTGTACGCGAAGGCGACGACGTCGACGCCCAGCGCGACGCGCTTCTCGTTCGGGTCAGCCGCCACGTCGCGGCGAGCGAGGCCGATCGCGTGACCCACCTGCTCGGCGAGGTCGCGGGCGTCGCATTTCCGACGGCGGCCGGCGAGGCGCTGCGTGCGGCGCGCGCAGATCCGCTCGCGAAGGGCGACGCCATGCGGACGGCGTGGGTCGACTTCCTCGAGGCCGAGTGCGCGCACCATCCGGTGCTGCTCGTGCTCGAGGATCTGCACTGGGGCGACCGGCCAACGATCGACCTCATCGATGCCGCGCTCCGCGAGCTCGCGCACGCTCCGCTGATGGTAATCGCGCTCGCGCGACCAGAGGTCCACGATGCGTTTCCGAAGCTGTGGGCCGAGCGTGCGCTCCAGGAGATCCGGCTGCCGCAGCTCACCAGGAAGGCGAGCGACCGGCTCGTCCAGGCGCTGCTCGGCGACGCGGTCGCGCCGGAGCTACGGACGCGCATCGTCGAGCGCGCCGACGGCAACGCGTTCTTCCTCGAGGAGCTGATCCGCGCGGTCGCGGAGGGCCGCGGCGAGTCGCTGCCGGACTCGGTGCTGTCGATGCTGCAGATCCGGCTCGATACGCTCGGCGCCGAGGTCAAGCGCGTGCTGCGCGCGGGCAGCGTGTTCGGCGAGGTGTTCTGGCGCGGCGGGATCGCGGACCTGCTCGGTGATGAGTCGCGCGACCAGCTCGCCGGCCTCGTGCAACGCGAGCTGATCGCGGTCGCACCGCGCACCCGGATCGCCGGCGAGGTCGAGTACGCGTTCCGTCACGATCTCGTGCGCGAGGCCGCGTACGCGACGATGAGTGCGAGCGACCGCATCGTGGCGCACCAGCGAGCCGCGGGCTGGCTGGTCGCGAACGGCTTCACCGACGCGCTCGTCCTCGCCGAGCACTTCTCGCGCGGCGCCCAGCTGGCGCGCGCGGCCGAGTGCTACGCGACCGCCGCTGACCAGGCGCTCGCCGGCAACGACCACGTCGCGGTGTTCGCGCTCGTCGAGCGCGGCCTCGCCTGTCAACCGAGCGAGGTCATCGAGGCGCGCCTTCACGTCGTGCTTGCGGAGGCATGCAACTGGCAGGGCGATCATGCGCGCGCCGTGGGCGAGGCCGAGCGCGCCCGGGCCGTGCTACCGCGCGGCACGCTCGCGTGGTTCCGGGCGACCGATGAGGCGTTCTATGGTGCGGGGCGGTCGGGCGATGTCGCGCGCGCGATCGCGATGGTCGGCGATCTGACCGCGACCGTCGCCGCGCCCGATGCCGTGCTCCAGCAGCTGCGCAGCCTCGCGCGGGCCGCGCTCGTGATGCTGCGCTTTGGACCGCCCGGCGTCGGCGCGGCGCTGGTCGTGCGCGTCGAGGATCTGGCCGCACGCGCGGACGTCGACATCGACACCGAACAGCGGTTGCACACGCTGCGGGCGATGGCCGCTCGCGCGCGCGGCGAGGCCGGGCGGTGCTTCGACGAGCACGCAGCAGGCATCCGCGCGTGCGAGATCACGCATAACCTGCGCGAGCTCGCGTTCACGCACCTGTCGGCGTCCAACTGCTACGCGGAGATCGGCGAGCCCGCTCTCTCGCGCGAGCACGTCGAGCGCGGCATCCAGATCTCCGAGCGCGTCGGCGCCACCACGGTGACGCCACTCCTCTACTTCGCGCGCGGCATGGCTGCGCTCGAGGCGCGAGACTTCGCCGACGCGCAGCGCAGCGCGGCGCGGGCGATCGAGCTGGCGAGCGGGCGGGACCGTGCGGCCGAGGGGCTCGCACGCTGGGTCCTGGCTCGGTCCGCCCTCGGCAGCGGCGATCTCGCCACCTGCGAGCGCGAGCTCGCGGCCGCACTCGAGTGCCTAGGCAAGTTCGGGCTCTACAACTCGCTGGTCCACGCGATCGCTGCCCGGCTCGCGCTCGCGCGCGGCAATCCCGCGGTCGCACGTGCCGCCGCGGCGCGGGCGATGACGAACCTGCGTGTCGAGCAAGGCTTCGAGGAGGGCGAGAGCCTCGTGCGGCTTGTCGAGATCGAGGCACTCGAGGCGCTGGGCGAGCACACCGCCGCACGCGCGGCCGCGACGATCGCCATCGCGCGCATCGCCGAGCGTGCGGCTCGCATCGACGAGCCATGGCGATCGAAGTTCCTCGCCAAGCCCGATAACGCAGCCACCCTCGCGCGCCTCAGCCGCGCGGGCGGGTGATGCCGTACTGCTTGAGGCGCGACAGCAGGGTGCCGCGCGAGATTCCAAGCTGCTGTGCCGCGCGGGTCTGGTTGCCGCCGCAGCTCTCGAGCGCGTCGAGGATCCGTCGCTTCTCGAGGGACTCGACGTCGGCGTGCAGCGAGCCCGACGAGGCCGGCGAGACCGCGGCTTCGAGCTGGAGGTCGTGCGCGCCGATCTCGTCGTCGTGGCAGATCAGCGCGGCGCGCTCGATCACGTTCTTGAGCTCGCGGATGTTGCCGGGCCAGGTGTGCTGCTCGAGCCGCGCCATCGTACTGCGCGCGAGCGCGAGCTTGCGCCCGGACACAGCGCTCGCCTCGGCGAGGAACTGCTTCGCGAGCGCGGAAATCTCGGCGACGCGTTCGCGCAGCGGTGGGATCCATAGCGTGACGCCGTTGAGCCGGTAGAACAGATCCTGGCGGAACCGTCCGGCGGTGACCTCGGCGGTGAGATCTCGGTTGGTCGCCGAGATGAAGCGGATGTCGATCGCACGCGGTTCGAGCGCCCCGATCCGTTGCACCTTCTTGTCCTGCAGCACGCGTAGCAGGCGGGCCTGGAGCCCGAGCGGCAGCTCGCCGATCTCGTCGAGAAACACGCTGCCACCATCGGCGTTCTCGAGCAGGCCGGGCTTGGCCTTGTCGGCGCCGGTGAACGCGCCCTTCTCGTGTCCGAACAGCTCGCTATCGAGGAGGGTCTCGGTGAAGCCGCCGCAGTTGAGGCGCAGCAGCGGCCTGGCCGCGCGCCGTGACTTGCCGTGGATGCGCTCGGCGAACACTTCCTTGCCAACGCCGGTCTCGCCCTGGATCAGCACCGCGATCTCGCCGGGCGCGACGCGCTCGAGCAGCCGCTCGACCCGGCCCATGCCGCCGCTCGCGTCGTGTGGTGCCGGGGCCGACGTCGCCGCCTCACCGCGCATCAGGATCAGCATCACCGAGCCGAGGTCGATCACCTCACCGGGCGACAGCTCCGCCCAGTCCCCGGCCTCGAGCGCCCGCTCGGCGACGCGCGTGCCGTTCGCGCTGCCGAGATCCTTGATGCGGATCCGCGCGCCGATCGAGAGCAGCGCGTGCTTGCGCGAGATCGAAGCATCATCGATCCGGATGTCGGCCTCGGCACCGCGCCCGATCACGAGGTCGCCGACCTTCGGCAGCGCGAACAGATCGACGAGGCCTTCGCCCACGACGCGCAGCCCGAAGCCTTCGCCGCCACGGACCCGACGGGCCATCGTGACCGCGTCAGGCGGCGGGAGGTGCTTGCTCACGTCTGCATTAGACAGTTCGCTCAAAGCTTGAACAACCGGGGTGGGCAGGACCGCACAAGTGGGCGGATCTGCTGGGGTCCCCGAGGTGGCGCGGCAGGTGCTCTAGGTCTGCTGGCAACCTTTCAAGGAGACCCCCCGCAGATGAACATGGAAGCCCTCGTCGACCTCGCTGGAACCGGAGCCACCTGGGTGATGTACCTGCTGATCGCGCTGTCCGCGATCCAGCTCGCGCTGATCGTCGAGCGGGTCATCGTATTCGCGCGCACCCGCGCCTCGAAGAGCCTCAAGCCGCGCGTTCGCGAGGCGCTCGCGAGCGGCAACCTCAAGGCCGTCACGCTCGTCGTCCAGGGCGAGCGCTCGCTCGA
Organism: Kofleriaceae bacterium; assembly: GCA_046590445.1. GTDB lineage: Bacteria > Myxococcota_A > Polyangia > Haliangiales > Haliangiaceae > JABFXX01. The sequence goes on from JBKJUF010000349.1 coordinate 10,088, forward strand.
GGCCAAGGTCATCGCCGCCGGGCTCGCGACTGCCGATCGCGGGGTCGATGCGACCGACGAGATCATGCATAGCGCGCTGGTCGAGGAGAAGCAGCAGCTCGAGCGCGGGCTGTCGTTCCTCGGCACGCTCGGCAACAACGCGCCGTTCATCGGGCTTTTCGGGACCGTGCTCGGCATCATCCACGCGATGGCCGACATGGCCGGCGCGGCCGGTGGCCAGGCCTCGCGCGCCGTCCTCGGCGGCATCTCCGAGGCGCTGATCGCGACCGCGGTTGGCCTGATGGTCGCGCTGCCCGCGGTCGCCGCCTTCAACTACTTCCAGCGCCAGCTCAAGGTCCGGGCGGCGAATGCCGAGGCGCTCGGCGGCGAGCTGATGGCGCAGCTCAAGTCCCCGGCGATGTCGGCGCGGAAGGCGGCCTGAGTCATGGCGCACGCACAGGCCCACGACGACGGCGAGATCACCGGCATCAACGTGACGCCACTCGTCGACATCATGCTCGTCCTCCTCCTGATCTTCATGATCACCACCCACCTCGACCAGCCCGGCGCGCTCGGCGTCAACCTGCCGCGCGCCTCGACGGCGACCGAGCCCCCGATGTCATCGCTCTCGATCGTGATCGCGAAGGATGGCGGGCTTCGCCTCGACGGCAAGCCCACGACGCTCGCCGCGATCGAGGCGCGCGCGCAGGGCGGGACGCCCGAGACCCAGGCCGTCGTGTCGGCCGATGCCGGCGTCACCTACGATCGCGTCGTCGGCGTGGTCGATGCCGTGCGCCGCGGTGGCGTGACCAAGCTCGCGCTCGCCGCCGACCTGCCGGAGGACTCGAAGTGAGTGGTTGGCTGGCCGCCGCGGTGGTCTCCGCGATCGCGCACGTCGGGTTCGCAGCGTGGGTCGAGCAGGCCGAGCCGAAGTCCAAGCCGCGCCCGCCGATCGAGATGCAGCTCGCGAAGCTGCCCAGGAAGCTCGACGTGCCCCCGGTCGTGCCGCCGCCGCCGCCGCCGCCGCCCGCGCCGCCGAAGAAGCCGGTGCTCGTCAAGAAGGTCGCGAAGACGCTGCCACCACCGCCACCGCCGCCCGAGACCCAGCGGGTCGGCATCTCCGAGGACGCGACCACGGATCGCGGCGAGGTCGCGGTGTCGACGGGCGTGACCACGGACGGCGTGATCGGAACCGGCACCAACATGAACGCGCACCTGCCACCGCCACCGCCCGAGGCGCCGGCCCCGCCGCCGCCGCCACCGCCAGTGCCGCAGGTCCACAAGCCGAAGTTCTTTCCGTCCTACGAAGTGACCCAGCTGCCGCGGATCAAGAAGGCGTCGCAGCCCACGATCCCCGATGCGTTTCGCCAGGCGCAGCGCGAGGCCCTCGTCGTCATCGAGGTCGAGATCGATGCGCGCGGTCGGGTCGTCGGGGCGCGCGTGATGCGTCACGCCGACTACGGCCTCGATGACGCCGCGCTCGCCGCCGCAAGGTCGACCGAGTTCGAACCCGCTCTCATGGGCACCCAGCCGGTGCCGGTCCGCTACCAGCTCCCGTACCGCTTCAAGGTCCGGGGTTAAGAGGAAACCAGATGATGAAGACCCCCCTTCTCGCGGCCGTGATCTCGCTGCTCGCCGCGGGCACGCTGATCACCGACTCCGCGACCGTCCACGCCCAGGAAGCCGCCGCCGTGCGCGGCAAGATCCGCGACGCCACCTCGGGCAAGCCCGTCCCGGGTGCCAGCGTCTACAACACCGAGACCGGCGAGTCGGCGATCACCGACGACGACGGCAACTTCGAGCTTCCCGGGTCGAACGGCCCGACGCGCCTCGTCGTGATCGATCCGTCGTACAAGAAGACCCTGGCCCGCTTCGATGGCGCCACCGCGCTGGCGATCTCGCTCGAGCCGGTCAGCCTGCGCGGCGAGGAGATCGTCGTCGAGGCCGAGCGCGAGCGCGCGAGCGTCGGCGAGGTGACGATGAAGCGCGAGGAGATCATGCGCGTCCCGGGCTCGCGCGGCGATGCGCTGTCCGCGGTCAAGAGCTTGCCGGGCGTCGCGAACACCCAGGGGTTCGGGCCGAACGCGGGCCTCGTGATCCGCGGCTCGTCGCCGGCGGACTCCCGGATCTTCGTCGACGGCTTCGAGATCCCGATCCTCTATCACCTGGGTGGCATCCAGTCGGTGCTGCCGTCGGAGATGATCGACGATCTTGTCTACTCGCCGGGCGCGTTCGGCGTCGAGCTCGGCCGCGCCTCGGGCGGCACCATCCAGGTGTCGTCGCGCAAGGGTGCGCGCGAGCTCGCGGGCTTCGCCGAGGTCTCGTTCATCAACGCGGCGACCATGCTGCAGGGCCCGATCGGCAAGCAGGGCAGCTTCGCGATCGCCGCGCGCCGCTCGTACATCGACGCGCTGATCCCGCTCGTGGTGTCGGACGGTGATGGCCTCGCGTTCACGGCGTTGCCCCGTTACTACGACTACCAGGCGCGCGCGGACTACGAGGTCACCAAGCACCTCAAGCTCTCCGCGTTCCTGTTCGGCAGCGATGACGTGTTCGCGGTGTCGACGAACACCCAGGATCCGGACGAGCCGTCGCGGTTCAAGAACACGGCGCGGTTCACGCGAGCGATCGCCGCCGCCACCTACGACCGACCGGGCGTCTACAACAAGCTCGCGGTGTCGGGGAGCACGCAGCGCACGGGCTTCGAGCTCGGCGACGATCGCTTCCTCAAGGTCCACCCGGATTCACTCGCGATTCGCGATGACGCGCGGATCCAGATCGCGAAGGGCGTCGCGGTGATCGCCGGTGGCGAGATCGAGCAGCGTGACGTCTACGTGCGGGTCAAGCTGCCGCGCCCGCCGCGCGAGGGCGATCCGACCGAGCCGAACCTGACACACGATCCGCTGCTCGACGTCGAGCAGTCTGCCGCGGGCACGAACAGCGGCGCCTGGGCGGCGATCGAGCTCCAGCCCGGGGCGCGCCTCAAGGCGACGGCCGGCGTGCGCGTCGACGACTTCCGCCGCAACGATCAGACCGTGGTCCAGCCACGCGTGCAGACGCGGCTCAAGGTGTCCGAGGCGATGTCCGTGCTCGGCGCGGGTGGGCTCTACACGCGGCCACCGGACAACCAGGACGAGAACCTCCAGACCACGCTGAAGCCCGAGCGCGCGTGGCAGACGTCGGTTGGCGTCGAGAACAAGATCGCGAAGGGCCTGACGCTGACGACGACCGCCTACTACGTCGACCGTGACGATCTGATCGTCGCCGCCGGCGCGCGCGCCGAGGCGATGAGCAGCGACGGCACCGACACCTACACCAACGGCGGCACCGGCCGGTCCTACGGCGCCGAGTTGCTGTTGCAGGCGCGCGGCGAAAAATTCTTCGGCTGGGCCGCGTATACGTTTGCGCGCTCGCAGCGCCAGGACGACCCGATGGCCGAGACCCGGCTGTTCGACTCCGACCAGACGCACAACCTCGTGGTCCTCGGCTCGTACAAGTTTGGCGCTGGCGACAAGTGGCAGATCGGCGGCCGGTTTCAGCTCACGACTGGCACGCCGTACACGCCGGTGACCGGCTCGGTCTTCAACAGCGACGCCAACAACTACAGCGCCGAGTTCGGCGGCATCAACTCGCAGCGCAACCCGGCCCAGCACCAGCTCGACGTCCGCCTCGACCGCAGCTTCACGTTCAAGGACTGGAAGCTATCCGGCTACCTCGACGTCGCGAACGTCTACATGAACGCGCCCGTCCTCGGCTACGAGTACAACACCAACTACACCGAGCGCACCGAGACGAAGGGCATCCCGATCCTGCCCTCGTTCGGTGTCCGGGGAGAGTTCTAGTCATGCGCAGCATCCTCGTCCTCGCGATCCTCTTCACCTCCCTGTTCACCGTCGGCTGCGACGATGTCGCCGGCCTCGCGCGCCTCGACCACGCGCAGATCCTCGCGGTCCGCACCGAGCCTGCGAACGTGGCGCCCGGCCAGCGCGCCCGCGTCGACCTGCTCGCCGGTGACGACAGCGGCGAGGTGTTCGAGGCGTCGCCCGAGACGCTGACCGCAGGTGTGCTGGCGGTCGAGCACGCGGCCGATGGCTGGTACGTCACCGCCGGCGCGACACCCGAGATCGCGACGCTCGAGGTGTCGCTCACGATCGACGGCACGGTCTGGCGCGCTGCGAAGTCGCTCGTCGTCAACGTCAGCGCCGCGAACCCGACGATCGCGACGATGCAGGTCGACGGCGCCGCCTCGGAGCAACTGGTCGTGCCCGTCGGCAGCAAGCCGGCGCTCGCCGCGAGCGGCGAGGGGCGCGATCCCCTCGAGTACGCCTGGTACTCGTCGGTCGGCGACCTCGAGGGCTACCGCCAGCCGACCGCCATGCTCGACGCCGCCGCACCTGCCGAAGGCACCGTCGTGGTCGTCGTCCGCGACAGCGCCGGCGGCGTGAGCTGGCAGTTAGTCCCCGCGCGCGTCGAGTGACGCGTGGATCACGCGCCCCGGCAACGTTCGCTCGGGGCTTCTATCGCAAGCGCGATGGCGATACCGTGGAGGTCTAAAGGGGGGCCTCATGAAGAAACTCGCATTGCTCGCGTTCGTGCTCGGCGCGTGCTCGAAGACCGAATCGACCGACATCCGCACATCCGGCATCTACGCGTCGATCACCGCCGCGACACTCGGTGATGGGACGACGAGCGTCACCACCACGCTGTTTCTTGGCAATCCGATCAACCTCAACTTCGTCGAGCTTGCCGGCGCGGACGAGCTCCTGGCGCGTCACGCCGGCATGGAGAAAGTGATGATCGAGTCCGAGCTGTTCAACGTCGTCGGCTACGGTGCGCAGTTCCAGGCCGACGCCGAGGGCGAGCAGTTCGAGGTCGCGTTCCTGCGTGCCGACGACGTCAGCGCACCGAGCTCGATCGCCACGCTGCCCGCGAAGTTCACGCTCGGCACCGGACCCGCAAGTGCCGCGCGCTCGGCCGCGCTCACGGTGTCGTGGTCGCCCGCCGGCTCGGCCGACATCATGAGCTGGGTCGCCGAGGGCGATTGCATCGAGCGCGCGAGCGGCACGTTCACAGGCGACACCGGCACCGGCGCGATCGCGGCGACGACCATCAAGAAGCGCGAGGGGCAGGAGGTCCCGGACTCGTGTCAGGTGACGCTCTCGGTGTCGCGGTCGCGGCTCGGCGTGCTCGACGTCCACTACGGCAAGGGCGGCTACATCGCCGGCGTGCAGACGCGGCGGATGATGTTCACGTCGATGCCGTAACTATTGTGACGATTCACTCCACGGAGGCGTCTGTCGCGTGGACCGCCGGGCGAGCACGCGATCCCAGGTCAAATCAGCCGCGCGCGGCGCGCAGGGCGCGCGCGAGGAGCTCCGTGACGCCCAGCTCGGTCGCCCAGTCGTCGAGGTAGCGAGCGTCCAGCGCGTCGCCCTGCACTTCGAGCACGCCGACGATGTCGCTCCACTGACGATCCGAGACCTCGCCGCCTGCGCGGTACCATTCCAGCTTGTGCAGCACGGTGTCTTCGGCTGTGTCGAGCTGGAAGGTGCGAGACGGCGGTTCGTCGAGGGAACGCGTCGTGCGGCGCGCGAACGAGGACTGGTCGAACGCGCGTTCGGTCAGGACGTAGATGTCGACCTTGAACATGGTCGCCAGGTGGATCACGTTGAACATCGAGCGTCGCCGCACCGCATCGGCTGCGACGTCACGGTCGATGTAGTAGTCATGCTCGAGCCTTCCGGCCAGCGGGTCGACGTGACTGCCCCGCAGATCCGCGACAAGATCGGCGTCGAGGGTCGATCGTGCAACGCCGTGTGCCGAGGACGCGACCGAGCCGACGACGCTGTAGGCCACACCGAGCGCATCGAAGATGTCGATCACGGGCTCGATCGCAGCGAGCACATCCGGCTTGCTCATCGATCGCGTCGCGCCAGGTAGTCGCGGACGCGCGACGCCAGCTCGGGACCGTAGTGAACGCGAGCGAACTCGAGCAGGATCTCGCGCTCGCCCCACTGGGGATGGCGGCGGCGAATCGCCTCGCGCGCGAGCGTGATCGTGGTCGTGCTCAGCGAGCGTGCGAGGGCGAGCCGTCGCGCCGGTGTCGCGGCCCTGAGGAGCTCGAGCTGGACCTCTCGAGCTTTTCGATCCTCGGAGACCGGCCACGCCATGCCGCAGCGTAGCGACTCCACGGGATGGGGTCCACCGTTCATCGCCGTCAGGGCTTGGGGCCGATGGTGCGGCCGAGGTGGAGGCCGCGGCGCTTGAGGAGGCGGTAGAGGGTGACCGTGTTGATGCCGGCGGCCTTCGCTGCGGTCTTGACGTTGCCGCCGTGCTTCCCTAGGAGCTCGGTCAGGTACTGCTTCTCGAGCGGCTCGAGCCAGGTCTCGCGGGCCTCGTCGAGCGTGGGTTGCACGGGGGGCGCGGTGCGCGCGCGCAGCTTCGCGGCGCTGTGGAGGGGGCGTGGCAGATCGTCGACGCGGAGCTCGTCGCCGGTGCACAGGATCACGGCGTGCTCGATCGTGTTCTTGAGCTCGCGGACGTTGCCCGGAAAGTCGTAGGCGGCGAGCCGCGCGAGGACAGCGGTGCCGAGCCGCGGGGCGGGCTTGCCGTGCGAGGTGGCGGACTGCTCGAGGAAGACATTCGCGAGGGTCTCGAGGTTGTCCTTGTAGCTGCGCAGCGGCGGGAGCTCGAGGGTCATCACGCTGAGCCGGTAGTAAAGATCGTCACGAAAGGTGCCGAGCTTGGCCATCGCCTCGAGGTCGCGGTTGGTGGCGCAGATGAGCCGGACGTCGACGCGATCGGGAGGATCGTTCGAGCCGAGCGGCTGGACCTCGCCCTGCTCGACGGCACGCAGCACCTTGGCCTGCAGCATGACGGGGAGCTCGCCGACCTCGTCGAGGAAGAGCGTACCGCCGTTGGCTTTCTGGAACTCGCCGACCTTCTGGAAGCTCGCACCGGTGAACGCGCCCTTCATGTGGCCGAACAGGATCGACTCGAGGAGGGTCTCGGGGATCGCCGCGCAGTTGACGACGATGTACGGCTTCTCGGCGCGGCGGCTGTTCCAGTGGATCGCGCGCGCGACGAGATCCTTGCCAGTGCCACTCTCGCCGCGGATGAGGATCGGCGCGTTGGTCGGCGCCGCGAGCTCGATCTTGCGCTCGACCTCGTGCCACGCCGGCGAGAGGCCCTTGATCATCAACGGCCGGCCGGTCGCCGCGCGCGAGAGCTTGTCGACCTGGACGCGGCGGAGGAGCGGGGCGGCGACCTCGGCGATCGCGGTGAGCGCGCGCATCGCGCTGGCGTCGATGCCTCGCGGCTCGCGGGCGGAGATCGTGAGCACGCCGATCGGCCGCTTCTGGTACTGCAGCGGTGCCGCCGCGATCGAGCCGACGTCGATCAGGTAGCGGGTGTAGCGCGGGTCACGCGAGGTGTCGGGACAGAGGTACGGCACGCCCTCATTGAAGACGTGCATCGCGATGCCGGCCTTCGCCCCGAGACGGAGGGGCCGGGATTCACTCCCGGACCCGGGGCTATCGCCGCGGTCGCGCAGCTCGGGCTTGACGACGCGTGGCAAGGTCACCGTCACGCCGCCGACGACGTGGTGCACGAGCGCGAGTCCGCCGGCGTCCTTGTCCCACACGAAGAGCGCGCCGTGCTCGGCCCCGGTCGCCTCGAGCGCGATCGCGACGAGCTCGGCCTCGATCGTCCCTGGGGGCGCCGCGTGGAGGCGGTCTTCGATCTCGCGCGTGGTGGCGGTCATGTGCAACGTGCCTGGACCTCGTGAGGACCGGACATGCAGAGGAGCATACCTTCGTCTACGATGACCGGGAGGAACTGACACATGGCCTTGCGAGATGACCTCGAGGCCTCGCTGCGCGCGCGCTGGGATCGCGACACGCTCGCGGTCTACGCAGATCACCTGCAAGGACTCGGCGAGGTGCGCGGCGAGCTGATCGTGCTCGACCTGCGGATCGAGGAGGTCGGCCCGCTACCCGAGCTCGTGGCGCGCAGGAAGGAGCTGCTCGCCGCGTGGCTCGCGACCCAGCCGCCGGGCAAGATCCAGCACGGCTTCGTCGACGTCGACGCGAGCGGTGCCGATCCCGTCTATCAGACGCTGGCGGCCTTCGAGAACCCGGCCGCCGCGTACATCCGGACCGTGCTGATCGCGGGGACCCCGGCGCAGATCCTCGAGGCGCTCGGCATCCTCGCGTGGGCCCGGCGGCCTGGGCTCGTGCGGCTCGTGCTTCGCCAGTGGAACGAGGACGACCATCCGTCCGTTCGCGAGGCGCCGTTGCGCGCGCTCGTCGACGCGATGCCGCATCTCGACACGCTCGAGCTCGAGGGCCATCGCGTGCTCGGTGACGTCGTGCATCCGTCGCTGCGCAGCCTGCGAGTGTCGGGGTGGAACGCGCTGGGAGCGCTGATCGGACCTGGAGAGGCGCTGCCTTCGTTGACCGATCTCGACTTCGCGTTCGCCTCGCAGCTCGGTGTGCACGAAGATCGCGCCGCGCTCTCGGATTTGTTTCATCCGTCGCGGCTCCCGGCCTTGCGCTCGCTCGATCTGTCTCGCAACGAGGTTGACTGGGGGCCGGAGACTAGCCTCGCTGCTGGCTACGATCCGTTCGAGCTGCTGGGCCCAATCTGTACGCAGCTCGTGGCGTTGCGGTTACCCAGGCTGCGCACCGCGATCCAGCTCGCACACCTGCGCGCTGCGCTCCGCCGGATGCGTCAGCTCGCGCGCCTCGAGATCCGCGCGTCACCGTCGCAGCTCGGCCGCGATCTCGTGCACCCGAAGGCGGCGATCACGTTCTTCTAAGAGCGCCGCATGCCGAGCCGCGCGGCGAGCTGCACCGCGGCAGGGAGCGTCGGGTCGACGGTGAGCGCGCTGTGCAGGTGCCAGCGCGCCGAGTCGGTGTCGCCGCCGGCCGCGCAGATCAACGCGAGCGCGACGAGCGAGCGCGGCCACGGGCGGCAGCCGTCGAGGATCTCCTCGATCGTCTTGCGCTCCGCGAGTGCGGTCGCCGCTCGATCGCGGCCGGACCCGACGAGCACGCGATAGCGCGCCCACGCGAGATAGGCCTCGTACTCGGGATGGCCGGGAAAGTGACGACACGCGGTCGCGAGATCGCTCATCGCCTTGTGGACATCGCCCTCGCCGAGCGCGCGCTGGCCGCGCCCGTAGTACTCGGCGGCGAGTGTGGCAGCGCCGGGCTCGACAGCCCACACCGTGCGGAGCTCGGGCAGCTTCTGGCGGAGCCAGTCGTGGTAGCGGCCGCGATGTGCGTGATCGACGAGGACCGAGCGCGCCTTCTCGATAAGCTCCCAGATCGGCGCGATCTGCGGTGCGAGCTCGGCGAGATCGAACGCCGAGAGCGCGTCGGGCGAGAACCGGAAGCCAACCAGCGCATACGCCGCTTCGATGTCTGGATACTCGGCGGCGGTCGTGAGCTCGAGGACGTCGTAGTAGGTGCTGCGCTCGAGCCGCGCGGTGCGCGCGCGGATGTGATTGCGAACCTCGGCGAGCATGCGGCGCGCAGGCGTCGCGACGTCACGCACCTCGGGCGTGAAGTCGATGGCGCCGAGCGATCCGAGTGCCCACAAAAAGCGCGCGGCCTGCGTCGGCTCGAGCGGACCGACCTTGACGGCCGTCTGCACGGTGAGCGTGCCGTCGATCTGCGCCACCTGCTCCAGCTCCGGCACGCTCAGCACGCGATCCTCGCGCAGCTCGTCGAGCCGCGTCGTCGGCGTCACGTAGTGGTGGGCGTGCCAGCGCAGCGTGCTGCGCGCGATGTCGAGGTCGACGTTGCGAGCGGCGAGGATCGCCGCCGGCCAGGTATCGCGGCGATCGGGTGCCGGCGGCAGCTTGCAGGCGGCGCGCATCACGTTCCACCGCATGCCAGTCGCGAGCCGCAGCTTCTCGGCATCCTGGATCGCGGCGACCAGCGTCGTGATCTTCGCGGTCGGCGCGACGAGCGTGACGCGTGCGACCGGGGCGTACTGCCGCGCCAGGGCGGACATCCCGATCGCGACGATGCCGGGGCACGCGGGGTGATCGCGCCACGCCTCGGTGACGGCCGCGAGCCGTGCGCCGAGCTGATCGGCATCGAGCAGCACGACGGTCGGCGCTCCACCGCCGCGCGGGCCATCGGCCTGCCCGGCATCCCACGTCGCCTCGAGGCCGGCCTTGACGAGCTGCTCCTCGAGCTGGACGCCGGACCCGACGTCAGCAAGCGCGATGAGGACGACGGTCACGCAAAAAGCGTATCACCGCGCTTCTGGTGACGCGGCCAGCAGCTCACGAATGTCGCTGCACACCTCGTCGATCGCGGTGCGGGCGGCGCGCACCGCGCCGGCCAGGCTGATGAAGCCATGGATCAGCGCGGGGTAGCGACGGTGGCGCACCGGGACACCGGCGGCCCGCAGCGCCGCGGCATACGCATCGCCCTCGTCGACGAGCGGGTCGTAGCCCGCGGTGACCACGATGGCTCGTGCCGCGCCGGCGAGATCTGACCAGTACGTCGGCGAGATCGCACGGCGGTCATCGGTGGGGTTCAGGTAGTGGTCGCGGAACCAGTGCATCATCGAGCGCGTCAGCAGATAGCCCTCGGCGTGGCGCGCGATCGACGGCGAGGTCAGCGTCATGTCGACGATCGGATAGATCAGGACCTGGAGGTCCGGCTTGCGGACGACGGCGCGGTCGACGTGGGCCGCGAGGTAGCCGCCGAAGCTGTCGCCGGCGACCACGAGCTTGCCGCCGGCCGGGACCCGCGCGGCGAGGGCTTCGTACGCGGCGATCGCGTCGTCGATCGCGGCGGGGTGGCGATCCTCGGGGCCGAGCCGGTAGCCGACGGAGGCGACCGTGCACGCGGTTTCGGCGGCGAGGTGACGGGCCACCGGATCGGAGCTCGCGATCGAGCCGATCACGCCGCCGCCGCCGTGGAAGTAAATGATCCAGTGGAGGCTCGCATCGGCGGGGACGTAGATCCGCGCGGGGATCCCACCGGCGGCACCGCGCAGCTCGAGATCGACGATCTGCGCCATCGGCACCGGCAGCAGGTCGAGCGGGCCCAGGCCATCCGCGGCGAAGCTGCGTGCATCGGGCGGGGTCATCGAGTCGAGGGGCGGCAACCGCATCAGGCGCTGCAGCTCGAGGACGCCGGCGACCTGGCGATCGAGGCCGACGTCGGCATCGCGCTGGCGGCGACGCGCCAACAACCGCACGATCGGCTCGGCGAGCGCGACGCGCGCGACACCGCGAAGTAACCGTGCGTTCACCCTGTCAACGTATCAGCGACGGCTACACGGCGCGACGGCGGCGTAGCGCGAGAACCAGCGCGCCGAGGCCCGCGAGCAGGAACGCCGGCGAGCTGCCGTTTGTCGAGCACCCGCCACCCTCGGCGGGCCAGCAGACGCCAGAGCCGTTCGCCGCGCCGAGGCACTCGTAACCGCCCGGGCAGGTGTTGCCAGCATCGCAGGTCGCGGTGCACTTCGAGTCGGCGCCGTCGGAGCCGCAGCTGCCGGTGACGCACTCGGTGTTGTCGGTGCAGTCCGCGCCGAGCCCGCCGTCGACGCCGGCGCCAGGGAGGCAGAGACCACCGAGGCAGTGGAAGCCAGATCCGCACTTCTCGCCGGCGGCGCACGACGTCATCACCTTGACGTGGACGGTCGCGGCCGCGCTGCGATCGCCGGCGTCGCTGATCGACACCTCGATCGCGTGGTCGCCCGCCTTCAGCGTGGTCGGTGCGTTGATCGCGAACGGGCCCGTCGGGATCGTCGCGGTGGTCGCGCCATCGATCTTGAAGGTCGCCCCGAGCGGATCGAGTGGCGACGTCAGCTTCGCAGCGATCGGGAACCCCGGCTTGACCCACGCGCCCTCGCGCGGCGTCGTGACCTCGAGCACCGGTTCGACGAGCCCGGGTGCGAGCCCGAACGCGTTCTTCATGAACCGGAACGTGTTCTGGGTGCTGCCGCCGCAGTAGCAGGGGCGGGGATCGCTGAGGTCTTCACCGCACCGCGCGTCGTCGTTCTGGAACCGCTTCAGCGATCCGAGATCGAGATACGTCAGCGGGTCCTTCGCGTTGAGCTCGTGGTCGAGGCCCCACACGTGTGCCGCCTCCTGGACGACCGCGCCGCAGAGATACTCGAGGTCGTTCGTGGTCTCGGGGAACACGAAGCTGATGATGTTGTTGCGGTTCGTCCCGCAGCCGAGGAACGGCGCGACGCCGCCGGCCGACAGCTCGGGATGGAGCTGGGTATCACTGCCGCCGACCATCACCTCGAAGTGCGAGGTCTGGCCGGGATCCTGGGTCACGACCTCGATCGCGAACGGCGCGAACGTGTCCTTCACGCACTGCACGAGCTTGTCCCAGTGCTCCTGACCGTGGCCGTACTGGCTCAGCGTCACCGTGCTCTCGGCGATGCTCGAGCGGTTGGTCAGCGAGTTGTCGGTGCCCGGGCTCACCGTACAGCCGTTCGGCTTGCAGTCGTTGAGGTAGAGCTTGCGCGAGACTGACGCCAGCGCGATCGCGCCGTCGGTTGCGGCCGGTGCCTCGAAGACGCGATTCTTCCAGATGATGGGACGCTTCGTGATCGGCTCGGCGGCCACGACCGCTGGCAGACCGAGCGCACCGAAACCACACACGGCGGCGAGGAGGGCAACGCGCATGCGGCAAACCGTAGGTGACCTGGCCGACTGGCGCGAGCCCAAACGACCCATGCGTGCTGGCAGCTACACGCCGATCACCGAGGCGCTGCATCAGCAGGCATGCCGTGTTGATTCCATTCGGGTTTCGCGCGATCACCCGACCCATGCTCGCTATCGATCTCACGGGGAAGCACGCGCTGGTTGCCGGCGTAGCCGATGACGGTGGCTTCGGGTTCGCGATCGCCAAGGCGATGGCCGAGGCTGGCGCCAAGGTCTCGGTCGCCACCTGGCCCCCTGCGCTCGGCATCTTCAAGACGCTCCTCGAGCGCGGCAAGTTCGACGCCTCGCTCGCACTGCGCGACGGCAGCAAGCTGAGCTTCGCGAAGATCTATCCGGTCGACGCCGAGTTCGACACCCTCGACGATGCACCCGCCGAGCTCCGCGAGAGCCGGCGCTATCGCGATCTCGGTGACTTCACGATCAGCGGCCTCGCGGCCGCCGTGCAGGCCGACGGCGGCGTCGACATCGTCGTGCACAGCCTCGCGAACGGCTCGGAGGTCAAGAAGCCGCTGATGGAGACCTCACGCAAAGGCTACCTCTCCGCGGTCTCGGCATCGGCGTACTCGATGGTCTCGATGGTTCGTCACTTCTCGCCGGTGATGCGGCGCGGTGGCGCGTTCCTCTCGCTCTCGTACATGGCGTCCGAGCGCGCGGTGCCGGGCTACGGCGGCGGGATGTCGTCGGCGAAGGCCGCGCTCGAGTCCGATACGCGCGTGCTCGCGTACGAGGCCGGCCGTGCTTACAACCATCGCGTCAACGTGATCTCGGCGGGCCCGTACGCATCACGAGCGGCGAGCGCGATCGGCTTCATCGACCAGATGATCGATTACACGACGCGCAACTCGCCGCTGACCGAGCGGCTGACCGCCGAGGAAGTCGGCGCCACCGCGGCCTTCCTGTGCAGCCCGCTCGCGAGCGGGATCACCGGCAGCACCGTCTACGTCGACAAGGGCTACCAGGCCATGGGCGTCGCCGTGAACGGCGGCCTCGCCACGTAGGGGGTCAGACGCAACTTGCGCAACTTACGATCCGTAAGTCCGCATGACGTTTTTGGGACCGCACGATGCCACACCACAAGTTGCGCAAGTTGCGTCTGTCCCCTTTGCACGCCTTCGCACGCCGGCGACTCGAGTGGCCACCCGCTCAGAACTGGCCGAGTTCACAGGACGTGCGCTGGCCTCGCGCTTGCTGCAGGTGTCCGCCATGCGGACTGCATGGCTCCTCGGCTGGTCGCTGGTGCTGGGACTCGCGGGTTGCGCTGCCGAGTCCGGCGAGGATATCGACGACGAGTCGTGGCTCGATGGCAAGGGTGATGGGGCCAGCGCGGTCGATGTCGCGCGGACGAACCTCCAGGTCGATCTCGCCACCCGGACGGCGGTCGCCACGATCGAGCTCGAGCGGTACGGCAACGTCGCCCTCGAGGTCGGCGGGCTGACGATCACCGATGTCACCGACGATCGCGGACACCGCCGCTACAAGATCCTCGCCGGCAAGCTGCTGGTGTCGCGCGTGCTCGGCCCGCTCGTCGTGACCTACGGGTTCGCGGAACACGCGAACGCCGATGGCCTGCTGCCCGGCGGCTCGACCGTGATCTGGCCGTACTTCTGCGGCAACGTGTTTCCCTGCCACTCGCAGCCCGCCGACGGCACGACCTTCACGCTCGCGCTCGAGGGCATCCCCGCCGGCAAGACCGCCGTGTATCCCGAGGCGATCGACGCCGACGCCCCGCCGTACATGCTCGCGTGGGCGGTCGGCGCGTACACCCGCGCGACGCTCGGCACGACGCCCGCCGGCACCAAGCTCACCGTCGACTGGCTGCCGGGTGGCGAGACCGCCGCGCGCGCCGGCACCAAGAACCTCGTCAAGGTCTTCGACTGGTACGAGAAGACGCTCGGACCGTACTCGTTTGGCTCGCACGCCGGCGCGGTCTCGGTCGTGTGGGGCGAAGGTCTCTACGGCGGCATGGAGCACCACCCGCTGTGGCACGTCGCGAAGGACGCGATGGCCGACGAGGTCACCCAGGCGCACGAGGCCGCTCACGGCTGGTTCGGCGACGGCGTCCGCCTGCGCTGCTGGGAGGACTTCGTGCTCTCCGAAGGCACCGTCAGCTACCTGTCCGCGCGCGCACTCGCGAAGGTCGCCGGCCCGACGATGGAGGCCAAGATCTGGGCCGACTACCAGCGCGAGCTCGACGATGCGATCGCGACTGGCGGCGCGCCGGCATGGCCAAAGGGCTGCAACCAGATCGACATCATCCGCGACAAGCTGTTCACGAACCTGCCGTACATGCAGGGCGCGTTCTTCTACAAGGATGTCGCCGCGCAGGTCGGCGCCGACGTGCTCGACGGGGTGATCGGCCGCTTCTATCGCGCCCACGCGAACAAGGCCGCGTCGATGCAGGACATGCTCGACGCGATCAAGGCCGATACTGGCTTCGATTCCGCGTCGCTCGCCGAGGCGCGCCTCCGCAAGCAGTTCTAAGGACAGATATCACTTGCACGACGTAGTCCCGAGCGCGAAGGGGACTCTGGTTAGCTCTTCAGCTGGTCGGGCAGATCCGGATCACGATCGACTTCGACGTCGGCGTGTTCGAGCGGTCGGCCACGCTGTCGAGCGGGATCAGCGCGTTCGCCTCGGGGAAGTAGCTCGCCGCACAGCGGCGCGGCAGGTCGAACGGGACGACAATGAAGGCCTTGGCGATCCGCTCGCCATCGTGCCACTCGGAGACGAGGTCGACGACCTGCCGCTCGACGAGCCCCAGCTCCGCGAGATCGATCGGGTTGACGAAAACGACACGGCGCTCGCCGTGGATGCCGCGATACCGATCGTCGAGCCCGTAGATCGTCGTGTTGTACTGATCGTGGCTGCGGATCGTCATCAGCCGCAGGCGCCCGGGCGGCAGGGTGAGGTCGGGTGGCGTGCTGATCGTGAACCGTGCGCGGCCACCGATCGACGAGAACGTTCGATCGCGGGCGACGTTCGGAAGCTGGAAGCCATCGGGCGTGCGGACGCGGGTGTTGAAGTCGGCGAAGCCATGCACCACGCGCGCGATGAGGTCCCGGATGCGATCGTAGTCAGCTGCGAGCTCGCGCCACGGCACGCGATCGCCGAGCAGGGCCTCGCCGAGCATCGCGACGATCGCGGGCTCGCTGCGGAGGTCGGGGCTCGCCGGCGCGAGCACGCCCTGGGAGCGATGCACCATGCTCATCGAATCCTCGACGGTGACGAACTGCGACCCGCTTGCCTGGACGTCGAGCTCGCTGCGGCCGAGGCACGGCAAGATCAGCGCGCGGGTGCCGGGGTAGAGGTGCGTGCGGTTGAGCTTGGTCGACACGCTCGCGGTCAGCGCGCAGCGCTCGAGGCCGCGCGCGGTGCGATCGGTATCCGGCGTCGCCGACAGGAAGTTGCCGCCGAGCGCCATGAACACGCCGACCTCGCCGCGCTCGAACGCGTGGATCGTCTCGACCGTATCGAGGCCGGGCGTGCGGGGCGGCAAGAAGCCGAAGACCTCGCCGAGCGCGTCGAGGAAGGCCGGGCGGGGCAGGTGGTAGATGCCCATCGTGCGATCGCCCTGGACGTTCGAGTGGCCGCGCACCGGGCACAGCCCCGCGCCGGGGCGGCCGACGTTGCCGCGCAGCAGCATGAAGTTGACGATCTCCTGGATCGTCGCGACCGCGTGCTTGTGCTGGGTCAACCCCATTGCCCAGCACGCGATCACCGTCTTCGCGCCGGCGTAGACCCCAGCGATCTCGCGCATCGTCGCCTCGGACACCCCCGATTGCGCGACGAGCGTTGCCCACGCCAGGCCGTGCACGTGATCGCGCCACGCGTCGAAGCCGTCGGTGTGCTCCGCGAGGAACATCAGATCGATCACGTCGGCAAGCTCGCCCTTGCCGGCGGTCGGCCGGTCCGCCGGAGCGGGGCGTTCACGCGACACCGCATCGTCGAGCTCGATCACGGCCTTGCCGAGCCCGAGGAAGAATGCCAGATCGCCGCCGATCTGGATCTGCACGAAGTGCTTCGCGAGCGCGACGCCGCCCATCAGATCGAGCGGTTTCTGCGGATGCGCGAACCGGCTGAGCCCGACCTCGCGCAGCGGGTTGACCGCAACGATCGTCGCCCCGCGCTTCGCGGCCTCGCGGAGCGTGGTCAGCATCCGGGGGTGGTTCGTCCCCGGGTTCTGACCGACGACGAAGATCAGCTCGGCGTGGTCGAAGTCGGCGAGCGACACCGAGCCCTTGTTGACGCCGACGACCTCCGAGAGTGCGATGCCGCTCGAGTCGTGACACATGTTCGAGCAGTCGGGAAAATTGTTCGTGCCGAACAGCCGGCCCACCAGCTGATAGAGGAACGCGGCTTCATTGCTGGTGCGCCCCGACGTGTAGAACACGCTCCGGCTCGGGCCGGCACGCCGCAGCTCGTCGGCGAGCAGGCCGATCGCGGCGGCCCAGCTGATCGGCCGGTAGTGACGGCCGCTGACCGCTGGATCAGCCCCTGCGGCCGCCGGATCGTAGACCAAGGGATCGGTAAGCCGGCCGAGCTGGCCAAGCTCGAAGTCGGAGAGCAGGCGAAGCTCGTCGATCGAGAGCGCCGCGAACACATCGGCGGTGGCATGGACCGTCGTGGTCTCCTCGGCCATCGCCTTCGCGCCGTTCTCGCAGAACTCGAGCTTGCTGCGGTGTGCCGCGGCCGGCTCGGGCCACGCGCAGCCCGGGCAGTCGAAGCCCTCGGGCTGGTTCATGGCGAGCAACGCCTTGCTGCCGCGCCGCACGGCACGGTCGCGCACGAGGTGACGGGTGGTCGCCACCAGTGCCGCCAGTCCGCCTGCGACGCGTGGGACTTCCCGCAGCTCGAGCTCGGCGACCTGAATCGCAGGCCGGTCGCCAGGCCGTTGCGTGTCGTCGTCGCCGCTCACACCCCATGGTTAGCACGGGTGGCCTCGGCGTCCGCCGTCCTCTCAGTCGAACACCACGCTCTTGCCCGCGTGCACCATCACGCGGTCGTCGAGGTGCCAGCGCACGGCCGCAGCGAGGACGTGCTTCTCGAGATCGCGGCCCTTGCGGACCAGATCGTCGACGGAGTCGCGATGCGCGCACCGCACGGTGGCCTGCTCGATGATCGGCCCCTCGTCGAGCTCGGACGTGGCGTAGTGGCTCGTCGCGCCGATCATCTTGACGCCGCGTTCGTGCGCCTGGCGATACGGGTTCGCGCCGATGAATGCCGGCAGGAACGAGTGATGGACGTTGATGATCCGCGCGGGGTAGCGCGCGACGAACCGCGGCGACAGGATCTGCATGTACCGCGCGAGCACGATCAGGTCGACGCCGGCGCGATCGATGAGGTTCGCGGCAGCGGCCTCCTGCTGGAGCTTGGTCTCCGCGGTGATCGGTAACAGATAGAATGGGACGCCGAAGTGCCGGGCGATTGGACCCGCATCGGGATGGTTGGAAATCACCATCGCGATCTCGCAGGCGAGCTCACCGGCGCGGTGACGGATCAGCAGATCGTAGAGGCAGTGCTCCTGCTTCGACGCGAAGATCGCGATGCGGCGCTTGCGGTCGCCGTACCAGATGCGCCACGTCATGCCAAATTGCAGGCCGATCTCGCGGAGGCCCCACTCGAGCGCGGCGCGGTGATCGCTCGTGATCGATGCGAGGTCGAACTGGATCCGCTGGAAGAACATTCCGGCGGCAGAGTCACTGTAGTGGTTCGAGTCGAGCAGAGTCGCGCCGTGGCCATTGAGGACCTGCGCGAGCGACGACACGATGCCCTTGCGGTGCGGCGCCTGCACGAGCAGGGTACCGACCCGCGCGGCCAGGCCACTCATCGTCGCCGAGCGGGTGCGCGAGACGACGGGAACTTGCACGGTAGCGGTAGCGACGTTTGCCACGAAACCTCCGGTCAGAAACGGGTCTAGAGCTGGCCACGGAACGCGATGCCGCCACCGCCGGGGACGAGCCACGGCGCGACGGCGTGCTCGCCAGCGATCCTCGTTCCCTCCGGCGCCTGCTTCGCTCCCTGGAAGTACCAGACGAGTCCACCGACGATCGCGACGACGCCGATGCCACCCGTGAGGAAGCCGATGTTGGTGAGCTGAACGGCGCTGCGCGCGTCGTCGAACGCCGGGTCGCCAGGCGGCGCGGTGCATTCGTGCGAGCCCAGCGAACAGCTGGCCGGGACGCGGGTGAGTCCGACGATGCCGAGCGCACCGCCGCCGGTGGCACCGATCGCGCCGACGACGAGCAGCACCTTCGCGCCGGTCGGCCGGCTCGTCTGCCGTCGCGCGGGCGCGGCGGGCGTCGTGGAATCGGCGGTCGTCGTGTTGTCGGTCGTGTTGTCGGTCGTGTTGTCGGTCGTGGTATGGGCGCGTGAAGCGCGCAACGCGGTCGCCGTCACGGGTCGCAGCGCCGGCTGACTGGCGAACGTCGCCGCGATCGTGCGGCCCTTCTCGCCGGAGCCGACGACGACGGTCACCATCTGCTCCTTGCCGTGGTGGACGAACCGGATCGTGTGCTTGCCCGGATCGAGGTCGTAGGTCTTGCCGTCGTCGAGCCGGGTCGCGAGCAGCATGTCGTCGATATAGATCGTCGTGTCGGGCAGGTCGGCGCCGCTGCCGTCGCGCGCGAGCAAGCTCACCGTCGGCTGCATGCGCGCGAGGTCGTCCGTGTAGCGCGCGCAGTCGCCTTGGACGAGGGTGGGGCAGGTGGACTGTGCACACGCGAGGAACAGCTTGCGCGCGAGCGAGAGCTTGCCGGCATCGCGCGCATCCTGGCCGCGGCTGTGCGCATCGAGACAGACCTCCTTCGAGGGGCCCTCGGCGAAGGCCAGTGGGCTGGCGAGCGAGCAGGCGAGCACCACGGCAGCGGCGATCGCGTGACGAGCCCGAGCTGGCGCGAGCGAGACAACTCTTTGGATCATCGAGGTTCCTTTCACAGGCATGCCGGCTTGAAGACTTTTTTGGTGCCTTCGAAGTAGTACGGAGGCGTGCAGCTCACCACCGGCTTCGCCGGTGCGCTGGTGCTGGCGGGCGAGGTGCTCGGTGTGGTGACCGCCGTGGAGGGAGTGGGGGCCGACGGTGTTGGACGCACGACCTCCCGTGGCGGCGGGCGAACCGGCTTGCGCCGAACGGGAGCCGGCGCGGTCGCCGGGGCCGGTCGAGCCGTGACGGCTGCCGCTGGGGCGATCCGCACCGGCTCGGGTTCAGGGGGAGGCGGAACGAGCGGCTCGACGGTGACGCCGGCGGGATCCGGCATTGCCGGTGCCGGTGCCGGTGCCGGTTCATTCACCTCGATCGGTTCGGCCACGGCCGGCGCACTCGCCGCGCGCGCAGTCGGCGTCGGATTGCTCGACGACCGCAGCATCCCCGTGATGCCGATCGCGAGCCCGCCGACGAGCATCGCGAGCAGCGCGACCGCCAGGTGAGACCCGCGCCGAGGCATTGATGGCATTTCCGGCAGACGAGCGAGCTGCGAGAGATTGACGGTGTTCGCGCGGCGCGCTTCGGCGTTCGCGCGCCGGCTCGGAAGGATCGCGGGCTGGTTGCGTCGCCAGCTGGTCTCCTCCACGGCGATCACCTTCTCGAGCTTCTCGAGATGCTCGTGTCCGACGCTGCGCAGCCAGGCTGCGACGACTGTCGGTGATGCCGGCTGCACGCTCGCGACGAGAGCCTCCTCCATCTCGAGCGCGGTCTTCCAGCGATCGCTGATGTCGACGGCGAGCCCCTTGCGGACGATGCGATCGATCGCGCCGAGCTGGCTCCACTCGCTGTCGTCGATCGCGTTCCACTCGTGCTCGGCGCCGAGCGTCTCGGTGATCGTCGGCAGCGCGCCGTTCATGATCGTCGCCACGAGCTGAGCCTCCGACTGCGCGCCGTGCAGCGATGGCCGACGAGTAGCTCCCACAGCAGCACGGCGAGCGAGTAGAGATCGCTCTGCCGGGTCGCGCGGCCGTGCAGCTGCTCGGGAGCCGAGTAGGCGAGCTTGCCCTTGTACGTGCCCTCGCGCGTGACGTGCGCCGCCATCGTCGCCTTGGCGATCCCGAAGTCGAGCAGGCGTGCCGTACCGTCCGTCGAGATCATCACGTTCTGCGGCGAGACGTCGCGATGCACGACTTCGAGCGGCACGCCGAGCTCGTCAACCAGCTCGTGCGCGGCGTGGAGGCCCGCGAGTACGTGCGAGGCGATCGCGACCGCGACCGGGACCGGCACGCGCAGCGAGGCATGTCGCGCCTTGTTGAGCAGGTAGTGCAGTGGTGCGCCGTGCACGTACTCCTGGACGAGCATGACCTCGTCGTCAC
>JBKJUF010000467.1:0-16944 GCA_046590445.1 Kofleriaceae bacterium
GGTCAAGCTCGCACGCGCGTACACCAAGCGCTCCGCGGTCCTCTGCTTCGAGGGTGGCTACCACGGTCGCACGCTGCTCACGCTGAGCCTGACCAGCAAGTACGGCCTGTTCAAGAAGGGCTTCGGCCCGTTCGCGCCGGAGATCTACCGGATCGCCGCGCCCGACGTGTATCGCCGGCCCGCCGCGCTGACCGAGGACGCCCACGTCGAGGCCTGTGTGGCGCAGCTCGAGCGCGCGCTCGTCGCGCAGATCGATCCGTTGGCGCTCGCCGCGATCATCATCGAGCCGGTGCAAGGCGAGGCCGGCTTCATCCCGATGCCGCATCGGTTCTTGCGCCGTATCCGCGAGCTGTGCACGCAGCACGGGATCGTGATGATCGCCGACGAGGTGCAAACCGGCTTTGGCCGCACGGGTAGGTTGTTCGCGGTCGAGCACAGCGGCGTTGTCCCCGATCTCGTCACGATGGCGAAGGCGCTCGGCGCCGGAATGCCGATCAGCGCGACGACGGGCCGTGCGGAGATCATGGACGCCGCGCACGGCGGTGGCGTTGGCGGGACGTACGGCGGTAGCCCGGTCGCCTGCGCGGCGGCGATCGAGGCCGTGCAGATGATCCGCGAGCCCGCGTTCCTCGCGCACGCGCGGCGAATCGGCGACGTCATGCGTGGCGAGCTCGAGCGCATGCAGCGATCGTCGTCGCTGATCGGGGACGTTCGCGGGCAGGGGCCGATGTTGCTGATCGAGCTCGTCACCGATCGCGAAACCAAGACGCCGGCTGCAGCGCATGCGGTCGCGGTGATCAAGCGATCGGTCGCGAACGGCGTCATCTTGATCCGCGCCGGCTTGTACTCGAACTGCGTGCGGTTCATGCCGCCGCTGTCGATCACCGAGGACCAGGTGCGCGAGGGGCTGGCCGTCGTCGCCGAGGCGATCCGCCACGTCGAGGAGCACGGGCCGTGACCGGGGCGTGGCCGGCGAAGCAACTGATCGGCGGTGCGTGGGTCGACGCGGTCGATGGCGGGCGCTGGGACGTGATCGATCCTGCGACCGAGGAGATCGTCGCGAACGTGCCGTTCGGAGGCGCCGTGGACGTCGTTCGCGCGATCGACGCCGCGCACCGCGCGTTCCCGGCGTGGCGTGCGATGACGCCGTACGAGCGCGGCGCGATCCTGGTTCGTGCGGCGGGGGCGATGCGCGATCACGCGGCCGAGCTCGGGGAGCTGACGGTTCGCGAGAGCGGCAAGCCGCTCGCCGAGGCCACCCGCGAGTGGCAGATCGCGGGTGATCTGTTCGAGTGGTTCGCCGAGGAAGGCAAGCGCGTCCACGGCTACACGATTTCATCGCGCGTCGCGACCAAGCGGATGATCGTGCTCAGGGAGCCGATCGGCGTCGTCGGCGTGATCACCGCGTGGAACTTTCCCGCGTACAACCCCGCGCGCGCGATCGCCGCGGCGCTCGCCGCCGGTTGCACGGTCGTCGTGCGTCCCGCGGAGCTCACGCCGCTGTCCGCGATGGCGATGGCGGCGATCCTCGTCGATGCGGGCCTGCCCGCCGGCGTGCTCGATCTCGTCAACGGCGATGCGCCGGCGATGGGGCAGGCGATGCTCGACCACCCCGACCTCAGAAAGCTCAGCTTCACCGGCAGCGTGCGCGTCGGCAAGCTACTGATGGACGGTGCGTCGCGGACGATGACGCGGTTGTCGCTCGAGCTCGGAGGCAACGCGCCCGTGCTCGTGCTCCCGGATGCAGATATCGAGGCCGTCGCGCGTGCGGCGGTCGCGGCGCGGTTCCGCAACGCGGGGCAGGTCTGCGTCGCGCCGCAGCGCTTCTTCGTCGAGCGCCAGCAGCTGGCGGCGTTCGAGGAGGTCGTCGTCGAGGAGACGCGCAAGCTGCCCGTGGGCTCGGGCCTCGACCCGACGACGCGGATCGGCCCCTTGATCAGCGCCCGTCATCGCGATCGTATCGAGGCGCTGATCGCGTCCGCCACCGCGGCGGGCGCCCGGGTCCGGTGCGGCGGGGTGCGGCCGGGCCGTCCGGGGTTCTTCCTCGAGCCCACGGTGCTCGGCGACGTCACGCCGACGATGTCCGCGTTTGCCGAGGAAGTGTTCGGGCCGCTGTTCGCGATGTCGGCGTTCGACCAGCTCGACGACGCGATCGCCGCCGCGAACCGCACGCGCTATGGTCTCGCCGCGTTCGTGTTCACCAATGATCTCGCGGCGGCGATGTACGCGTACGAGCGCCTCGACTTCGGGATCGTCGGCGTCAACGAGTGGGCGGCCCACGCGACCGAGGCGCCGTTCTCCGGCCGCAAGGACAGCGGCGTCGGGCACGAGGCGGGCCGCGAGGGGCTGCTCGACAACCTCGAGACCAAGCTCGTCACCTTCGGCAACGTTCGGTGACGTTCGGTGACATGGATCGCGCGTTCGACGACAACACCTCGCCGTGGCTGATCGGCGCCCCGCCCGACGAGCCGGCGCCGGCGCTGGCGCGCGATCTCGAGGTCGACGTCGCGATCATCGGCGGCGGCTTCACCGGCATGTCGACGGCGTATCACCTGAGCCGGCGGTTTCCTGGCCGCGGCATCGCGCTGATCGAGGCCCGGCGGCTCGCGAACGGCGCGAGCGGCCGCAACGGCGGGCTCATGCTCAACGGCATCACCGTCAAGGATCAGGATCCCGACCTGATCGCGCGGGAGCACGCGCTGACCTGCGGTGCGATCGATGCGCTGGCGGCGCTGATCACCGAGCACAGCCTGCCGGTCCGGTTTCGCCGCACCGGCTGCGTGCACCTGTCGACGACGCAGCGCTCCGCCGAGGAGGCGCATGAACGGGTCGAGCACCTGCGAGCTCGCGGATTGCCGCTCCGCTTCTTGCGCGGTCCCGAGCTCGAGGGCGTGCTACGTGCCCGTGGCGCGCACGGCGCGGTCTTCGACCCGACCGAAGGCGTGATCAACGGCGTCGATCTGATTCGCGCGATGCGGCCAGTGCTCGTCGCGCAGGGCGTCCAGATCTTCGAAGCGACACCGGTCACGCGCGTGCGCGGCGGGACCGTCGTCGAGCTCGTGACACCGCGCGGGATCGTGCGCGCCCGCGCCATCGTGCTCGCGACGAGTGGCTACACGCCGCGCCTCGGCTTCTTCCGGACCGGCCTTCTGCCCGTGATCTCGCACGTGATCGCGACTGACCCGCTGCCGCGCGAGCTCCTCGACCGCCTGGGGCTCGGCGCGATCGCCGGGTTCTTCGACGATCTGCCGCGCCTCGCGTACTGCAGCACCGACGACGACGGCCGCGTGATCTTCGGCGGCGGCACGACCGCGGCTTACGGCTATCGCTACGGCAACGCGACCACCTATGCCGCGAAGCCGGACGACGCCGGCACGCGCGCGCTGCGCGGCACGCTCGCGGGATATCTCCCCGAGCTCGCCGATGTCCCGATCCGGCACCGCTGGAGCGGGCCGCTCGATCTCACGCTCGCGCGCCACTGCGCGATCGGCGTGACCGGGGCGCATCGCAACATCTATTACGGCGTCGGCTATAGCGGGCATGGCATCGTGCTCGCCAACCTCGCGGGTCGTGTGCTGACCGACCTCTACGCGGGCGATCACGACGCGTGGCGCGACTACGCGTTCTACATGAAGTCGCCATCGGGAATTCCGGCCGAGCCGTTGCGCTGGCTCGGCTACCAGCTCTACACGCGGCTCACCGGTCGTTCGCCGTGGAAGCGACCCGCATAGGCGCGGCCATCCGGAGCCATCAGGTCACGAACGAGGGAGGCCGCGTGAGGACTCTGGCAGCTCGACAAGGCCGTCGACAGCGGTGGACACTGATCGCCATGGATCTCCGGGAGCTGTTGTTCGAGGCCGCCGGCGCGGGCGATCTGGAGCGCGTCGAGGCGCTGTGCCGCGAACATCGCGATGCGATCGCCGAACAGTTCGCGAGCTGGCAGACGATCCCCGACGCGGTGCGCGGCGACCATGCGGCCTTGCAACGCCATGCGAACGGGCTGATCACGGTGGCGCGCATGTTCGCGGACTTGCTCGACGACGAGACGCTGCTGCAGCAGCTCGCGGGTGACCCCGAGGACAACCCGATGACGCGCTGGGACGCCGAGCTGCAGGCGGCGATCGGCGAGATCGAGGAGCTCGACTATGACCGGGCAGGACGCCGGCTCCAGCAGCTGCTCGAGGAGACCAGCACGCTGCGCGGGACCGGTCCCGATCACCTGCGGCCCGTCACCGTCGGGTACATCGGCGAGTGCCTGTTCCAGCAAGGCAACGCCGACGCTGCGATCTCGTTCGTCAGGGAAGCGCTCGAGCTCGTCCGCAAGCTCGGCGACAGCAACGCGATGGCCGCGTACCTCGATAGCCTGTACGAGATCAATCGCTACCTCGGGCGCGGGGCGGAGGCGGCGCGCTATGCCGCCCAGCTCGCGACGCTGTTCGCGATGGCAGGCCGCGATGCCGATGCCGCCCTGCTGCAGCAACGCGCCGCACTCGCGAAGGCAGGCGAGCCGCGCAACCGCGTGGTCGCGACGATGGAGGATGGCCTGACCGTCGAGCTCGATCAGGTCACGAGCTTTGCCGGGCGAATCCGGTTCTCGTTCCAGCGCGACCGGGTCTCGCTGCGCAAGGCGAATGCGCTCGTCGAACGAGGCGAGCAGGCCGGCGCCGAGGGCCGCTACGAGGATGCGCTCGCGCTGTTTCGAGCGGCGACCGAGCTCGATCCGCAGTTTCCGCACGCACGCTACCAGGAAGGCTTCACGCTGCTGCTGCTGAAGCGCTACGCGGAGGCGGTGACCGCGCTCGAGGCGACCGAGGTGCTCGCGCCGGGCTGGTTTCACTGCCGCGCCGACCTGTGGCTCGCGCGCGCGCTCGCCGCCGGGCGGATCGATCACGCGACGTTCGAGGCGGTCCGCGAGCTCGAGGATGGTGCGTTGCCGGTGGCCGAGAAGCTCGCGCTCGCGGATCGTACGATCGCGAAGGCGCCCGGGGTCGCGGCGCTGTACCTCGAGCGCGGGCGCCAGCTGGCGCGGCTCGGTCGGGTGGAGGAAGCGCGGGCCGCACTTCGCGATGGGCTGAGCCGCGATCCCGATCCCGACGTGCGCACGCGCCTGCTGGTGCAGCTCGGCGTCAGCACCGAGGACAAAGCCGAGCGCGTGACGCTGTTCGAAGAGGCCGTCGCGCTCGCCGGAAACCTCGTTGCCGCCGCAACTGCACGCCTCGCCTTGCGGCAGGGCTGAGCGCGAGCGCACGGCGCTGCGTATCGCCGATCAGCGCGCCGCGTGCTCGACTTCATCGAGCAGCTCGACGAGCCGCCGCACCCCATCCTCGGGGAGCGCGTTGTAGAGGCTCGCGCGCAGCCCGCCGATCGAGCGATGACCGCGCAGGCCGCTGAGCCCACGCTCCTCGGCGCGCGCGAGCATCGTCTCCTCGAACGCCTTGGTGGCACCGCGAAATGTCACGTTCATCCGCGAGCGGCTCGTCTTCTCTGCGAGCGGCGTCCATGCGCGGCTCTGGTCGAGGAAGTCGTAGAGCACCGCTGCCTTGCGCTCGTTGCGCTCGGCCAGCGCCGCGAGACCGCCTTGCTCGCGGATCCATGCGACGACCTCGCCGATCACGTAGATGCCGAACGTGTTCGGCGTGTTGTGCAACGAGCGTTCGTTGACGTACGTGCGGTACTGCGCGAGCGGCGGCAGGTCGCTGCGCCCGCTCTCGACGAAGTCCTTGCGTGCGAGCACGAGGCTGATCCCCGACGGTCCGAGGTTCTTCTGGGCGCCCGCGTAGATCAGCGCGTGCGGCGCGAGGTCGAGTGGACGGCTGAAGATGTCACTCGACGCGTCGCACACGAGCGGCGCCGGTGCGCGGGGAGGCGCAGCCCATTGCGTGCCGTAGATCGTCTCGTTCGAGGTGTAGTGCGCGTAGCGTGGCGAGGCCGACCAGGTCTGCGTCCTCGGTGTGCTCGTGAAGTCAGGCTCGGCAGAGCAGGCGACGTGCACAGTTCCTACGCGGCGTGCCTCCTCCATCGCCTTGCCCGACCACACGCCGGTGTGGCAGTAATCTGCGGTCTCGTCGGCGCCGAGGAACGACTGCGGGACCATCGCGAAGTGATGGGTCGCGCCCGCCGTCACGAACAGCACGGCCCACGCGTCGTCGAGGCCCGCGACCTCACGAATCGCTGCCTCGGTTCGCTCGAGGACGCGCGTGAACTCGGGACCGCGGTGGCTATGCTCGAGGATGCCGATGCCCGACCCGTCGAGATCGAGCAGCGCAGCCTGCGCGCGACGCAGCACTTCCTCCGGCAGCGCGGCCGGGCCCGACGAGAAGTTCAGCTTGCGTGCCGCCACGGCCGGTCCTTGCCGTGTTACTTGCGCCGGGACTCGACGTCTTCCCAGTAGAAGACCGTGATCGCGATGCAGTGAAACGCTTCGTCGGACGACTGCGTGACCACGATGTCCGTGATCTTGTGCTGCTGATGGCTCGCCATCCACGCCGAGACCTTCTCGCCGAGCTGATCGCGGTCCGCGACCATCGTCGCGGAGAACACCTTGACGCCATTGAACTGGACGTCCCGGCGTAGCTTCAACTGTCCCGACGTATTGCCTTGGTTCGCCGACACTCTTGCACGGTAGCACAGCCGCCTATGGCGTTTATGGGGTTACGAGACGTTACGAGACGCGCTGGTAGGCCTGGGCGAGCCGGTCATTCATCCTCGTCGAGCGCGCGGTCGAGCGCGTTCGCGAGGGACTCGGCATCCTTCTTGGACATCGACGACGGCGTGAACGACTTCTCGGCCGTCTCGACGAGCGCCAGCATGCGCGCCTGCTCGACGGAGATCCCCGAGCCGTCATTGGTGATCCACTCGTCGAGCTCCTCGGTCAGCCGTTTTTTTGGCGCGCGTGCTTCCTCGCCGCGCGGGATCAGGCCCGGCGCCTGCGCACCGTGACGGCGGTACGAGATCGAGCCGTACGCGTTCGCGAGGTCACGGCGGAACTCGGTCATGTTCTGGTAGCGATGGTCCGGGCTCTTCTGCATCGCGCGCAGGATGACGCCTTCGGCCATCTCGGTGATCTCGCGATGCGGCGCGAACTCGCGCGGTGACGGCGGATTCGTGTGGATGTGCATCGCCAGCACCTCGCTCGACTGCGGCGCCTCGAACGGCGGTCGTCCGCACAGCATGTCGAACAGGATGACGCCGAGCGAGTAGACATCGGCGCGGTGGTCGACATCCTCGCCACGCGCCGCCTCCGGCGACATGTACTCGGGCGTCCCGAACACCGCGCCCTGGACGGTGTCGGCCATGAGCTCGTCCTGGATCAGCACCTTCGCGATGCCGAAGTCGAGGACCTTCACGAAGTCGTACGATTCCTCGCGCTCGGTGATCCACGTCTGGTCCGGGTTGATGCGAACGAGATCGCGTCGTCCGGGCTTCTTCAGCAGCATGATGTTGTCGGGCTTGAGGTCGCGATGGATCACGCCGACGGCGTGGGCTGCCTCGAGCGCGAGCGCGATCTGGTTGCCGATGTTGAGCGCGCGGTGCAGCTCGACCGCGCCCTCCTTCTCGATCAGATCTTCGAGGCTCTTGCCCTCGAGATACTCCATGACGAAGTAGACCGGGCCATCGGCGAGGATGCCGAAGTCGGTGACGTCGACGATGTTCGCGTGGTTGATCGAGGTCGCCGCACGCGCCTCGCGGAGGAACCGATGGATCGCCTCCTGGTACCGCGCGAACTGCGGGTGCAGGACCTTCACCGCGACCGGCTTCTTGATGTAGACGTGCTCGCCCGCGTAGACGGTTCCCATGCCGCCACGGCCGAGGATCTTGTCGAGTCGGTAGTTACCGATCGAGGTTCCGAGCCGCGCGATGTCCTCTTCCTCGACGAGGACCGAGGAATCGTGCAGGCAAAAGCGCTCTCCGTCGGGAAACCGCGTGTAGCAGCGCGGGCAGACTTTCACGTCGCTACTTTCCGACCCGCGTCGCGATGAACAGCGTGAGGAAGCGGTTGTCGAAGGCGCCGCCTTCGCCTTCCTTGGGCTTGACGTTCAGCAGCGTGAACTCGCCGCCGATGTCGAACCGGCGGTTCGGCGAGAACTGGATGCGCGCGGTCGCCGGCACCTTGAGGTTGTTCGTGAAGTCGAAGTCGACGACCTGGAGCTGCGCGAAGATGAACAGCGAGACCGCCGCGATCGGGTTCGTGACGATGCCGAGCGACGGATTGAGATCGGGCTTGATCTCGTTGCCGCACTTCTCGTCGGCAGGCATCATCGGATCGGGGCCGCAGTCCGTCGCGTTGAAGTCGATGCTCATCAGCGTGTTGAGCGCGATGATCGCGACCTCGGGCCGCGCGACGTAGCGGAACGGGAAGCCGATATCGAGCGCCATCTTGATGTCGCCGGCCTTGTAGTCGACCTTCATCGGATCCGTCGAAATGTTCCCTGCGGTCCGGCCGATGCGCGCGGCGATCCGGAAGTCGATCACGTCGTACATCAGCGCGCCTTCGAAGCCGCCGTAGAGTGCGAACTGCTTGAAGTTGTAGGCGCTGGTCAGCCCGCCCACGAGCATGAAGTTGTCCTTGAGGCCGTGCAGCCCCTCAAGGCTGACGCCCGCGCTCTCGAACGCGCCCTTGTTGCTGACGTCGGTGCCGATGCCGAGCCGGAGCTGGGTGATCTTCTGCGTGAGCGTCAGCGGCCGCTCGTTCTCGCGGACCGGGAACGTCTTGAGCGTGAAGAGACCACCGGCGGTGATGGTCGGTTGATCCTTCGGATCCTCGACGTCCTCGCCATCCTCGCCATCCTCGCCGCTGTCTCCCCCCCCGTCCTCATCGTCGCCGCCACCCTCGTCGTCGTCCCCGTCGTCCTCGGCGTATGCCGCCTGGTGCTGGCCTTCGAGGGCCACGAAGCTGACGCCAAGCGAGAGGACGATCGCGAGCCGCGCGACGCCCCCAAGAGCGGGAAAGAGCGAAGGAAGCATCACCACCTCGGTCGGAAATGCTACCGCAGATCGCTCCGCGACTAGGCGCTTCGGGGACCGAAACGACGAAGCCTGACGAAACGCCGCGGGCGAGCGTCGGCAACGTCTTTCGACGCCCGAAACGACGAAGGGCCCGTCGAATGACGAGCCCTTCGCACCTTCAATCTAACTAGGTAGTCGTGTAGTCGCTTGCACCCGAACGGCGATCGCCCGGGTGCTGGGCAGCGAGCTACTTCTTCTTGCCCTTCGCCTTGGCGCCCTTCTTACCGCCGCCCTTCTTGCCGGCAGACGCCTTCTTGGCGCCGGTCGACTTCTTGGCTCCGCCGGTCTTCTTGGCAGCTGCCTTCCTCGGAGCTGCAGCCTTCGCGCTCTTCTTGCGCTTGCTGCCGCCCACCTGACGCTCCTTGCGGGCGACGTCGCCGTCACCGTCGAGGTAGTAGAGGAACTTGCTGTAGTCCATCTCGACGCCAGCCACGGCGACCTTACCGGCCTTACCCTTTGGCTGACCCGGCTTCTTCCTGGGCGTGGCCCAGACGTCGCCGTTCTTGATGTAATACATCAGGTCGTTGTCACGCTTGATTCCGAGCTTCGCGATCTTCTCACCCATGAGTGTGAAACCCTCCCTAGGGTAATTTGGGTTCGCGGAACCTAGCCGAACGGTCTGACATTCGCCGCACAAATGTGCGCGAAAAGCTCGACGGAGACGGTGGTGATCTCCGTCGAGGAATCGGATCGGGGTTCAAGATCGGTCGGTTCTCGACGACAAATCGCCTGTGGATAAGTCGTTTCTCGTCGAGGAACAAAAAAGATCTAAATCCTCGACGGGAAACGGGAATTCCTCGTCGAAGAAACCGCGTCTCGAGCCGATTTTCGACGAGGTTTGGGGGGGACCTGACAGATCAGGACCTGGCTCTCGGCGGTGCCGTCGAGCGGGCCGAAAGAAAAATCGCCATAGCGCTCGATGACCCGGAATCCGGCGTGGGCTATCAGGGCCTCGAGCTCGGCGGGGAAGTACTTCCGCTGGGTCAGCTTGATGACCCGGCCCGGCGTCCGGCCGTCGACGGGATCGTAATAGAGGCGAATCACCGCGATCTGGCTGACCGGGTCGTAGTCGTGGTTCGTCGAGTAGAACATCGTCCGCTTGGTCGTCGGATCGGTGAACCGGGTCCTGGCCCATCGCTTGTTGGGATCGCGGTTCAGCCAGCCGAGGTCGGGGAGCTGGACGTCGAACGCGAACACGCCGCCGGGCTCCAGGTGATCGGCGACGCAGCGCAGGCAGGCATCGAGCTCGACCCGCGTGTAGAGATGCTCGAGGACGTTGAACGCGGCGATCACGAGCGGGAACTCGCCGGGCACGCGAAACGCGCGGAGGTCGCCGGCGACCGCCGTGATCCGCCCGGCGACGGACCTTGGCAGGGTGTCGATTCGCCCGTGCAGGCGGCGCAGCATCGCGGTCGACTGATCGAGACCGATCACGGTGTGGCCATCACGCGCGAGCGGCACGGTGACGCGCCCGCTGCCGCAGCCGAGCTCGAGGATGCGACCGGGGCCCCGAGAATGGAGGGGGCGGGATTCATTCCCGGCCCCGGGACCGAGCCGGCGCCGCGCGAGCTCGCGATAGAACGAGACGTCAGCACGACGGCGTCGGTACTCGTAGTCGTAGAGCGCACCGTCGGCGTAGTGCTCGCGCGACCCGGCGTCGACGACATCGACCTCCTCGGCAAGCTCGCGTTCGCGGGCCGCGCGCGCGGCAGCGGCGGCGGTCGGTTCCGCTCGCTCCGGTTCCGCTCGCCCGCGTTCGCTGGCTCGCTGCGACCTGGGCTTACCGGACATCGCCGGGAAGCTCGCGGCGCCGCCGACGGCCTCCGCGGCGCCGGCGCCGGCGCTTGCGATCGCCATCGGCACCCTCGGCATCGTCGTCGCGGCCTTCTTGTGGCGCGACTGCGGGCGCATCGCCCGGCTCGTTGCCGGCGGCGCGCTCGAGCAGCTCGAACAGCAGCACGGCGTCGTCGATCATCTCGCGGCCACCGGCGAGCTCGGCCTGACCACCGCGCTTGCGCGCCGCGAGCAGCTTGCGCTGGGCGAGCAGGAGGTAACGCAGGCGCTCGCTATCACGGCGCGTGACATGAAGCTGGACGATCATCGGATGCGCGAGCTCCTGGACGGCGGCGTGCAGCTCGCCGCCGCGCAGCTCGTCGGGCAGGAACGGCGCGAGGATCGCGCCGAACGCGACCGCGTTCGACGGGTCGCGGCCGTCGGCGACGGCGCGGTCGATGAAGGGCAACGCCGCCCACGCGAGCTGGCGGCGCCGCACGAGCTCGGGGCCGACCTCGACGAACGACAGCTTGACCGGCGTAGCGGCGACCGGACGCGCGGCGGGCTCGTCGGCCCACACCCGGTGCCATGCCTGCTCCTCGGGATCGAGATCGACGCCGGCATTCTCGCCATCGACCTCGACGTCGAGATCGTCATCATCGCTATTCTCGGTCTCGGTCTCGGTCTCGGCCTCGTCATCGTTGGCCTCGGCATCGTCGTCGGCATCGTCGAGATCGGCTGTGGCAGTCCCGGCGGCGGCGGCGGCGGCGGCCTTCAGCAGGCGCTCGTGCTCGCCGGGGTCATCGGGATCGTGCTCGGCCGGATCCTCGTCGACGTACTCGAGGCGCGCGACGGTCGGCCGCGGTGCCATCGAGGTCATCGGCGGCGCGGTCGTGGGTGCACCAGGGCCCTCGAGAAGCCCGGCGAGGTACGGCGAGAGCACGGCGAGGACGCCGGTCTCGACGAGCAGCTCGAACGAGCGGCGGGCTGCGCCACCCCGCATCAACCGGTGGATCTCCTCGAGGAGGCGGGGCGGCGCGCACTTGCTGACCTCGCCGCGCCAGCGTAGCAGCGCGCGCCAGGTCGCGGGCTCGAACCCGAACTCGAGGCGCGCGGCGAACTTGATGGCGCGCAGCATGCGGACCGGATCCTCCTGGAACCGGACCTCGGGGTCGCCGATCGTGCGCACGAGCTTGGCATCGAGATCGGCGAGGCCGCCGACGTGATCGATCACCTCCTCGCGCTCGACGTCGTAGAACAGCCCGTTGATCGTGAAGTCGCGGCGGCGCGCGTCCTCGGTCTCGGTGCCGAACACGTTGTCGCGGCGGATCAGGAGATCGTGATCCTCCTCCTCGCGCGGGTTCGCGCGAAACGTCGAGGTCTCGATGATCTTCGAGCCGAAGAACACGTGCGCGAGCCGGAACCGGCGGCCGATGATCCGCGAGTTGCGAAACGTCGCCTTGATCTCGTTCGGGGTCGCGCTGGTCGCGACGTCGAAGTCCTTCGGCGTGCGATGGACGAGGAGGTCGCGAACGCACCCTCCCACCAGGTACGTCTTGTACCCGGCCCTGGTGAGCTTGCGAACCACTCGATCTGCGTCGGGATCGATTCCAGCGCGGTCGAGCGAAGGCATCGGACGCATCACGCGTACCACGCAGGTCTGACGTGAGGCAAGTATGCGAACCCTTTACGGTGTTTCGTCGTTACCCCAGCGCAGCCTGAACGGGCCCCCTCCGCATCCCGTCAGTGATCTAGAAAGCGGGCGATTCGTAGGGTACCGGTGCCATTACCCCCGTCGCTCGTCGCTGCCTTCACCTTCGACACACTGCCGGTCCCGGCGATGTTGATCGATCCCGACGGCACGGTGCTCGCTGCCAACACCGCGTCGTGTCAGGCGACGGGACGGAGCGCCGAGGAGCTGACCGGCATGACGGTCGCGCAGCTCGCGCCGAGTGCCGGAGCGCGATGGGCCGAGCTGGTCGCGCAAGCGCGAGCCGAGGGCACTGCCGTCGACGAGGCCATGTACCTGACCCCCGCCGGGGAGACCCGGTACGTCCAGTACCTGATCGCGCAACTCGATGCCGGCGGCCGCGAGGTCATCCAGGTCATCTCGCTGGACATCACGAAGCGGCGGCTGGCCGAGGACGCCGCACGGCAGCGCTCGACCGCCGACCAGCGCAACGCGGCGGAGCAGCGGCTCGAGAGCCTTGGCCTCGTCGCGGGTGGCATCGCCCACGACTTCAACAACCTGCTCGTCGGCGTGCTCGCCGAGGCGAGCGCGGCGCGCGAGGATCAGGACCTGACCCCGGGCACGAGCGAGGCGTTGCGGCGGATCGAGGCTGCCGCACGCCGGATGGCGCAGCTGACCCGCCAGCTGCTCGCGTTCGCGGGCCGCGGCAAGCTCGTGACCGTCCCGCTCGATGCCGACGCGCTCGTCGTCGAGCTCCGCGATCAGCTCGCGCCCCTCGTGCAACCCGGGATCGAGCTCGCGATCACGGCGACCTCCAGCCGGTCCGTCGTCGACGCCGATCCGGGCCTGCTGCGACAGGTCGTGATGAACCTGGTGTCGAACGCGTCGGATGCGCACAGCCAGCGGATCACGCTGGTCACGAATCTGCTCTCGCGCAACGGCGCCGCGTGGTGGCAGCTCGAGGTCACGGACGACGGCCAGGGCATCGAACCGGTGGCGCTCGGCCGGATCTTCGAGCCGTTCTTCTCGACCAAGCGCGATCGCCACGGGCTCGGGCTGTCGGCGGTGCACGGGATCGTGCGCCGGCTCAACGGCGAGGTCGAGGTCGACTCGCAGCCGCGGCAGGGGACCCGGTTTCGCGTCAGGCTCCCGATCGTCGTCGGCGCCGAGCCTGCCCCGACCCCGCGCCGGTCGACCGAGCTCGCCGGTATGATACCGCTCCGGCTCGCCGGCATCCACGTGCTGGTCGCCGATGACGAACCGTCGGTGCGCGCCACCGTGCGGCGCTTGCTCGAGCGGCGCGGCGCGACCGTCGTGCTGGCCGCCGATGGCCTCGAGGCCGAGTCCCGGCTGCGCGGCGAACCGTTCGGGCTGGTCGTGCTCGACGTGATGATGCCGGGACGGACCGGCCACGAGGTGCTGGTGACGGCCCGCGCCGAGCAGCCGACCACACCCGTCGTGCTGATGTCGGGCTACACCGAGAAGATCCGGGGCGAGGGCAGCGAGGAGGAAGCCGATGCGTTCCTCGAGAAGCCGTTCACGGCGAAGGCGCTCGACGCGACGATCGATCGCGTGCTCAAGCGCCGCTAACCAGGATCGCGTTGAAGTGGATCCAAGGTACGTTAACGCGCGAGCAGCTTGATCTGCCCCCACGGATCGAACGCGGGCGGCGTCTTCGCGTCGAGCTTGAGCGCACCTTCGCCGATCAGCGGCTCGTAGCCACGGGCGACCACCATCACCGTGTACGTGCCCGGTACCGGGACCGGCTGCTTGAGCTGGACCTCGCCCTGGGTGTTCGAGCGCCCCCATGACAGCACCTGATCGTCGAGGCGATTGACGTCGATCGATCCGGAGCTGACGCCGGGCCGGAGCACCATCACGAGCGCGTCGCGTACGGGCGCCTCGTTCGCGGCGTCGAGGATTCGCGTCGCGATGCGGACGCCTTCGGCCGGCGCCTCGACGGCGGACGGTTGCAGCTCGACATCGGTGTGACCCTCGCGCGGGGTCCATCCAGCGGCGGCGATCGCGAGCAGATCACTCGCCGTGGGCAGCGGCCTGACGAGGCCGATCTGCGACATCTCGACGACGTTGCCGTTGTCCGAGACCCTCGTGCGCGACGCCGCGGCGATCCCGACGAGCCGGCCGCTGTCGTCGACCACCGGACCGCCAGAGTTGCCGTGCGTGATCGACGCGTCGGTCTTGAGGAAGTCGTTCCCGGCGGTGCCGTCCTTACCGGTCCACCCCTCGACGGCGCCCTCGGAGAGCGTCAGACCGCCGCCGCCAGCGTCGGGATAGCCGAGGACCCATACCCGCTGGCCCATCTTGATGTCGGCGGTCTTGACCTCGGGCAACGTCGCCCACACGCCGCCCGTCGCCGGTTGCCAGGTGCGGCCGTCGAGATCGAGATCGCACTTGATCAGCGCGAGATCGAGCTCGCGCTGGAGCTTGCTGCGGCTCGGACGTCCAGCGCACTGCAGCTGCGGCGCGCGATCGAGTGTGCTGAACCGGCCGATCACGAAGACGTCGTGCAGTCGTCCGTCCTTGTCGTGGATCACGTGATAGTTCGTCAGGATCGAGCCGTCTGCGCTGACGATGACGCCAGAACCGCCGCCGCGTGCGCGCAGCCGGCCGTCGACCAGATCGGCGACCACGACCATCACCGTCGAGTCGAACGCGCGAGCGACCTGGTTTGGATACGTGCGCTGGCCGAACGATCGGGTCTGCGGGACGAGCGGCAGGCCGCTGCGGGTCGGCACGCGCAGCGTCGGCGCCACGACCTCTTCCGTGCGCGCGAGCTGCGCCGCGGTTCCGAACAGCGTGACGACGTAGAGCTGCTCGCGATCGATCGTCGCATACTCGATCGCGCGGTCGACGCGCGGCTCGTCGCCCTTCTCGACAGCGTGCGCGTAGCGATACGCCGTACGCAGCCAGTCCTGATCGACGATCGAGCGGATCGAGCTGTCGTCGAGCGTGTACAGCTCGCCGTAGCGGGTTCGGCGATCGAGCTCGAGGCCGGTGACGATGTTGCTCCACGCCGGCTTCTTGTCGATCAGCACCTCGATGCGTGCGTTCGGATCGATCGAGGACGTGAAGGCCACGTGGTACGCCTCGCCGCGCTTCGGCGGCTGGCTCGTCGGATCGCGGATGATCCGGGGCGGCGGCGTCGGTAGATCCTCGGGCGCGAGCCACGACTGGGTGTGCTCGAACTGCAGCCCGCGCACCGCGAACTTCACGTTCGGTGGGGTGACGAGCGAGCGATGCACGCGGCCGGCGACGACGATGATCACGAACGCGAGCACGAGCACGGCGAGGTCGTGCCGCTGGTAGTGACCGCGGAGCTCGGCGAAGTCCGTGCTCGCGCGTGCGCGCAGCCGCTGGATCGCAGCGGCGGCGATCTGGACCGGGTCGAGCCCTTCCTCGTAGCCTTCGTCGGCCGGGTCTCCCGGCGAGGTCGGGGCGCGTGGATAGCCGGGCTGGGATGGCGCGCGGGTCCGCGCTTCGGCCCCGCCGCCGGCGGCGTTGGCAGCGAGATGTTGCTGATGCTCGGCGTTGGCCTGCGTCGTCGCATTCGCGGCCACCTCGCCGGCGAGCGCGCGCAGCACGCGTTCGCGCTGCATCCGTACGGTGACGACGGGGTCATTCGACGAGCCCTCGGCCGGCAGCGGCGAGGTCGACGACTCGCCGGAGAACGCGCGCATGCGAGCCGCCTCGATCGCGGCACCGGCAGCGGCGGCCGCGACGATCGCCGCACCGGACGCGGTGTCGAAGCTGCCACCGACGATCTGCTCGGCGATCCGCGCGGCCTCGAAGGCCGCCTGCGCCGGATCGAGCGAGTGGGTCATCGGGCTCGGCGCGATCATCGGCGGCGGCATCGAGTTGTCTTCTGGTGCCGGCAGCGCGGCCATCTCGGGATCGTCGTACTCGACGGCCGCGGCCGGATCGATGCCAGTGACGGTCGGCGGAGTCCCGAGGGTCGACGCGCTCGGCTTG
The DNA here is from genome assembly GCA_046590445.1 of Kofleriaceae bacterium. GTDB lineage: Bacteria > Myxococcota_A > Polyangia > Haliangiales > Haliangiaceae > JABFXX01. The sequence continues at coordinate 16,460 of JBKJUF010000467.1, forward strand.
CTCGACGTGGTCGACGTGGTCGACGTGGTCGACGTGGTCGACGTGGTCGACGGGCTGCTGGCGTCGCTGAGCGCGGGCGTCGTTGTCAGCGCGGGCAGCGGCGTCAGCGGCATCAGCGGGGCGATCGCGGGGACGCTATCGAGTGGCAGCGGGGCGCGGACGGTATCGGCTCGTGGCGGCCGCTCGGTGCCGGCCGGGTCGTCGCTCGCAGCTGCGGCCACGCCCCCCAGCGGCTCGGCAGGAGCGGGTGGTTCGAGCGGCGCTGTCGCGGCGGACGGCTCGACCGGTTCGGCCCGGGCGGACGGCTCGATTGGTTCGGCCGCGGCGGACGGCTCGAGCGGCTCGGCCGCGACGGGCTCGGCGGACGGCTCGAGCGGCTCGGCCGCGAGGGGTTCGGCCGCGACGGGCTCGGCGGATGGCTCGAGGGGCTCGGCCGCGACGGGCTCGGCCGCGAGGGGCTCGGCCGCGACGGGCTCGGCCGCGAG
>JBKJUF010000528.1:0-4630 GCA_046590445.1 Kofleriaceae bacterium
GAGCTCGGCGGCGAGTCGCGCACGCGCGGAGGCGGGCAAGCGCAGCACTTCGTCACGTAGCTTTGCGAGGTCCATCGATGGCAGTCTACCGCGGAGAACGCGATCGCGAAACACCGCGTCGGATCCGACGACTCCAGTTGACAAAAGTGAGCAGCCCCCAGTTCAGTGCGCCGATCGCGGCGCAGCGCTCGGCTACGAGACGATTTCCGCCAGGAACGCCAACGACGCGCGCAGCGTGTTGCGTGATCGCAAAGCGACTCCAGTTCCTGGCCAGCATGACCCGACCATCAGCATGTGTCGTGCCGCGACTCCGCCGGCTGGATGGAAATGAGTGCGTACGTCTGGCGTCTCGCTCTGCAAGCCGCGCAAGCTCTGCGCGATTTCTAGATCGCCCCACCGAGCTCGCAATGGCACGAACGCTGCTGCACTCGAGTGCGTGCGCCTCCTCGTCATCCTCTGCTTGGTTCTCGGATCCGGCAACGTGCACGCAGAAGAAGATTGCGAGTGCGTCTCCCTGTGGCGCGACGGGAAGCGCGTGCAGAAGGTGTGTCGAACGGAAGCCACCTCTCGCGGCCTGACCGTGATCGATCTCGGCGATGACTGGACGCCGCCCGTGCTCGCGAACGACGAGAGTGGCAACGGTCCCGGCTACCGCGGGACCTATCTCGCCCTCGCGCAGGAGCGCTTCGCGGATGTGGGATTCGATGGCGAGCTCGCGAAGCGCGATCGATACCTCGAGCTCTTCGGAGTCGCACCAACGTTGGGCGTCGTGCGCTCGCGGCTGGCCGACCACGTGCGGCACGCCTGTCATGCTGCGATCGATGACGCCGGGCTGTCCGCGACTTTGGATCGAATCACGGAGGAGAGCGCCGACGAGGGCCGCGCTCGCATCACGCGCGCGAAAGCTCTGCGCGCCGAGCTCGAGCACGACCGCGCACGCAAGAAGCTCGCGGACCTCGACGCGCTCGCGGGTGCCGACCCGTATTTCCGGCGCGCCGTGGACCGCGTGAACGCGCTCGAGGGACGCCTCGCCGCCGTGCGAGCGATCCAGGCACATCTCGCGTGCGATGGGCTCGTCGAGTCGCGCGTGATCGACGGCGCCTATACCTGGCAGACGAGCAATGCCGTCGAGGCGTTTCAGCGCGGCGCAATGATTCTGCCGAGCGGCATCCTCGACACCCAGACGCGCGACGCGATTCTCCTCGGCAGCCGCGAGCGTGACCTGCGCACGGCGTTGCGGGTGCTGCGAGAACGCGTGATCGCTGCGAGCGGTTTGATCGAGGACGGCACCGCTGGCAGCGGCGAAGCAACCGTGCTCGGTCGCGCCCTCGTTCCCGAAGCGACCTGGCGCGTGCGCGGCCACGATCCGCTCCCGGAGGCGGCACCCGATCTGATCTCGCCGGCGACCGAGGCCGCGGCGAAGGCGCTCGGCTGGAGCGATGCGGACTCCGTGCGCAGTTTTCTCGACGTCCTCGCGTCCAGCGAGACAACCACACTCCTCGTCGCCATCGAGTTGCCGGCCCTGCCCGCATACCACACCTCCGCGATGGAGCTATCCGTCGAGATCGATCGCGGCGACGTCTGGCGCGACCCGCAGCCGCGCCGTCGCGCCGTCGCGCGAAGACCCGCAGTGATCCTGTACACGACCGTCGGAGCTCGACGGATCCCGCTCGTGCGCTGGCCGACGACGATTGGTGGTTGGCAGAACCAGAAGGTCGACGGCGACATCGAGAAGCGCTGGAAGGAATCGCCGGTAGGGCCGCGAATCTGGCGCGATCTCTACGTCGGGCCGAGCTGGTTACCGCCGGCGTCCACGCCAGACCGCGAGCTCGTACGGCGCAGCGGCAACCACTACGAGCTCGCGCGAGAGCAACTCGGGCCCAGCTATCACGCTGCATTCGGGATGGTCGCGTTCATTCATCTCAACGAGAAGCAGGGCCGCGACAAGGTCGACTACTGGGACCAAGGTATTCGCACGCACGGCACGGGCAACCTGGCGTCGCTCGCGAATGGCGTCAGCCACGGGTGTCACCGGCTGCTCGGTTACGACGTCGTGCGGCTGGCTGATTTCGTCCTCGCGCATCGCCACCACACTCGCCACGGCGATGCTCCGACGTCCTACCGCCGCGTTGTCCGAGCGGGCGGCAGGTTTCCGATCGCGATCGATTCGCTTGGCTACCGCATCGAGCTGGTGCCACCGATTCCAGTCAACGTGCTGCCGGGGCGCATCCATCGCTGAACGGCATCCGAAACTACACCAAACTACACCGCCGGCGGCATCGCGATCGGCGAGCCGTTCTATCAGTTCGGTCAGCTCTGGCGCGGCGGCAAGCTTTCGATCGGCGATCGCGCACACGCGGCGCTGTTCTCGCCCGTCGACGCGCTCCACGACCTCTATCGCAAGCCGGATCGCCGCCGCCGCCCCGTCGCGTGGCGGTCGATCGAGCTCGCGGTGGGCGCCGACATCCGGAGCTACGACGGCCACCCGGAGGGCGAGCTCTCGCTCGTCGCCGACCTCGACCTCGTCAGTCATGCGCCGTTCGTCCGCGGTGGCGCGCACGACGGTCGGATCGCCCCGGGTGCGTGGAGCCGGATCTACGCGGGGCTCCACACCGGCAACCAGGGCGAGGGGAGCGAGCTGACGCGGACGTTCTTCCACACCCGCACCACGATTCTCGGGACCTACCGGCAGACCGACGACGGGTTCGGCCGGCTCCACGCCCTCGGTACCGCGTTCACGTACCGGTTCGATCGCCTCGGCGAGGTGCGCGATCGGCTCGCGATCGCGCACCTCGCCGGCCCGCAGCTCCAGCTCTCGTCGCGCCGCGGCGACACCGCGCTGCGCCTCGACCTCGCGGCCTACGGTGACTTCGCGCTCGTCGACGCGCTCGTGTTCGAGCCGACGAGACCGTTCCCCGCGCCTCCGCCGTACTACACGTCGCTGCAGTCCGACGGCTACTACAACGCGACCGGCATCACCGGCAGCGCGCGGCTGCGCGCGTCGCGGCCACCGTGGCGGCTCGACGTCGAGCTCGAGGGGCACCAGTTCTGGCAGATCGGCTGGCACACCACGCACAACGAGGAGTCCCTCGCGTCACGCACGATCGGCGAGATGACCGCGACCGGCATCTCCGACTTCCGCGCGTTCGGCCACCTCGAGCTCGGCTACCGCCCGACGCGGTGGGGCGTCGCGGCGACGCTCGACGGCGCGCATCGCGCGAGTGCGTGGCAGGACGCCGAGCGTCACCTCTCCGAGCTCTCGGTCGGCGCGATGATCGAGCTCGACTACTGAAGCGTGACGTCGACCCACATCGGCCAGTGATCCGACGGGCCGACGCGCTCGACGCCGCCGAACTGGACCGCGTGCCCGCGCGTGTAGATCGCGTCGAGCCGCTGCTCGAGCCCGAACATGTGCTCGGTCGGACCGGAGTCGGCGGTCGGGGTCTCGAACTTGACCGCGCGCATGTACGAGTCGACCACCAGCGCCTGATCGGTGGCGCCGCTCGACGACAGCACCGGCACCGAGCCGTCGACCCACACGACCCAGCACATGTTGAAGTCGCCACCGACGAGCGTGGCCGGAGGCGCATCGACGACGATCGGCGAGAGCTGGGCGATCCGCTGCTTCGCGCTGAGCTTGGTGTCGAGGTGGACGTTGATGACGTCCAGCGGATGACCGTCGACGTCGATCGTCGCCTGGATCGCGATCCGGTGCTGCGAGGCGTTCGCTGCCTGCCGGAGATCCATCTTCTCGACCGCGGTGATCGGGAACGCCGACAGGATCGCGAGGCCGTGCGTGCCGCCAGGAACCTCGCGCGCCGGCACGTAGACGTAGCCGAGCCCGAGGAGATCCGCGAGCTGCTTCGCGCGCGAGCTGGGCTCGCTGCCGTAACTCTCGATCTCCTGGATCAGGAACACGCCCGCCGAGGCGAGTGCGGGCGTGCTCTCGATCGCCGCCGCGATCGCCGGAATGTCGGGCCCGTACTGCACGTTGTAGGTGACGACCCGGACAGGTTGTGTCGTCGCGGTGGGCCGCATGCGCACCGGCCCGAGGTCAGTGGGCTGCAGGAGCTCGGGGATGAGCGGCGGCAGGATCTCGTCGGCCGAGACCCACGGCAGCTGCTCGGACATGTCGAGTCCGCAGCCCCACAGCGCGAGCAACGCGAGCGTCTTCACAGCGTCCAGCCCAGGCTCGCACCGACCCACGGCACCACGCGATCGCCGACCGCAGCCATGCCGTAGATGCGCACCAGCACGTCGCGCCGGTACTCGTAACCACTCGACAGCTCGGCGCCAACCGTCGACGTGCTCATGCCATCCCACTCGGGAACCGGCGACGGCGTCTTGCGCCGCACGATCTGCGGACCGGCCTGCACGAACCAGCGATGTCGGCCCTCACCGAACGGGTAGGCCGCGAGGTACGGCGACACAGTCAGGTAGTGATCGCCGCCGAGCACGTAGTACGAGCCGACCGAGCCGACCGCGACGTGCGGCGTCAGCGCGAAGTCGTAACCGGCGCCCCACAGGCCGCCCTTGCCGAACAGCTCGCCATAAACAGCGTGGCGGGGCTCCGCGGTGGCTGGCGTCGCGAACGCGCCGGCGAGGAGGATCGCGACAACTCCGGTCCGGA
>JBKJUF010000680.1:0-3117 GCA_046590445.1 Kofleriaceae bacterium
CTATCCGCCGCCTGGTGGAGGCTACCCGCCTCCTGGCGGTGGTGGTTACCCGCCGCAGCAGGGTGGCGGCTGGCAGTAAGCCACGCTCTCGACCACCCGTGATCGACCACGCCGTCGCGCCTCCGGGCCCGGCGGCGTTCGTGTTTCCGGGCTACGATCGGGCCGATGCGTGAACGTGGCCTGGAGTTCAAGGTCGGCCTGTTGATCCTGATCTCGAGCGCGATCCTGTTCGCGTTCATCTTCGTGCTCGGCAACTTCTCGTTACGCTCGGGCTTCAACCTCTACGTCGACTTCGACTACGTCGGGTCGCTGCAACCGGGCGCGCCGATCAAGGTCTCGGGGATCAAGGTTGGCAAGGTCGCCGAGGTCGAGTTCCTCGGTGGCAAGCTCGATCCGAAGACCGGCAAGCGGACACAAGTACGGGTCACCGCGTGGGTCGAGGACCGCGCGCGCGAAAGCATCCGCAGCGACGCCGAGTTCTTCATCAACACCGCCGGTGTCCTCGGCGAGCAGTACCTCGAGATCGTGCCCGGCAAGGACTGGACGAAGCCGGCGATCGCGGCCGACACGATCATCGACGACGACGAGCGCGTGCACGATCCGCCGCGCACCGACCTCGTGGTCGCGCGCCTCTACGAGGTCCTCGAGGGCGTGTCGTCGGTGCTCCGCGACGAGCGCACGTCGATCAAGAACCTCCTGAAGAACGGCGCCGAGGCGGTCTCCGAGGTCAACAAGCTGCTCGTCCAGAACCGCGAGCAGCTCGGCCTGCTGATCACGGAGGGCGCGCTGCTCGCGAAGGAAGCCAAGACGACGCTCGCCAAGGTCAACCACGGTCTCGGCGACGGCCGTCGGGTCGCGACGCTCCTCGCCGACGCCAGCACCACACTGCGCACCGCGAACACCACGATGACGACGCTCACGCCATCGGCGCAGGCGCTGATGACCGACGCGACCCGCGTCACCGGCATCATCACCGAGCAGCGGCTCGATCGCGCGATCAACGCAGCGGACAAGGCTGCGATCGCCGCCGGCCAGGCGGGTGGCCTGATCGACAACGTCAACGGCCTCGTCACCGACCTCCGCGCAGGCAAGGGCACTGCGGGCGCGCTGCTGTCGCGAGACGAGCTCTACAGTGATCTGCGCGAGCTGATCCGCGATCTCAAGCGCAATCCCTGGAAGTTCTTCTGGAAGGAATGACGTGAGCCTGCTCGCTCAGGACGAGCGGCTGACGCGCCGGGTGGGCGCGATCGTGCTGGTGATGCTCGCCGCGTCGATCGTGGTCGTCGTGTTCGTGTACCCGAAGCTCGAATGGGGGCAGCACGTGCGGATCGGCGTGTACTTCCATCACATCGGCGGCATGCGTGAGGGCGCGCCGCTCGTGGTCGCCGGCCGCGAGATCGGCGTGGTCGAGTCGATCGCGCTTGCGCCGCGCGACGTCAACAATCCGTTGAAGGGCGACGATGGGGTGGTCGCGACCGTCGCGATCGCGGCCGACGAGGCAGCGCGGATCACGCGAGGCGGCGACGTCTTCATCGCATCGCGTGGGCCGCTCGGTGCGCGCTACCTCGAGATCGGCCCGGCGTTGGGTCCGGGACCGTCGCTCGATGACGATCCGTCAGACCTGCTCGGCCGCGATCCGCCGAGCCTCGATCGCGTGCTGCAGCGGACCTGGGACAACCTGACGATCGCGCGCGAGTTCGCCCACGCCGTCGGGCCAGAGCTCGACGAGCTGCGCCTCAGGCTCTCCGAGCTCGCGGCGTCGCTCGATGCACTCGCGCCGAACATCGGCGGCATGGCGGGCCTCGGGCTCGAGGTCGCGGGCCTGTTCGCCGAAGCCCGCAAGCTCCGCGACGTCACGCTCGGTGGCGAGCCCGGCCTCGCGAAGCTCGACGCCGTGATCGCGCAGGCCCGGTTGACGCTCGCGCACGCCCGCGAGGTCCTCGATCAGCTCGGCGGGCGGACTCGCGCGCTGACCGCGAGTGCCGTTGGCTTGCGTGGGCGGCTTGGCACGCGCGGTCCGGCTGCGCTCGCGGCGATCGAGGTCGCGATCGACCGGATGCGCGCGGCGATCGACAAGATCGACCCGCTGCTCGCGACGGTCGCCGACATCCAGGCGCGGATCGCGCGCGGCGAGGGCTCGCTCGGCAAGCTCGCGAACGATCCCGAGTTCCCCGAGGACGCCAAGGCCCTCGGCAAGATCATGAAGCGCAAGCCGTGGAGGATCATCATCCGCCCGAGCAACTGACAGCAAGTGATCGACCAATGACCATGAAGTGATCGCCACGTCGTGATCGCCAGCGGATCAAAAACCCGGCGTCTCCATCGGACCCTTCGACTGACCGGTGATGAACTGCTGGACGACCGGATCGAGTGACGCGCGCAGCTCGGCCGGGGTTGCGACGACGTGGACGACGCCGCGATAGAGGAACGCGACGCGGTCGGCGACGCCGAAGATCGACGGCGGATCGTGCGAGACCACGATCGCGGTGACGCCGAGCTTGTCGGCGAGCTCGCGGATCAATCGGTCGACACGGCGCGCGCTCACCGGATCGAGACCGGTCGTCGGCTCGTCGAACAGCACGACCTCGGGCGACAGCGCGAGCGTGCGCGCGATCGCGGCGCGCTTGCGCATGCCGTCGGAGAGCTCGGCCGGATAGCGGTCCGCGTACTCGGCCATGTAGACCTGCGCGAGCCGCTCGCGGGCCTCGGCGAGCGCGTCCTTGTGCGATAGCTTGCCGTGCTTGCGGAGGGGCAGGGCGACGTTCTCCGCGAGCGTCATCGAGTCGAACAAGGTCGAGCTCTGGAACACCATCCCGATCCGCTTGCGCAGCGGTGCGAGCTTGCGCTCTGGCAGCTGATCGACGCGCTGACCATCGAACCAGATCTCGCCGGCGTCGATCCGCAACAGGCCGATCAGGTGCTTGATCGTCACCGACTTGCCGACGCCCGAGGTGCCGATGATGAACATCACCTCGCCCTTGGTGACGGCGAGGTTCATGCCCTTGAGCACGGCCTTGCCGGAGAACGCCTTCTCGATACCCTTGAACTCCAGGTAGGCGGTCACAGGTCACCACCTGTCACGAACAGGGCGGCGGCCGAGATGATGAAGTCGAGGAC
>JBKJUF010000743.1:0-3674 GCA_046590445.1 Kofleriaceae bacterium
GACAAGTCCGGGCGCCTGCGCGCCAAGGGCTACATGGAGTCGTTCATCAACCCGCCCGAGTACCTCGAGGCGCAGCGCAAGAAGCGCGAGGACCTCGAGAAGCGCCAGAAGCGGCGGTTCCCCGAGCAGCCACAGCGCGACGTCGTCGCGTTCCTGATCCAGCACGCGCCGCTCGAACACTGGCAGCGCGACATCCTCGAGATCGTCCGCGACGAGGCGTACTACTTCGCGCCGCAGGCGATGACGAAGATACTCAACGAAGGTTGGGCATCGTACTGGCACTCGAAGATCCTCACCGAGAAGGCGCTGACGGCGGCCGAGGTGATCGACTACGCGGATGCCAACGCGGGCGTGCTCGCGACCGCGCCAGGGCGGCTCAATCCGTACAAGCTCGGCCTCGAGCTGTTCCGCAACATCGAGGACCGCTGGAACCGCGGCCAGTTCGGCAAGGAGTGGGACGAGTGTGACTCGATGGAGCAGAAGCGGAACTGGGACCGCCGCACCGGCCTCGGCGCGAAGCGGATCTTCGAGGTCCGCAAGCTCTACAACGACATCACATTTATCGACGAGTTCTTCACGCTCGAGTTCTGCGTCGACCAGAAGTACTACTCGTTCGGGTTCTCCGAGCGCAGCGGCAACTGGGAGATCATGAGCCGCGAGTTCAAGAAGGTGAAGGATCAGATGCTGAAGATGCTGACCAACCGCGGTCAGCCGGTGATCCTCGTCGAGGATGGCAACTTCGAGAACAAGAGCGAGCTCTTGCTGCGGCACATCCACGAGGGTGTCGACCTCGACGCTGGCCAGGCGCGCGACACGCTGCGCAACAGCAGCAAGCTGTGGACGCGCCCGGTGAACTTGCTGACCAAGATCGAGGGCAAGGGCAAGCTCTTGCGCTGCGAGGACGGCAACATCAGCGAGCGCAGCGCGGAGTATCAGTGATCGGCCGTCGCACGTGAGGCTCTGGGCATGGGGCCAGAGCGATCCGGGTCGCAAGCGCGAGCGGAACGAGGACTCCTACCTCGTCGACCCCGAGACCGGTGTGATGGCCGTGGCCGACGGCATGGGCGGCCACCAGGGCGGCGCGACCGCGAGCCGGATGGCGGTCGAGTTCCTCGGCAAGGCGCTCGCGGAGGCGCGCGGCGACTTCGCGGCGGCGTTCGAGCAGCAGCTCAAGGGCAGCATGCGGACGACCGAGGAGATGCCCGCCGTCGACGACATCATGGACAGCGGCTTCGCGCCGACATCACCGCGCAAGCTCGCGTCGATGGCGACGCCCGTGCCGGACCCGTTGCGCGGCGACGAGCCGACGGCGCCGGGGAACTCGGTCCTCGCATTCTCGCCCGCGCTCGAGCTGATGCGCGGCATCGTGCGGAACGCGAGCTCGGCGATCTTCGAGGCGGCGTGGGCGAAGCCCGAGCTCCGCGGCATGGGCACCACGCTGACCGCGGCGCTGGTCCACGGCGGGCGCGCGCACCTCGTGCATGCCGGCGACTCGCGCTGCTACATGTTCCGCGACGGCCAGCTCCGCCAGCTCAGCGACGATCACTCGTGGATCGCCGAGCAGCTGCGCTCGGGGGCGATCAGCGAGGCCGAGGCAAAAAACAGCAAGTTTCGCCACGTGATCACGAAGTCGATCGGCTTCGAGCGCGACATCGAGGCCGACATCAAGAGCGTGCCGGTGTCGGCGGGGGATTGCTTCCTGCTGTGCTCCGACGGGATGTCGAACTACGTCGAGCACGGCGAGCTCGAGCGGATCGTGGCGATGACCTGGTACCGCCGACTCCCCGAGACCCTGATCGAGCTGGCGAACAGCCGCGGTGGCGACGATAACATCACCGTGGTCATCGGTCTCGTCGCGAACACGCCGCCACCGCCGCCGTGACTTAGCCCGGAGCGTCACTTACAGCGGTGAAGCTGTGGCACATGCGGTATGCGTAGAGCGTGCGTGCAAGCCTCCTGATCGCGATGTTGCTGTTTGCCATCGCGTGTGATCGGCGTAGCCCGCGGGACAGCCCCGCGCCTCAGGCGCCGCAGGCTCCCGCGCCGGTCGTCGAGCCGAGCGTCGTTGCACCGGTGACCGCGCCGGGCTGCACGTTGACCCCGCGACCGCTGCGGCGGCCGATGCCAAAGCGGCTCGTCGCGATCGGCGATCTCCACGGCGATCTCGCGGCGACCCGGTCGGCGTTGCGTGCCGCTGGCGCGATCGATGATCGCGATCGCTGGATCGGCGGCGAGCTCGTCGTCGTCCAGACCGGTGATCAGCTCGACCGCGGCGACGACGAGCAGGCGATCCTCGATCTGATCTTCGCGCTCGAGGCCCAGGCAAGTGCGGCCGGTGGCGCGATGATCATGCTGCTCGGCAACCACGAGTTGATGAATGCGGCCGGCGATTTTCGCTACGTGACCCCGGGAGCCATGCGCGACTTCGACGACGCGCACGGGCTCGATCGCTCGAAGTACGTGGGCGCGCCCGAGCCGATACAGGGCCGGATCGCGGCGCTCGGACCGGGCGGCGTCTATGCGAAGCAGCTCGCGCGCCACGACGTGATCACGATCGTCGGCGACACCGTGTTCTCGCACGCCGGCGTGCTCGGCGACTGGGTGACCCAGGTCGACACGGTCAACCTGTCGGCGCGCTGCTGGCTCGACGGTCAGGCCGGTGGGCCGGACGCGCCACCGCGCGCGATGACCTCGCAGGAGAGCCCGGTGTGGACGCGCGCGGTCGGCATGGAGGACGTCGATTGCGCGAGCGTTTCGTCCGCGCTCGCCGCACTCGGGGTGACGCGGATGGTGGTCGGCCACACCGTGCAGAAGCCCGGCATCACCGCGGCCTGCGACGGCAGCGTGTGGCGGATCGACGTCGGGCTCGCGAAGCTGTACGGCGGCCCGATCGAGGTGCTCGAGCTCGTCGCCGGCGCGCCGCCGAAGGTCCTGCGCGGAACCCGCTGACCCCGGTTATTCGATTTCGATCTCGTCGGGCTGCGGCTGCGGCTGTGGCTGTGCCGGCTTGGTCGGCGGCGGGTCCTTCGGCGGCAGCGCCGGCTCGCTCTTCACGGGCAGCGGAGGGGCGGGGACCGTCTCCGGCCGTTGCTGGACTTCCTTGCCGGCGGGGCACACGAACGCGCCCTCCTCGCCGCGCTCCTGGACGACGCCGCCGATCTTCGCGGGGCCCGCCGCGCCAAGCACGTCGACCCGCGCCGCGGGGACACCCTTGGCGACGAGCCGCGCCTTGATCGCATCGGCGAGCTTCTTCGAGCCGTCCGCCTTCGGCTGCGCGAGCGCGATCAGCCACTTCGTGACCTCGCCGTGCTGGTTCATGAGCAGCGCGATCTGATCGACGATCTGCGTGCCCGCGGGCGTCAGCGACGCGCCGGCAAGCGTCGGGATCTTGCCGATCAGCAGACGATCGCCGTCGAGCGCGACGACCTGCTGGCCACCGGTGTCGGGGCAGCCATCGTCATCCTTGATGCCATTGATCGACTCGGCTTCGGCCGGACACTTGTCCTGCGCATCGGCGATGCCGTCCTTGTCGTTGTCGGTCTCCGGGCAGCCGTCCGCATCGTCGAAGCCGTCCTTGTCCTCGGGACACAGCGAGCACTGGTCGGCGGCATCGGCCACGCCGTCGTTGTCATTGTCGGCCTCGGGGCAGCCATCGCCGTCCTCGAAGCCGTCCA
>JBKJUF010000100.1:0-3366 GCA_046590445.1 Kofleriaceae bacterium
CCCGCCGCCGCAACCCCAGCAGCAGCCGCCACCGCCACCGCCGCCGCCGCCGGCGATGACGAAGCCGTCGCAGGTCGTCGAGACCGTGAAGCCGAACGAGGAGAAGGAGCCCGAGAACGCGCGGTTCCTCGCCGAGCACAACTCCCGCGTCGAGAAGCAAACCGTGGCCCGCGGCTCGCGCCACGAGGAGATGGTTGCCAAGAGCAAGCCCGAGGACCTCAAGGCGACGACCAAGCCAAAGGACGAGCCGCAGGTCGCGAAGCTCGAGGATAAGGATCCCGGCAAGAATCCGAAGGCGCACGATGCCCGCGGCGTGCTGTCGATGCGCGCGCCGGGTGCACCGTCTCCACCGAACGAGGCACCGCAGGATCAAAAAGTCCGTGGCGCGGCGGCCGGCCCCAAGGACCCGATCGTGTCCGATGGCTTCGTGCCTCGCCGTGGCGACGGCGCGATCGAGCAGCTGCGTCGCGATCCCGGCGAGCTCACGAAGGGGCAGGGCGGCGCCGGTGGCGGCGTGCCGCAGGTCCCCGATCTCAAGCAGAACAAGGAAGTCCTCGAGCGGATCGCCGGCGGTGGCTCGGTCGATCGCCTCGAGGAGATCGCGGATGGCGAGGAGACCGCGCTGTCGGCGAAGCGCTGGGTCTACGCGAGCTTCTTCAACCGGCTCAAGCGACAGGTCGCCCAGAACTGGGATCCGCAGACGGTCTGGCGCCGCACCGATCCGAACGGCACGCATCACGGCTTCAAGACGCGTGTCACCGAGGTCCGCGTCAGCCTGTCCCCGAAGGGCCAGGTCACGAAGGTCGTCGTCACCGCACCATCGGGCGTCAGCGAGCTCGACGACGAGGCAGTGCGCGCGTTCCACGCCGCGGCGCCGTTCCCGAACCCGCCGGACGGCCTGGTCAAGGACAACCAGATCACGTTCGCGTTCTCGTTCTATTTCGAGATCGGACAGCCGCGCACATCATGGCGCGTGATCCGGTCCCAGTAGTCGCTACTATCGCGGGATGACCCGCGTCGCGGCGGCGAGATCTGGCGCGGTGATTTCGTTCGTGCTGATCGGCGCGACGCTATCGCCACTCGCGCGCGAGCCGGCGGACGACGGGTTTCCGCTGTCGACGTATCCGATGTTCGCGTGGCGGCGGCCAACGAAGCTCACGATGAGCTACCCGCTCGGGGTCACCGCGCAGGGGCCGCGCTACCTGTCGCCCGGCATCGTCGGCTCGTTCGAGGTGCTGCAGGCTCGCGCGATCGTCGAGCGTGCGGTCGCGAAGGGCGGCAAGGAGCTCGCGATGCTGTGCGAGCGGATCGCCACGCGGGTCGCGACGACACCTCGGTTCGCCGATGTCACCGCGATCCGGATCGTCACCGGCAACCACGAGGCCGTCGAGTTCCTGGTCCGCGACGCGGCGGGCATCGAGTACGAGCGCGCGCGTTGCGAGGTCAAGCGATGACCATCGCGATGGGTCCCCTCGCCGTGCTCGCGCGCTGGTGGTTCGCGCCCGCACCCGCCGAGCGGCTCGCCGCGTTGCGCATCCTGATCGGCGGCTACGCGTTCAGCTACCTGTGGATCCGGTTCGGCGAGCTGCTCGCGGTCACCCGGTTCCCGGCGACCCAGTGGCGGGCGGTCGGCGTCACCCGGCTGCTCGATGGCCCGCTCGAGCCGACCGTGATGCTGGTGATCGTCGTCGTGACCATGGTGCTGCTCGCAGCGTTCGTGATCGGCTTCCAGTACCGGATCATCGCTCCGCTGGCCGCGCTCGGCCTCCTGTGGGTGACGACGTATCGCAACTCGTGGGGCATGGTGTTCCACACCGAGAACCTCATGGTGCTGCACGTGATCGCGCTCGCGTGCATGCCGGCGGCGGACCGCTGGGTGCTCGCCACGCCGCGCCGCGACGCGCCGGCCGGTTACGGCTGGTGCATCAAGCTGCTCGTCGCGCTGATGGTCGCGACGTACGTGCTCGCAGGGATCGCGAAGCTGCGGATCGCCGGGCTTGGCTGGGTCGACGGCGAGCTGCTGCGCAACCAGATCGCCATCGATAACCTGCGCAAGGCGCTGCTCGGGGGGGCGATCGCGCCGCTCGCGACGCAGTTCCTCGAGCACCCCTCGGGGTTCACCGTGTTCTGCGTGCTGACGCTCGCCCTCGAGCTCGGCGCGCCGCTCGCGCTGGTCGGCGGCTGGCCGGCGCGGTTGTGGGTGATCGCCGTGTGGGGCTTCCACGTCGGCGTGATCTTCCTGATGAACATCTGGTTTTTGTATCCGCTGGTCGGCGCCGCGTTCTGGCCGGTGCTGCGGGTCGAGCGCCCGTTTGCCTGGCTGTTCGGACGGGTCGCGCGGTGGCGCGAGCGCGGCGCGCGGGGACCGGCGGGGGTGGCTGGCGCGTGATCTGAGCCGCACGGGAACGGCGCGCTCGTGCGCTGGGTTGCGGCCCACACCGGAACCTGCTTGATCTGGAAACTACGGTTGTAGTAATCATACGAGGTACGTCGTAACCATGAGCCGCCCCGACCTCACCGCTGCCGAGCTCCGCGTCATGAAGGCGCTGTGGGAGGTCAGTCGCGGCACGGTCGCAGACGTTCGCGCCGAGCTCGCGCGCCGCGGCCAGGACCTCGCGTACACGACGGTGATGACGCTGCTCGGTCGACTCGCGACCAAGGGCGCGGTCACCGTCGACCGGGAACGCGAGCCCTTCATCTATCGCGCCGCGCATCGCCGCGAGCTCGTGCTCCGCGACCGGCTCCGCGAGTTCGTGCGCGAGGTATTCGACGGCAAGGCCGAGTCGCTCGTGCTGAACCTCGTCGAGGACGAGTCGCTGTCGCGCGCCGAGCTGCGGGCGATCGAGCAGCGGATCGCCGAGGCCGAGGGCGCCGCGGACGAGCCCAAGTCGCGCAAGGGGAAGAAGTGATCGCGACCGTCGAGGGCATCGTCACCTCGCTCGCCATGATGGCGGTGCAGGGGACCGTGCTCGTGCTCGTCGCGCTCGTGCTGACCCGTGGCGGACGGTTGCGGCCGGCGTGGCAAGCTGCGGTGTGGCTCGTCGTGCTCGTGAAGTTCGTGCTGCCGTGGGGACCGACGATGCCGTGGTCGCTGGCGGATGTGTTCGCGCACCTGCGCGACGATGCAGACACCCAGCTACTCGTGCTTGGGCATGCCAAGGCTGCGGTGACCGCGGCGTCGCCGGCGCTCGCGCCCGCCGTTGGCTGGCTCGCGCTCGGGCTCGCGTGGCTCGCCGGCTCCGCGGTCGTCCTCGGCCGCGCCGTCCACGCGTATCGCACGACGGTACGCGCGGCGGGTCGCGGCCACCCGGCACCGTTGGCCGCGCAGCAGCTTGTTCGCCAGCTCGCGCGCCGTATCGGGGTGCG
>JBKJUF010000138.1:0-9966 GCA_046590445.1 Kofleriaceae bacterium
CTACGGCCTGATGCTGCCGGCGACGCTGCCCGACAGGATCAGCGATCTCGTGGTCCGCGCCTACGACGATCTCGGTGCGTTCACGGACTCGCCGACGGTGACCCGCACGAAGGGAGCGCCATGCACGACTGCCGAGACCTGCGCGCGTGGTCAGCGCTGCGAGGCGGGCAAGTGCCTCTGGGATCCGGCGGTCGGCGAGATCGGCGAGTCCTGCGAGTACCCGCAGTTCTGCAAGAGCCTGCGTTGCGAGGGCACGGCGGACCGCAAGATCTGCAGCGACGTCTGTAACCCCGATGGCGAGAACACGTGCACGGACGGCCTGTCGTGCATCGAGACCGGCGCCGGCACCGGCATCTGCTACTTCGACGAGGGCGGCTGCTGCAGCGTGGCCGCAGGTCGCCGGCTGCCGTGGGCACAGCTCGGCGTCTCGGCGCTGCTCGCAGCGCTCCTGATGCGCCGCCGCCGCCGACGGTGAGCAGGCGCCACGAGTGCGATCGTTAATGCCCGAGCTTCGAGCGCGAACGCGCGCATTGGCTCGCGGTCGACGCGGGCTCGCGCAGCTTCGAAAGCACACTCGAATTCGCGGGCCGCATCGGTGACGGCGCGGGCGCGACGTCGAAGCGCCCCGGCGCGATCACGCGCTCTGGTTCGTGGCGGGTTCGTGACGACGTCAGACTCGACCGAGCAAACGCAGCCGGCCTGCTTCGACAACCATGCGCAGCACCCGACGCCGATGGGTATTTTTGTCACCGCCTCGGCACGGTCAACAGACCTCGGCGATAACCGGCGTGAAGGAACGCGCGTGCGTACACGCGCAGCCATCCGGTCCGACGAGCTCAGCCGAGCTCAAGTGCTTGACCGTCGCCTGATCAGGGATCAGAGTGAGAGGCTTGATGGCACGAGCGTTGCGTGTGTCGCCCTGGCGGCCGTGCAGCTATGGTCACGCACGTTGAGTCATCAGCATCGGCGGCGGCCTCCAGCGAAACCGCGGCGGTGCGCTGTGGATCGACGCTGCATCGGAGACGCATGCACTCGTTGCGGCGGGCTGCCTTGTGGGTGTGTGCGCTCGCGCTAGTCGTGACCAGCTGTGGCGACAATCGAAGCGTCTCAGACGCGCCAGGGAGCGAGCTGCCGGCACCGGCGATGCTCGCGATCGACCGGGCCTCGCACCAGTTCGGTTCGGTGACGGTCGGGACGATCAGCACACAGGCGACGTTCACGATCACGAACACCGGCGCCACCGACAGCGGGATGATCGGCGTGGCGCTCACGGGGAGCGCCGCCGCTGGCTTCGCGTTGCCGGCGGGCAGCTGCACCGGACCGCTGGCTCCTTCCGCGAGCTGCCAAGTCATCGTGCTGTTCGCTCCGTCGACCGCGGGGATCAGGACCGCGAGCCTGAACGTGACCGGGATGCCGGGGGGCACGGTATCGGCAAGTCTCGACGGTGAGGGCATCGCGCTCGGCGCGCTGAGCGTCACCACCTCGACGAGTGCGCTCGGCCGCGTGGTCGTCGGCCAGACCGGGACGATCGTCTCCACGTTCACCGTGACCAACACCGGTGGGACGCCGACCGGCCCGCTGTCGGTGTTCGGCGCCGGCAGCGATCCGGCTGATTTCACGAAGCGTGCAGACACCTGCGCTACCGTGGCGCTCGCCCCCGCGGCGATCTGCACGTTCGAGGTCCGATTCGCGCCGCAGTCCGCGGGACCGAAGTCGGCGCTGTTCCAGCTCAGCGCGACCCCGGGCGGCTCCGTCGGCGCCGCGATCGACGGCACGGGGTTGGCCCCGGCAAACCTGCGCGCGATCCCCCTGCAGCTCGATCTCGGCTCGGTCGTGACCATGGAGACCAGCGCGACACTGGCGGTCACGGTGTCCAACCTCGGGGACGAGCCGACCGGGACGCTCGGCCAGACGATCTCGGGCCCCGACGCCGCGATGTTCGCGGCGGTGTCGGGGACCTGTGACGGCGCGATGCTCGCGGCGGGCGCGACCTGCACGGTGACGCTGCAGTTATCGCCGACCAGCCTCGGCGCCAAGGTGGCGCAGCTCGAGCTCACGGGATCACCGGGCGGCGCCGTCGCGGTGTTGCTCGTCGGCGAGGGGATCCGCGCCGACCGGCTGTCGATCTCGCCGTCGACGCACGGATTCCCGATCACCAACGTCGGTCAGACCGGGAGCGCGCAGCTATTCACGATCACCAACAACGCCACGTCCGCGACCGGCCCGCTGACCGCCGCGCTCGACGGCACCGCCCCGCTCCAGTACCAGGTAGGCCCCGGCAGCGACGCGTGCACCGGCGTCACGCTCGCGCCCGCGGCGAGCTGTACGATCTCCGTGGCGTTCGCGCCGACCAGCGGAGGGGTTGAGCCCGCATCGTTGACCGTCGCCGGCAGTCCGGGTGGCGTGGTCAGCGCCGGCCTGACGGGGGTCGGCGTGTCGGCCGCGGCGCTCGCGAGCACCCCGACCGAGCGCCAGTTCGGATCGGTCGTGACCGGGACGATGTCATCGTCGTTTGCGTTCACGGTGACCAACACGGGTGGCCAGGTCTCGGGGGCCCCGACCGTCATGCTGACGGGCGCCCAGTTCGCGATTGCGGGCAACACCTGCACGGCAATGCTGGCGCCCGCGGCGAGCTGTACGATCTGGGTGCGGTTCGCGCCGACCGCGACCGGCGCGGCGGCGGGAGCGCTGGACGTCTCGGCGACGCCGGGCGGCACGGTGATGGGTGAGCTGGCGGGCGACGGGATCGCGGCCGGCGGCCTGGTGATCCTGCCGTCGAGCTCCACGTTCCCGGTGACGTCGGTGGGGGACGGCGCCGCGGCGCGGACGCTGACGTTGCAGAACACCGGCACGGCGACGACGGGAACGATCGCGATCACCACGACCGGCGTCGATGCCGGTGACTTCACGACGACGACCACCTGCGCGACGCTCGCCGCGGGCGCGACCTGCACGGTGGCGGTGACGTTCACGCCGACGGCGACCGGGGCTCGCACCGCCACGATCGCGGCGACCGGATCGCCTGGCGGCACCGCCACCGCGGCGGTCGCCGGTACGGGGCGCCCGCGCCTCGAGATCGTCGGGCTCGACAGCGGCCCGGTGGTCGACCCAGCCGATCTCGGGACCGCGATCGTCAACAACACGTCGCCGCACGACCTGCTGATCCTCGTGCGCAACAACACCGCGACGGTCAAGCTGTTCTCGATCACCGGAGCGTTCGGTTCGCCGTCGCAGTACGCGGTGATCCGCAACACCTGCGGCGCGGGGAACACGATCGGTGCATCGGGCGGGCTGTGCACCGTCGGCGTTCGGTTCGCCCCGACCACGACCGGGACCAAGCCCGGCAGCGTGACGTTCGCGATCGGCAGCGGTGCGCTGAACCAGGCCACGCAGAACCTGACCGGCGTCGGCGTCGAGGCGTTGACGATCACCGCGCTCGCCGGGGCGACGTTTGGATCGGTGCCGATCGGCACGACGGCGAGCGTCCTGCAGTTCCGGGTGACCAACCCGGCCGGCTCGGCCAGTTCGGGAACGATCGCGACCAGCTTGAGTGGTGGCGAGTTCCTGATCGTCGCCAACGCGTGCACCGGACAGACCCTCGCCGCGGGCGGGTCATGCCTGATCGAGGTCAGGTTCGCGCCGACGACGATTGGCGCGGCGAGCACCGTGCTGACCGCGACGGCCGCCCCCGGTGGTGCGCCGTCGATCGCGATCACCGGGACGGGCGTGTCGCCCACCGGGGCGGCACCGACTGATCTCACCCTGATGCCGAGCTCGGTCGCCGAGGGCCTGCCAGCGAGCTCGACGGTCGGCACGCTGATGACAACGGACGCCGACGTCGGCGACATGTTTGTTTACTCGTTGATCGGTGGGGTAGGAAGCGCGGACAACGCCGCGTTCACGATCGCGGGCGACCTCGTGCAGACCAGTGGCGTGTTCGACTTCGAGACCAAGAGCAGCTACGCGATCCGTATCCGCGTCACCGACAGCGGCGGCCAGACCTTCGAGGAGGCGCTCGCGATCACCGTGACCAACGTCGACGAAGCGCCGGTCGCCGTCTCCGATGGGGCGACCGTGCTCGAGGACAGCGCGGCGACCTCGCTCGACGTGCTCGCCAACGATACCGATGTCGACGGTGGCCCCATGCTGATCGCGAGCGTCACCCAGCCGGCACGCGGCACGGTCGTGATCACCGGTAGCGGCAGCGGGCTGACCTACCAGCCCGCTGGGGACCATGCGGGACCCGACTCGTTCAGCTACACGCTCAATGGCGGCGCGTCCGCGACGGTGACGGTCACGGTGATCGCGGTCAACGACATGCCGACGTTCACCAAGGGAGCCGACCAGACGGTCACCGAAGACGACCCGGCGCAGATGATCGCAGGCTGGGCTACGGCAATCTCGACGGGCCCCGCCGACGAGGCGGCGCAGACCGTGACGTTTGGCGTCACCAGCGACAACATCAGCTTGTTCGGTGCACAACCTGCGGTCGACGCGGACGGCACGCTCCGCTTCACGCCCGCCGCCGGCGCGAACGGCTCGGCGACGGTCACGGTGACCCTGCAGGACAACGGTGGCACGGCGAACGGCGGGATCGACACGTCCGCACCGCAGATGTTCGCGATCGCGATCACGGCGGTCAACGACGCGCCGGAGATCACGAGCACGGCGCCGACCACGGCGACCGAGGACACGCCGTACACGTACAGCGCGGCGCGCAGCGACGCCGACGGACCGGGCCAGACCTGGTCGCTGCTCGGCACGCATAGCTGCGGCGGCGCGATCGCGGCGGCGACCGGCGTGTTCACGTTCACGCCTGCGGGGCCGACCCCGCCGGCGAGCTGCGTGGTGGCGATCCGCGTGTGCGATGGCGGCTCGCCAGATCTGTGCGCGAGCCAGACCACGACGGTGACGATCTGCGACGTTTCGAACACCTGCCCCGCGGGCGGCCAAATCAAGGCCGGAACGACCAATGTCTGCACATACGACGCATCTATCTCCTCGAGCTACGTGTGCCCGGGCGGATACACCTACTGTGGCGGGACGAGTTGCAAGTCGAATTCGATCCCCTCCGGTTGCAACCACCCATGCACGTACTACCACCCATGCAACGGGGTCGGCTCGCCCCCCTTCCCGGCCGGCGATTCGAGCAACAACGGGCAGACCTCGGGCGCGGGGTCGTGCTCCTGCTCGGGAGGAGGTGCATGCTACTGGGTGAACAACGGCACCGCTACGCAGTGTGAGTACGGGGGCGTCGGAGTCGAGGCCACGTACGTCTCAGAATATGTGTGTGCGACGGGGCACACGCTCACAGCGTCGAACACGTGCGAGTACACCGCGACGGTCGTGACGAATTGCCCAACGTTTTCATCATTGCTCAACAACACAAGCTCAGAGGTCTGTACGTACCAGACCGTGGCGAGTGACGACGATCCGACGAGCCTCGCGGGCGAGGCCCGCCACGAGGGCGAGACTGAAGACGTGGTCTCGAAGGAGGGCTGTTCAACTGTGCCGGGAGATCGCTCCAGTTCTTGGGGATACCTGCTGATCGTCGCCGCGCTGCTGTACGCTCGACGCAGGAAACCGCGAACGCGCTGCCGGAGACGGATCCGTTGCGATCCGTCGTGATCGATGTCGATCGGTTGCGTGCTGCATCTGCGATCGGGATCTGTACAGAACCGGGCCAGCAGCGTGTTCGATCGGTTCGGCGCTAACCAGAGTCTCCTGAACCGAGGATCAAGTTGTCGGCACCGGCAGCGCTCGAAGCGCTGCCCGAGCCCGAAAGCCTGGTGGTCGGCGCTGCTCGCAGCGCTCCTGATGCGCCGTCGCCGCCGACGGTGAGCAGGCGCCATCACGCACCCGGCTGACGTGTGACGAATCCTGCTGACGCCTCGACGCGTCATGTAGTATCCCGAGCCCATGTTTCGCCGATCTACGCCAACTTGGGTTGCCCTCGCGTCCTCCGTCGTCTGTGGTCTCGGTAGCGCGTCGGTGGCCTCCGCCGAGAGCGGTCCTAGCGCTGTCTTCACGCTCGACACGCCGGTCTCCAACATCGGGGAGTCGACGGTCGGCGCTCGCCGCGACGTCATCGTCGTGCCGCCGCGGCCCGGCGATGCGGCCGCGCTGGTCTCGCCGATCATCTACCTGAACCGCTGCACCGGCGGCTGTACGCTGAAGACCGGTAGCGACGACGACGCGGTGATGAACACGACGCCGCTCGTCGAGGCCGACACGACGCTATCGGCGTTCACCCACGGCGAGCAGGCGTGGCAGGACCTGTTGACGTGTATGCGCGAGATCTTCTCGCCGTTCGACGTCCAGATCACCGACGTTCGCCCCGGGGCGGGCACCCAGTATCACATGGCGGTCGTCGCCGGCACGTCGACCGAAGCGAACAAGCCCGGCACGCTCGGTGTCGCGTTCGTCAACAGCGACTGCTCGCCGCGCAACAACACGATCTCGCTGTCGTTCGCGAACTCGCATGGCGGCACCGGCGTGTCACTGACGCAGTCGCTCTGCCACACGGTCGGCCAGGAGAGCGCGCATGCGTACGGGCTCGATCACGCGTTCAAGTTCTCGGATGGCCGCTCGACCTGCAACGATCCGATGACCTACCAGTCCGACTGCGGCGGTCAGCGGTTCTATCGCAACGACTCGGCGAGCTGCGGCGAGTTTGCGCCGCGCGCCTGTGGCAGCACCGGCGCCTGTGGTTCCTCGCAGAACGCGCACGCGAAGCTGCTCACCGTGTTCGGACCGTCGAACGCAGCGCCGCTGATCGCGCCGCCGACCGCGATGGTCACCACGCCGACCGCTGGCGGCACGCTCGGCGCGATCGCCGCGGCCCAGGCTGGCAGCAAGCGCGGCGTCGCGAAGGTCGAGCTCCTGCTCAACGGCTTCAAGTGGGCCGAGGCAAAGGGCGCGCAGTTCGGCCAGAACGGTCAGCCGAACCCGTCGGCGTACTCGATGACGGTCCCGAGCAGCGTCCCGAACAGCAAGATCGATGTCGTCGTGCGCGCGTGCGATGACCTCGGCAAGTGCACCGACTCGGCGCCGGTCCTCGTCACCAAGGGCGCGCCATGCACGGCCGCCGATACGTGCGCGAAGGGCCAGAAGTGCGAGGACGGCAAGTGCTTCTGGGATCAGCCGGCCGGCGAGCTCGGCGCGGCTTGCGACTATCCGCAGTTCTGCAAGAGCCTGCGCTGCGAGGGTCCCGCCGACGCGCAGATCTGCTCGCAGGGCTGTGTCCCGGGCACCGGCGACAGCTGCCCCGAAGGCCTCGAGTGTCTCGAGACCGGGCCCGGCCAGGGCATCTGCTACACGGCAGGGGACGAAGGCGGCGGCTGCTGCAGCGTCGGTGGCGATGACGGTCCCGCACCGTGGGCGCTCCACGGGGGCGTGGCCGCGCTGCTCCTCGGTCTCATGTTGCGCCGGCGGAGGAGCTGATCATGCGAAGCCTTCCGGTCGTCGCCAGCATCCTCCTCGCGGCGACGATCGGCCTGATGCCGGTGGCAGCCGCTTCGCCCGAGCTGCCGACGACGGTGAGGATCCCACCGCCGGTCGGCGAGCACGCGGCAGCCGCGCAGGTGCTGTACTTCAACCGCTGTCGCGGCGGGTGCACGGTGACCGCGAGCGGCACGAACGATGCGCGCACACACCTGTCGACGATCCCGCAAGGCGCGCCGGGCGAGATGTTCACGTTGACCGAGTTCCGCCACGGTGATGTCGTGTGGAACGGCCTGATGCAGTGCCTGCGCGAGGTCTACTCGCCGTTCGACGTCGTGATCACCGACCAGCCGCCCGCGCCCGGCGTGGCGTTCAACGAGAACATCGTCGCGGGCCTCGATAACGAGATCAACTACCCGGGCGCCGGCGGGGTTGCCCCGGTCGCTGCGGATTGCAGCCCGTACAGCTACGTCTCGTCGTTCACGTTCGCGAACGGCTACGGTCCTGACGTCTACACGCTCTGCTACGTCGCCGCGCAGGAGACCGGTCACGCGTTCGGCATGGCCGACCATGCGTGGGCGTTCATCGCCGACGGCCGCTCGGCCTGCAGCGATCCGATGTCGTATCGCAGCGACTGCCTGTCGAACGGCCAGCGGTTCTTCCGCAACGAGGCGGCGACCTGTGGCGACTTCGCGCAGGAGCAGTGCAACTGCGCCGGCATGAACCCGCACTCCAAGCTGCTCGCCGCGCTCGGCGCGGGCACTCCGATCACGCCGCCGCCGAACCTGACGGTGACGCAGCCAGTGGCGGGCGCGCAGGTCACGAACGGCCAGATGGTGATCTCGACCGCGTCCTCGCAGCGCGGCGTCAAGGTCATCGAGCTGTTCCTCAACGGTTTCAAGTGGGGCGAGAAGAAGGGCGTCGCGTTCGGTCAGATGAACCAACCCGAGGCGGCGTACGCGATCCCGATGCCGGCCGATGTTCCCGGCGGCGTGATCGACATCGTCGTCGTCGCCAAGGACGACATTGGCATCACGACGACCTCGCCGAAGATCACGGTCACCAAGGGCGCCCCGTGCACCTCCGCGGACAGCTGCGCGAAGGGCCAGAAGTGCGAGGAGGGCAGGTGCTTCTGGGATCCGGCGACCGGCGAGATCGGTGACACCTGCACCTATCCGCAATACTGCCTGACCAACACCTGTAACGGCCCGAGCGTCGACGAGCAGATCTGCACGCAGGGCTGCATCCCTGGAGTCGGCGACAGCTGCCCGATGGACTACTACTGCCTCGCGAACGGTCCCTCGTCCGGTATCTGCTGGCCCGAGGAGCCAGAAGCCGGAGGCTGCTGCAGCACGTCCGACGAAGCGGTCACCGGCAGTGCGCTGCTCGCGTTCGGATTGCTCGCGATCCTCGTGCCTCGCCGCCGCCGCCGTCTCGGCTGAGCTACGACGACTTCGAAGCGCTGACGACCTGCAGCTGGTCGAGGAGCTTCGAGATCCGATACGGCTTCTGCAGGCAGTGCTGCACGCCGAGCTCCGCACAGCGGGCCTCGACGTTGCGGCTCGCCGACGCCACGATCACCGGGATCGTGATGGCGCGTGCAGCCAGCTCGCGGATCAGCTCCTCGCCGGTCATCACCGGCATCATCAGATCGAGCACGATCGCGTCGAACGGCTCGCGCAGGATCATCTCGAGCGCTTCGGCACCGTCGCGCGCCGTCAGGACGAGGCAGTGATCCTCGAGGGCCGCGGCAACGGATTCGATGACATCGACCTCGTCGTCGACCAGCAAGACGCGGAGCATCGGGGACGTCAGTTGCCCGAGCCGGCGGGCGCGGCCGAGCCAGCGACCGGATCCGCAGCGGAGCCGGAACCCGCGCCCGCAGCGGGCGCCGCGGCATCTGGGTTGACAGCGATCTGCTGCGGACCGATCTGATCGCGTGCAGCCTTCGCGCAGTTGCGGATGATCTCGTTGTCGACGTTACTCGGGCCGCCGCGCACCTGGATGATGCACTTGGTGTCCTCGTCGAAGAACCGGTAAACGAACACGTCGTCGATGCCCTGGGCGACGACCTGGACGCACGCATACGTGCCCATCGACTCGTCGTCCTTGTCCTTGCGCGTCTTGCACTTGTCCTTGAACCGCTGCGCATCCTCGATCGTCCAGCAGAACGCGGTGACGTTGCAGAGCTCGTCGCCGGCGAGCACGCCGAGCCGGCCTTCCTTCTTGAGCAGCGCCTGCTGCTCCTTCTCGTTCAGCCGCTTGCCGCCGCGGTGGAACGAGCACGATGCCGCCGCCTCGGGCTCGGCCTTCGAGATGTCCTTGACCTCGAGTGGCTCCTTCTCGCCGATCGCCGCGCCCATCGCCACGGCGTCGAGGAGCTGGGTGCACGGGATGCGCGACTGGCCCGGGACCGGCGGCCGGATCGTCTTCGCGACGCCACCGCTGGCCTCCTTCTCCTTCTGGAGCCGCTCGGCCACGCGCCTGGCTTCCTCCTCTCCCTCCTTCGCACCCTTCGTGCAA
>JBKJUF010000583.1:0-4331 GCA_046590445.1 Kofleriaceae bacterium
CTTCGGGCTCGCGAAGGCGAGCAGCCAGATCGAGTCGACCGATCCCGGCGTCGTGAAGGGCAAGTTCAGCTACCTGTCGCCCGAGGCGGCGAGTGCTCTCGAGGTCGACCACCGGGCCGACGTGTTCGCGGTCGGCATCATCTTGTGGGAGCTGTTCACCGGTCGCCGCCTGTTCTTCGGTGACACCGACTACCAGACCGTCGAGCTCGTCCGCCAGGCACGGGTGCCGTCGATCTCGGCGCTCAACTCCGAGATCGAGCCCGAGCTCGAGCAGGTCGTGCGCAAGGCGCTCGCCCGCGATCCCGAGGAGCGCTACGCGAGCGCGAGCGACCTCGGCGATGCCCTCGCCCAGTATCTGTTCTCGCGCCGCATGAAGGTGACGGCGCGCGACATCGCGACCCTCGTGAAGGACACGCAGGTCGAGATGATGCGCAAGCGCTCGGCCGAGCCGAAGGAGTCGCTGATCGACGCCTTGATCCTCGACGAGATGCAGAAGATGACGTCGCTTGTCGAGCAAGAAGGCGGCGCGAATCCGGCCGCGAGCGGCGAAGGATCGATGAGCCTCGACCCGAACACGTTCGTGAACACCCAGAACTGGAGCGGCGAGCTGCTCTCCGGCGGTGCTGCAGCAGCGCCGCCCAGCGACCGCGCGAGCAAGAAGAAGGCGTCGACCCGGCCACCCGCGAACAAGCCGCGACCCGGCAATCATCCGACGCCGGCCCCAGGCGAGCTCGAGTCACTCGAGCAGATGCTCGAGCCCGAGCGGACGGGCGTCCACAAGCGTGATGGCGAGACCAAACCACCGTGGCTCCTGATCAGCCTCGTCCTGTTGCTGATCGCCGCCGGCGTTGCCGCGGCCGTCGTGTTCATGATGCAGTAGCGGCTACGGCAGGCTCTGCAGGGTACGCAGCGCCTCGCTGTTCGGCGCGAGCTCTCCGACCCGCGTGATCGCATCGGCGCGGAGCTTCTTGTTCTTGAGCCGTGACGCGACGGTACCGAGCATGACCCAGCCCTCGACGAGGTCCGGGTTGTATTTCACGGCGAGCTGCGCGAGCTCGAGTGCGCGCTTGGGATCCTTCTCCTTCACCATGTCGCCGAGGTAGAGGTACGCGTCGAAGATCGACGGGTCCTGCTCGATCACGAGATCGAGCGCGTTGCGGGCGACGGGATCGTTCTTCGTGAAGTACGCGGACACCGCGCGCCCGAAGTTCGCCTGCGCCATCCGCCGCGGCGTCGCCTTCTCGGCGGTGAAGGCCTTGCCGGCCTCCTCGTACGCCTTGCCGGCTTCCTCGTAGTTGCCCTCGGCGAGCGCGAGCTTGCCTTGGACGATGAAGGATTCGGGGCGGCCGGAGAGCTTCTTCGGCGCCAGCGTCTTCACGCGCTCGAGCAGCTTCGTCTGCTTGCCGTCGGAGGCGGCATCGGCGGCGAGCAAGAAGGTCTCGGCATCGCCGCCGCAATCCTCGATGGCGCGCGCGAGGGCCTGCGCCGCACCGGCGTAGTCGGCCTTGCGCAGCGCGAGCCTGCCGCGCTCGCGATCGAGCTGCCAGCGCACGAGCCCCGGCGCCTTGTCGGCCGGCTCGAACAGTGCTGCAGCGCCCGCGTGATCGCCGACCAGCATCCGCGCGCGGGCTCCCTCGACGAGCAGGTTCGCCGGGACCTTGGCGCCGGCCTCCTTGATCAGGCTCTCGAGGGTGTCCCGGCCCCCGTTCGGATCGCGATCCTCGATCAGTAGCAGCGCGCTCTCGAGGCGTGCCTCGGGCAACCGGCTCGCCTCCTCGTAGGCCTTGCGGGCCAGCCGCGGCTCGCCGAGATCGCGGTAAACGCGCGCGAGCTCGAGCTGGGCGCGCGCGATGTCGTGCGACGGCGGGCCGATCGCTGCCTTCTCGAGGATGCCGCGCGCCTTCTCGCGGGCGCCGGTCTCACCACTCGCGCGCAGGACGGCGGCGTAGACGGTCGCGAGGGCTGGCGTCGCGGTCGCGGCGTTGAACGTCGGCTCGATCCGCTTGCGCGCACCCTCGACATCACCGCCCTCGAGCGCGACCCACGCGTGGCCGATGATCGCGAGCTCGAGGGTCGGCGACTTCTTGAGCGCCGCGTCGAAGTCCGCGCGCGCAGCGTCGAGATCTCCCGCGGCGAAGCGGACATTGCCGCGGACGGCGAGCGCGCGGGGAAACTGCGCGAGCTCGGCGGACTTCGAGAGGATGTCGAGCGCGTCGGTCACCATGCCTTGCGCGAACGCGACCTCGGCGAGCGTCGTGCGGGCGCGACGGCTCGCCGGCCACAGCGCGAGCGTGCGATCGGCGGCGGTCCGGGCAGCGGGATACGCGCCAGTCGCGAACATCGTGTCGACTACCTCCTCGGCGAAGCGCTGCTCGTCGATGCCGATCGAGAGCGCGTTGCGGATATCGGTCTGCGCGGCCTGGACATCACCACGCGCGAAGTCGATGCGAGCGAGCGCGAGATTGGCGAATGCGATCTGCGCCGGCGAGACGCTACGTGGCTCGCCCGCCGGCTTGGCTCCGTCGGCGATCATCTTCTCGAGCTGCGCGCCGACCTCGGTTCCGAGCGAGCTCCCCGGCACCACGCGACCACTCGCGGCGAGCAGCGTCGCACGCTCGATCAGCGCGGCCGGGTGCTCCGGAGTCAGCGCGAGCGCGCGATCTGCGGCAGCGATCGCGTCGTCCCACCGCGACGCCTGACCGAGCGCGCGAGCGAGCCCGACCACGTAGAGCGGGCGGACTTCCTGCTCGACCGCACGCTCGAACGACGCGACCGCGAGTTTGGTCTCGCCGACGAGGAGCTGGGCATGACCGATCCCGTGGAGGACCGCAGCGTTCTCGGCGTCGCTGTCCTCGATGGCCGTGGCCGCCGCCTTCGCATCGCTCTGCGCGAGCGCGAGATACGCGATCGCGAGCTTGCCGTCGAGGCCGCCCTGCCCGGCGAGTCCGTCGACCGCCGCCTTGGCCTCGGTGAAGCCATCGCCGAACTCGAAGGCGACGAACGCACGCGCGCGTGCGAGAGCGGCGCGGTTGTCGAGCGTGCCCGAGGCCCGCGCGATGCCCGCGAGCCGGTCGCGGGCACCGATCCAGCCGAGCCAGGTGTCGGCCTTCGCGAGCGCGACCGCCTGCTGACGGGCCGTAGCGATCTGCTTGCCGAGGCGCATCGCGCGGATCTGGAAGCCGGCGAACACGCCGCCACCGATCACGAGCGCGCCGAGCAGGATCCAGATCGCGATCTGCAGGCGCGAGCGTGTGCGGCGCATCCCGGTCTTGAGCGGCTTGGCCTGGGACTGGCTGACCGAATCGTTGGGCGCGACCGGCGGCAGCACGTCGGCCGCGAACAACGCGTTTGGATCCATCGGCTCGGCGTTGCGCGTGGCCTCCTCGGCGCCGGCGCCGCCGACGCTCAGCATCTGCGCGTGGTTCTGCGCCCACCCGGGCGCCTGGTCGCCGTGAAACATCACGTCCACGGCGGCCGCAGACTGCTGGTGCGCGGGATTGAGGCTGCCTGCCCGGCCCGGCGGCGGTTGCGGCATCATGGTCTGTGCGTACGGATTCGCGCCCGGCAACGGCATCGGTAACGCGGCGGCAGTCGGCAGCGCGGCGGCGATCTGGCTGCGCTGGTTGGGCGGTGGTGGCAGGAGCTGCGGCTCCGGTCGACGCAGGTTGAGGCGGGGCAGCTGGGTGGGCGGCGCGACCGCTGCGTGGTGCAGCGTCGGGCGATTCGCCGCGGGCGACACGCCCAGTGCGTCGATCGGCCCCGATGGCATCTTCACGGCGTTGCGGACCGCGGTGCCCGGACCGGGCCGGCGACCCGGCACGTCGTTTGTCTCGTCGACCTCGACCAGCTCATTTTCGTCGAGCTCGACGCTCGAGGCTTCCTTACGCTTGGGTCCGGGCAGCGGCCTGTGCGCCGCCGATGGCTTTCTGCTGCGCGATGGCAGCACCGCGCCGCGTGCACCATCTGCGACCTTCGGCTCCTTGCCGCCGCGCGACAGCGGCGGCATCGCGATGTCACCGAAGTCGTCATCACTCATCTCGTCGCCCATCTCGACGCCATCGAGCTCGGGGTCGACCTCGACGGTCCCGGTGCGCGCGCCGACCGCGAGCACCGCCGGCCCCGGCGTCGCATCGACGGGCGGGTGTTGTACCGGCTCGACCTGACTGCGCCGCTTCGAGCCGGGCGCGGCGATCGACGTCTGTTGCGTGAAGGTGCCATTGGCTTCGGCGTTGTCGTCGGTATCCTCGTCGTCGACGCCACTCGGCACATAGGCGCGCGTCATGAAAGCACCGGGTGCAGGCAGGCTCGCCGCGGGGCGTCCTGGCGGCGGC
>JBKJUF010000597.1:0-3677 GCA_046590445.1 Kofleriaceae bacterium
AAGACCGCAAGGAAGCCAAGGAAGACCGCAAGGAAGCCAAGGATGACCACAAGGGCAAGCACAAGAAGTAGCGGATCTCGGCGCGCGTTCGGCGCGCGTTATTCGCAGCAGACCTTCTGGCCGTAATCCGCGCGGAAGCTGCAATCCGAGCAGTTGAAGCTGCAATCGGCGCCGGTGTGACAGGCTTCGAACCGCGACGACCCGTTACAGGTGGAGGTCGTGCAAGAGCTCCCGGCCTTGTCGTTGCAGCAGACCTCGGCACCCACGCAGTCCTCGGGTCCGTCGCAGCGGAACGTCTTGCCCGAGCAGATGCTTGCGGTGGCGTTGATACAGGTGCCATCGCAGCAGACCGAGCCGCACATCGAGCCCGGGCACGCGATCACGCTCGGCGGTGCATCCGGGGATGCATCCGCGGCGGATGGCGGCGGTGCGTCGGTGCTGGCGTCGGAGACGCCGTCGCGGTTGGCGTCGCCCGGCACGGCGGGCGGCACCTTCGCCTCGAACGAGCAGCTCGCGATCGACGAGCTCGCGACCGTCAGCAGCAAGCCGCGCCACATGCCCGTATTGTCCGGCCAGCGCGTGCGCACTTCAAGGGCCAAGAAATCGACGCCAGAGAGCGACGATGTCCCACCTCCGGGTGCGGACCCGGGGCGGCCCTCAGCCGTACTGGACCTGGATCGTCTCGATCACCGTCGTCATCGCGGCCTTCACGATCTCGACGTCCGGATCGCGGACGATGACGTAGCCGTCGCCTTCGTAGCTGTCGGATCGCGGTGCGCCGCGCTGCGGTAGCCGCGACTCGACGACCAGGTGACCGACTCGTTCGTTCGCCTGGTCGACGCCGGTGACGTCGACAACCCGACCGTGGCCAACACCCCGCAGGTACGCGACGCCGACGGCATACTTGCGCTCGAACGGACCGTCGTACGCGTCGTCGACGGTGGCGCGAGCCCAGGCCTTGTACATGTCCGCATCGTGCGCGTAGCTGTTCGCGAGCACGATGTGAGCACCCGGCGGCCGTGCAGCGATCTCACCGATCGCGAGCGAGCCGTCGTCGCGGCGAAACCATTCCATGTGCGTCATGCCGGTATCGAGGCCGAGCGCCTTCACGGCGCGCACGCCGAGCGCCCGGGCATCCGCGTAGTCCGGACCGTCGATGTCGCGCGGCACCACGACGACCCACTGGATCCATGGTGTCTCCATGACCTCGAGCGGCGTCGGGTAGTAGCGCGTGCACGACTGGAAGCGAACCTCGCCGCCGATCGTGATCGTCTCGAAGCTGTGCTCGCGGCCGCGAAGGAACTCCTCGGCGAGGGCCGGGTGATCCGGCCCGGCGTGGAGCGCGCGCAGCGCGGACTTGAGCTCGCCGAGCGAGTTGATCCGCCAGGTGGCCTTGCAGCCCATGCCAGCCGGTGGCTTGAGCACGAGCGGCATCCCGACCTCGCCAACGAATGACTCGGCATCGGCCCACGATCGGATCAGCCGGTGACGCGCACACGGCAGGCCGTGGCGGCGCAGCTCGTCCTTCATCCGCGCCTTGTCGCGAAACAGGTCTGCGGTCTCGGGAGTGGTGCCGGTGACGCCGAGTGCACGGCGGACCTCGCCGAGCTGGACCTGCAGCGGCTCGAGGATGCCGATCACGCGGTGGATATCGCCGTGGCGTCCGGACAGCACACGCGCTGCCTGAATGAGCTGGCGGGTATCGAGGCCGTCCTCGACCTGGACGACATCCGCGAACATCCGCGCGTCATTGCCAGACGGCGGCTCCTGCGCGATGCCGAGCAACCGCACGTCGGGCAACTTGGAGGCCGCGCGCGCGAACCGCATCGTGGTTTCGAGCGGGAACGGCGCGGCGAAGATCACGTTCCGCATGCGCGTCGTTGTACCATGCGTGCAGAGCCGCTCGATGAAGGTCGTCTTCCTGGCTCCGAGCTACCCGCCGGAGATGCAGCAGTACACGCGCGGCCTCGCCGAGGTCGGTGCGGCGGTGTATGGCGTGGGCGATCAGCCGGTCAGCTCGCTCGCGCCATCGCTCAAGCAGCACCTCGTCGATTACCTCCAGGTGCCGCGGCTCCTCGACGAGGATGACGTCGTCAACCGGGTCCACGCCTGGATGCGCGGCCGCGCGGTCGACCGCGTGCTCGCGAACTGGGAGGTCATGGTGATGACCGCGGCGCGGCTCCGCGAGCGCTTCGGTGTGCCGGGCATGTCGGTCGATGCGATCCGCGGGTTTCGCGACAAGCAGGTGATGAAGGAGCGGGTGGCCGCGGCCGGGCTGCGCGTGCCGCGTTCGGTGCGGGTGCGAACGGCGACCGACGCGCGTGAAGGTGCGGCCAAGCTCGGCTACCCGCTCGTGCTCAAGCCGATCTCCGGGGCTGGCAGCGCCGACACCTACGAGGTCCGCAGTGATCGCGAGCTCGAGGACGTACTCGGACGCATGCACCACATCGAGGAGGCGAGCCTCGAGGAGTTCATCGAGGGTGACGAATTCACCTACGACACGGTCTGCATCGGCGGCAAGCCGGCGTTCGCCAACGTCGCGCAGTACCTGCCGAAGCCGCTCGTCGCGCGGACGAACGAGTGGATCAGCCCGGTGATCGTGACGGTCCGTGATCTCCGGCAGCCTGCGATCGCGGCCGGGCTCGCGCTGGGCGAGAGCGTGCTCGGCGCCCTCGGCATGGGCGACGGCTTCACGCACATGGAGTGGTTCCGCAAGCCGGGCGGCGAGGTCGTGTTCGGCGAGATCGGGTGTCGCCCGGGCGGGGCGCACCTCGTCGATCAGATGAACTACACCTGCGACATCGATCTGTTCCGCGAATGGGCGCGAGCGGTCTGCTGGAACACGTTCGAGGCGCCGACGCGGCGGAAGTACAACGTGGCGATCATCTTCAAGCGCGCGAAGGGGCAGGGCCGGATCAGCCGGGTCACCGGGCTCGCGGAGTTCATGCGCGCACACGGCGAGCACGTCGTCGAGATGAAGCTGCTGCCGGTCGGAAGCCAGCGTCGAAACTGGAAGCAGACGCTGGTCTCCGACGGCTTCATCATGCTGCGACATCCGGACTGGGCCACTGCCTGCGAGCTCGCGAACCTCGTCGCGACGCAGGTCACCCTCTATGCGGAGTGAGCGAGTCGGCACACTCATGATGATGACTGTGCGGTTTTGACCTCACTGGATCCTCCGCGTCGAAAGTCGCACAGCCTGTCCGGCGAGCGTACGCTGGCTGGATGAAGAGCTCGTTCTGTGTCCTCCTGACCCTCTGCTTCGCGACAGAGGCCCACGCTTTCGAGATCTCGACGCCGGTCTCCCATAGCTGCCACGAAGACCTGACGCTCGACGCCCAGCGGTCGGCGCGGTTTCCCGAGCCCGCGGAAGCGCCCACGGCGACCGAGGATCAGCGCCGCGCGATGAACGACCTCGTGTTCGCGTTGCCGAACGACGATGCGTGGTCCCTCGCGCTGTTCATCGGCGTGCGCTCCAACGATCTCGGCAGCAACGCACCGACGAACCTCGACGGCCTGTTTCACGTCCACGACGATCCGGCCCAGCAGCCGGCCCACTGCATCCGTCGCCAGGAGGATGACGGCCCGACCGGCGATGCCACCGAGCTCGCCGAGGATGAACTCGCGGCACGCGGCGAGCGCGGTGGCATCGCCGGTCGGGCCGTCATCCTCCTGGC
>JBKJUF010000689.1:0-3807 GCA_046590445.1 Kofleriaceae bacterium
CGCAGGACTCGCAGGACTCGCAGGACTCGCAGGACTCGCAGGACTCGCAGGACTCGCAGGACTCGCGGCCACGAGAGGCAACAAGGCGCAGGCGGCGATCCTCGAGATCGATCGCTCGACGCGCTCGCCCCCCGTGTTCGCGTCGATGGCGCAAGCGCTACCACGAACAATACCGAGCAAATATGACCAGATCGACGCGGGGCAGCCCGGACACGCGCGGGTTGTTCCGGGCTTGATGTTGTCAGCCCGGCCCGGTATGACCGCTCCCCATGTTCAGTCGTCTGGCCGCGGTGGCGGCCATCGCCGTGCTCACCGTCGGATCGATCGCCGGGTGCACGGTCCAGCAGGAGCAGCCGAACCTGGCCGGCCAGGATATCCGGATGACGTTCATCCATACGTCGGATATCCACTCGCGGCTGTTCCCGTACAACTTCGTTCCCAACACCTTCGATCGCGCCGATGGCCTGCAGATCGCGCCGTTCGGCGGGATCGCCCGGATCGCGACGCTCGCGAAGCGGATCCGCGCGAGCTCGAACCGCACGCTGTGGCTCGACTCCGGTGACTGCTTCCAGGGCGCGCCGGTGTTCAACCTGTTCAAGGGCGAGGCCGAGATGCGGTCGCTGTCGCTCGCGGGCATGGACGGCGCGGTGCTCGGCAACCACGAGTTCGATCTCGGCGCGAAGAACCTGTTCGACAAGATCGACAACTGGGCGAGCTACCCGCTGCTCGCCGCAAACTACGCCTGGGACGATCCCCCTGCTGGCGCGATCGGCGCGGACGGGCGCTCGCTGCGCGACGTGGTCTCGCCGTTCATGATCTACAACGTCAAGGGCCTCCGGATCGCCGTGATCGGGATGGGCAACGTCAGCACGATCACCTCGATCTACGAGGGCGGCAACTCGCTCGGGTTCCGGCCGATCGCCGACGAGGAAGCGCTCGAGCAGTGGGTGCGGATCCTGCGGCCGGTCGTCGACCTCATCGTCGTGGTCAGCCACCTCGGGCTCGAGGAGGACGAGGATCTCACCGCGTCGCAGGTCGACGATCCGAACCAGGAGTTCAAGCGCTCGACGCTCGCGGGCGTCGATCTGATCCTCGGCGGTCACCTCCACATCGTCACCGACCCGCCGAAGCTGATCCCGAACGACGACGAGGGGCACAACACGATCCTCGTGCACTCCGGTGCGTTCGCGAAGTTCGTCGGCCGCCTCGATCTGGTCGTGCGAGTCGGCACCAACAACGCGGTGCCGGCGCTGCGCAGCCGGATCACGTCGTTCACGTTCGACAACATCCCGATCGACTCGAAGCAGTGCGACGGCAAGCCGTGCCTGCCCGAGGATCCCGAGGTCGCAAATCTGATGTGGCCGTACTCGGTCAAGATCAACCAGGAGATCGATCTCAACGGCGTGTTCGCGTACATCAACCCGTCGGTGACGCCCGGCACGCCGCCCGACATCGAGGCGCGGATCGGCCGGACCGATGCGTCGGGCGGGGACTCGCAGCTCGGCAACCTGGTCGCGCGCTCGATGCAGCTCCAGGAGGCCGTGCAGGCGGAGTTCGCGATCACGAACTCGCTCGGCATCCGCGCGGACTTCAATCAGGGGCCATTGACCGTCGAGCAGATGTTCAACGTGTTCCCGTTCGAGAACTCGATCACCGTGATGTACCTGTCGGGCAACGAGGTGAAGGAGACGCTCGACTTCATCGCGCGGCGCTCGTCGGGCCGCGGCTGCCGGACCCAGGCCCAGGTCTCGGGCATCGCGTTCGACATGGTGTGCGGCGGCGCGTGCGGACCCAATGGCGAGCGCGGCGCGTGTGCGAAGAACATCGCGATCGGCGACAAGTGTCGCCGTCAGCGCCAGCCCGACGGCTCGATCGTGAACAAGCCCGACGGCCCGATCAACTTCGAGTTCTGCGCGCCGCTCGTCCCGAGCGCGCTCTATCGTGTCGCCGTGAACGACTACATCGCCGCCGGCGGCTCGGGCTTCGACGTCCTCAAGCGCAACACGTCGAAGCAGGACACCGGCGTCTCGCTGCGCGACGGGCTCCGCGTGTTCCTCAACGGGCGCAACCGCTGCAGCGAGCAGACCACCGATGGCTCGACGAAGGTCACCCAGCTGTACGGCACGATCTCTTGCCTGGACTCGACCATCGAAGCGCACGATGGCCGGATCCGCCCGGTGTTCGAATGAACCGCATCGCAGTCACCGGAACGATCGCCGCCACGCTCGTCACGCTCGTCACGGGCGCCACGCTCGTCACACAGGGGGCCTGCACCGAGACCCGCGATCCGCTCGAGGGCACGCAGTCGATCGAGGTCCAGATGGTGTCGCCGGCGGATCCGGGCACCGTCGACAACCGGCTGCCCGACAGCCAGCGCACGCTGATCGTCAACCTCACGGCGAAGAACGCCGAGGGCGAGGTCGACACGTCGTTCACCGCGGACATCCGGGTCTACGCGCAGTTCCTCGGCACGCTGACGCCGGCGATCGACAAGCAGCCGCTCGTGACGATCCCGATGGTGAACGGCGTCGCGATGAACACGACGATCACGCTGCCGTCCACGGTGCTCGGCTCGACCACGCTGTGGTTCGACAACGGCACCGGGCTCGGGCCCGAGTACGAGTTCGGCAGGATCGCGGGCTCGTCGCCGACCTTGTGGTACCGCGATCCGTTCGTCGTCGATCTGCAGCGCCCGCCGTGCGACGCG
This sequence comes from Kofleriaceae bacterium, assembly GCA_046590445.1. GTDB lineage: Bacteria > Myxococcota_A > Polyangia > Haliangiales > Haliangiaceae > JABFXX01. The sequence goes on from JBKJUF010000689.1 coordinate 2,708, forward strand.
AAGACGCCGCCGGACTGCTCGACGCAGCTCGATGCGCTGTCGCAAGGGCCGCTCAACGACAAGCAGGTCCGCGTCGCCACGTCGCGGCACGGGGCGCAGGGCGCGCTCGTCGTCACCAGCATCTTCTCGCAGGGCTACACGGTCAGCGACGTCAAGTGCGCGACTGGCGGCGACAAGCCGACGCCGCCGTGCACGACGCCGGCGCAGGACAACGGCGTGGTCGGCTACGACCACATGATGGTGTTCACGTTCTCGTCGCCGCGTGATCAGTACGGGCGTCCGCTGTTCGTCGGCGAGGTGATCCAGAGCTTCGCGGGCGGGTTGTCGGAGTTCAACGGACTCTCCGAGATCGGGTTCCCTCGCTCGTTCACGTTCGCGCCCGACCGCGATACGCCCGCGCACGTCGACCCGAATTTGTTACCGCCGCCGGTGCTGTTCAGCCCGACCTGGTTCCAGCCGCTGTCGAACCCGGATGGCCGGATCAACTTCGAGCGTAGCGAGGCCGGCGCGATCGAGATCCGCGGCGCCAAGGTGTGCCCGCTCGACGACGGTCCCGACGGGACGTACACGGTCTACAAGCAGTGGACGATCGATCCGAGCCCGACGCCGACGTGCGCGGGCAATAACCTGATCTCGCTGATCACGGCAGGCACCGACTTCACGACCGACCCGCACACGCTCGTGGGTCGGACGTTGACCCGGCTCGTGGGGATCGTCCGGCCGGTCAGTATCGGCTCGTTCAACGTCTGGATCGTCTATCCGCGCGGCGCTGCGGACATCAGCTTGTAATTAGCTTAAAGAGGACCCGTGAAGCTTCGATTCTTGCTGGCGGTGGTGGCCGCCCCCACGCTGGCGTTTGCCCAGCCGCCTGTTTCGACCGGTGCCGAAGGCAACCCGACGATGGCGTCCGCGCCGGTCGACGCCGACGAGGCGCGCATCCGCGAGATCGTCGATCGCGAGATCGCGCGGGTGCTCACCGAGCGCGCCGCCAAGGAGGCCGCCGACAAGGCCGTCCGCGAGGCCGCCGAGAAGGAGACCGCCGCCGCGGTCCCAGCGGACAAGGATCCGGACCTCACGGGCGCGAGCGGGTTCATGGATAC
>JBKJUF010000695.1:0-6108 GCA_046590445.1 Kofleriaceae bacterium
ATGGCAAGCGGTGGCTACCGGTGCCATCGATCGGCACGGCGACGCAGCGGCGGACCGGCCGCGTCAGCGACGTCAGGTCCCCTGCCCCATCGATCAGATCGATCAGCGCCGGCAGCAGATCGATCCGATGGCCGTCGACCTCGACGCCCAGCTCGAGCCCGAACCAGTCGGGGCGCTCGCGATCTGGCAGCGCCGACGCATAGAGCGGCACGTCGCCGCCGACGACCTGCCACGGAAAGTCCGCATCGACCTCGACCTTCCAGCCGAGGCCGCGGAGTTGCGGGATCGCGTACGCACTGAACGCGCACAGCGCATGGACATCGCCATCGACCGCGACGACGTAATCGACGCCGGTTCCCGGCGTGACCGCACAGTCCTCGAGATGCGCGAGCTCGATCGCGCCGAGTCCCTCGAGCACGCGGCATGCCTGGGCCTCGAGATCGCGGTCGCGGCCGCCCCACCGCGGATCGCGCGCGCGCACGCGGCGGTTGGGCCGGGATGGCGAGCCGTCGGCGAAGGTCGGACCGGCGTAATCGAAGTCGAGCCGCAGCATCGCGGTGCGGATCTCGTCACCATGCCGGCTGCCGTCGTCCACGAACAGCGTCTCGGCGAACACGCGCAGACACGGAGTGCACTTCGCAGGCGCCGTCTGATCGCGGACGCCAATCTCGGACGACATGTGGTGGTTCACACTGCCGAACGTCGTGATCCCCGTCCAGTTTTCGCCTGTCGCGGCGATACTGATCGGATGGATCGTGCCGATCCGGACTACTTGGCAGCGAACACGTATTCATGCTGGGCATCGCGCAACGTCAGGGTCGGCTTGCCGCCCGCGCTCCCCACGACGAGCTCGATGCCACCGATCCCGGGTGAGGTCGTGACGAACGATAGCGAACCATCGGGGTTCTTCTTCGACGCCACCTCGCTCTGCCACTCACCGAAATCGAACACCGTGCGGCCGCTCGTCCTGTTGACGACGAGGTCACCGAGCTCCTTGCTCGTGTACGCCGCGGCGAGCTTGCCAACCTCCACCGGATCTGCGGGGATCGTCCACAGCTTGCGCTCCGCCTGCATGCCCGCGAAGTAGCTCTTCGCCGCTGCCGCGACGTCGCGATCGGCCTCGGGCTTGCCGTCGAACAACACCTCGAGCAGCTTGCGGCGGAAGTTGCCGCGGATGATCGCGCCGGGATCGCCGTTGGTCAGGATCACCGCGCCGACGCCGTGCTCGGGCAGCCACATCATGTCGCTGTGGAACCCGATGATGGCGCCACCGTGGTTGACGACGGTCGCGCCGAACTTGGTGTGCACGGTCAGCCCCATGCCGTAGACGGTGTCCTTGCCGATCGCGACCTGTGGCGCGCGCCGTGCCAGCAGCGCCTCGCTCGAGACGTACTGCTTGCCATTCGGCAGCTTGCCCCCGGCGAGCTCCATCTGGACGTACTTGAGGACGTCCTTCACCGTGCTCCACGCACCACCGGCCGGACGCAGCGGGATCACCGAGTAGTTGAGCGCGTGCACTGCGAGCGCCGGCTTGTCGGTGACATCGTGCGAGTGCGGGCGTGCCCAGTTCCCGGTCTGCGCCCGCTTGTAGTCGAACGTCGTCGACCGCATCCCGAGCGGCGCGAACACGCGCGTGCGCATCGCCTCGTCGTAGGCCTTGCCGAGCTCGAGCTTCGGATACGCGACCCGACCACCGAGGAAGCCAGCCGCCGCCGCGAGCGGGTTCGAGTACTGGAAGAGCTCGCCGAACTTGCTGGTCGGCTGCATCGTGCCGAGCACGGCCATCACGCCCGCCGGCGTCAGGCCCTTGAACTCGAGGAGCCACTCCAGGTCCTGGCGCGGCATCCCGGTGCACGCACAGATCAGGTGCTTGACGAGCACCTTGCTGGTCGTGTCGGCATCGCCGAGCTTGAACTCCGGCATCAGTGACGTCGCCGCGCTCTCCCAGGTCAGCTTCTTCTCGTCAACGAGCTTCGCGAGCATCAGCGTCGTCAGCGCCTTGGTGTTCGACGCGATGATGAACTTGGTGTCGCCGTCGACCTTCGCGGGCTTGCCGAGCTCGCGCACGCCGAAGCCGCCGGTGAACACCACCTTGCCGCCCTGCACGAGGCCGAGCGCCACGCCTGGCACGCCGAGCTGCTGCTGCGCCTTCTCGATGAACGCACCGAGCTCCGCGATCCGTGCGGCGTCGAGCGGGTGCGCCTGCTTGCCCGCGAACGACTCGCGCTCGGTGCCCTTCGGCAGTAGCTGGCCGAAGATCAGCGAGAGCTGGCCGCCACGCTTCTCGCCGACGGCGTCAGCGAGATCGACGATCGCCACGGTCCACGTGTCGTTCGCGAACCGGGCGTTCGCACCGACGGAGCGCCGCTCGTTCGGTGACGTCGTGTAGCCGTACGACGTGACGTTCGTCCAGCCGTCCTTGTCGGTGCCCTGCGTCGTGACCTGGAGCGGCCACGTCTTGTCGGGCTTGTACGCGGCCCACGCGAGCGCGACCGCCTGGTCCGCGTTCTTCGCGCGAACGTCGACGAGCGCGACCCGCGAGTCACCTTCGGGAGCCTCGAGGATCGTCGCAGGGCCCTGCACCCAAATCCGCCAGCCGGCAGGTGCGCTGAACGTGTTGCCCGCGACGGTCGTGCGCGGCGTGTCCGTGATCAGCGTCTCCTTGGTCGGCACCGACGCTGTCGGCGGTGGCGCCGGCTGCGCGACTGCGGTCGGCGGTGGTGGCGGCTCGTCGACGCGCGGTGGCGTCGGTGACGGCGGTGAGGAACAGGCGATCAGGAAGGCGGCACACGCGAGAGCTCGCATGCCGCGAACCGTACTCGATCACCGAAACGCGGATGCAGGAGGCTCGCCGCAATACTCCTTCGACGTGGTCTTCACGAGCTGATGCTGCGCACCGAACGTGTAGCGGCGCACCACCGTGCGGCGAGCGCCACCCGCGCAGACCTGGGCCTGGTGACTCGGCGCGCCGGTCGTGTCGAACCACACTGGCGAGGCCGCGAGCTTCGCGGGATTCATCGACCAGTCTCCGCCCGGCAGCGCGTACGCGGCGGTCGCGTTGAAGCCGAGGGCCAGCGCGAGCTTGTCACGCTTGAGCACCTTGCGAAGCGGCGCCTCGCGCTTCGCGATCTCGGCCTTGGCGATCGCAATGCCGGCGTCGCAGTACTTCACGCGCACCTCGGCGATGCTGCCCGACCACATCACGAGCTCGCGACCGATCATCACGCGGCGACGCGGCACCTGGTCATCGGGCTGTACACCGGCCTTGATGATCGCGTCGTACGTCGCGAGGCAGTTCTCCAGCGCCTGCAGGTAGTCGGGGCCGGTGCTCTCACCTGCCAGCGTCGCCCAGCGCTCGAATTCCTTGATCTTGCCGGCAACCTCGATCCGGTCACACGCCGCGCGCACCGCCGGAAGCGCGTGCCTGCCGCGCGGCAGATCGCGCGAGTCGTCGGTGAGCTCGATCGTGCGCGATGCCGGCACGTTCGCGATGCGGAGCTCTTCGAGCAGCTTCGAGCACGGCGCCTGATTCAAGCCGTCGAACGCGCCATCGGCGAGTAGCCATGCGCGGGTCTCGCTGTCGCGGTACCACGCCTGCTGGATCTGGATCTCGAGGTTCGAGACCACCTGGTCGACATCTGCCTGCGCGGTTGCGGTCGCAGCCACCATCGCGAGAACGATCACGTGAGTCTTCATGGTTGCCTCCATTGGGCCGCCGTTGTCGGCCGGCCACGCCAGAGGTTGCGTCGAAACTTCGCGAGGCCCGGCCGGCGTTTAGACAAGACCCATCGTGATCGCGACCACCGCGGCGGTCACCGCGAGGATCAGCAGCACTGCGATGATCACGCCGGCGATCGAGCGTCCGGGACGGGGCTCCGGCACGGCCTGCGCTTGCTTGACCTGGCGCGCGGCGGTCCACTCGGGATCGAGCTCGAGCGGTGGATCTTCCTCGGTCGCCGGCGCGGTCATGATCTCGCCGGGCCGAAGGTAGTCGTCGTTGCTGTCGATCGCCGCACGCGGTGGTGGAGGCGGGGCGCGCGGCGGGGCGCCATCACGCTCGTCGAGCCCGACCAGCTCCGGAAGATCGAGCCCGCTGCCGAGGTCGACAGACGCACCAGCTGCCACGAGCGGCGTGCCACACGCGGCGCACGGCGCTCCCGCGCGCGCATCGACGGAGGGCAACTTGTCGCAGCTCGGACACCCGATCGCCATGCAACACACCGTACCGCGGACCCGCGGAGATCGCGCCCGCCTGCCCGGACGACCGCGAGGTGCTGCGCTATGGTCCGCCGCATGAGTGATCCGATCCGTCGCGTCGCGGTGCTCGGAGCAGGTGTCATGGGCAGCGGGATCGCTGCCCACTGCGCCAACGCCGGCATCCCGGTCATCCTCCTCGACATCGTCCCGCCGAAGGCGTCCGAGGCGGACCGGAAGTCCAAGGCCGTCCGCGATTCGTTCGCGACGGGAGCCCTCGACAAGCTCAAGAAGGCGAAGCCCGCCGCGTTCATGCATCCGCGCAATGCGCTGCTGATCTCGACCGGCAACTTCGATGACGATCTCGCGAAGGTCGCCGACTGCGATCTGATCATCGAGGCGATCATCGAGCGGCTCGATCTCAAGCAGGGACTGTTCGAGAAGCTCGAGAAGCTCGCCGCGCCGCACGCGATCGTCGCGTCGAACACGTCGGGCCTGCGGATCGCCGACATGCTGGTCGGGCGGACCGAGCAGTTCCGCAAGAACTTCATGGTCACGCACTTCTTCAACCCGCCGCGCTACATGAAGCTGCTCGAGCTGGTCGCCGGCCCCGACACCTCGCCGGAGGCCAAGCAACGCGCCGAGACGTTTGGCAAGGAGATGCTCGGCAAGGGCATCGTGTGGGCGAAGGACACGCCGAACTTCATCGGCAACCGGATCGGTCTGCAGTCGATGATGACGACGATCCATCTGATGATCGAGCGCGGCCTCGCGCCCGAGGACGTCGACGCGATCACCGGCATCCCGATGGCGCACCCCAAGAGCGCGACGTTCCGGACCGCCGACGTCGTCGGCCTCGACACGGTCGGCCACGTCGCCAAGAATTGCTACGAGACGCTCACCGCCGACGAGGCACGCGACGTGTTCGCGGCGCCGGCGTACATCACGGCGATGATCGAGAAGGGCATCCTCGGCGACAAGACCAAGGGCGGCTTCTACAAGAAGGTCGGCACCGACCTCCAGACGTTCGACCCGAAGACCGGCGCGTACCGCGCGAAGGGCGGCGATCCGGAGATCGCGAAGGCGGCGAAGGCGGTCGGCAAGATCGAGGATCCCCGAGCGCGCGTGAAGGCACTCGTCGCGACGCCAGGTCCCGTCGGTGAGTTCGCCTGGACCGTGCTGTCACGCAGCCTCGCGTATGCCGCACGTCGCATCCCCGAGATCACCGATTCGGTCGAGTCGATCGACAATGCGATGAAGTGGGGTTACGCGTGGGAGCTCGGGCCGTTCGAGGTGTGGGATGCGCTCGGCTTCGCGGAGACGACCGACCGCATGAAGAAGGACGGCATCGCGCTGCCCGCGTGGATCGAGAAGATGCGCGCGGCAGACGGTCCGAGCTTCTACAAGACGGACGGTCACAACACACGGAGCTGGGGCGTCTGGGACCCGAAGAACGGCGACTACACCGCGCGCGCCATCGATGAACGCGAGGTGCCGTTCGAGAACATGCGGAAGGGGAGCTCGCCGGTCCTCAAGAACGGCGGCGCCGAGGCGTGGGATCTCGGCGACGGCATCCTCGGCCTGACGTTCAAGACCAAGGCGAACTCGATCGACGCAGACGTCATCAAGATGATCCACGACGCGACCGCGCGCGCCGAGCGCGACTTCCGCGGGATGATGATCTGGAACCAGGGCGAGTTCTTCTGCGTCGGCGCAAACCTGTTCGCGGTGGTGATGGCCGCCGGCCAGAAGCAATGGGACCAGCTGCGCGAGATGATCCGCGGCTACCAGTACGCCACGCAGCGAATGAAGTACGCGACGGTGCCGATCGTCGCGGCGCCGTACAACATGACGCTCGGCGGTGGTCTCGAGCTGTGCTTCGGCTGCGACGCCGTCCAGGCCGCGTCCGAGACC
>JBKJUF010000024.1:0-5295 GCA_046590445.1 Kofleriaceae bacterium
CGAGCGCACCGGTGGTCTGTATTTCTCGGAGGCCGTGCTGCTCGCGCTGGACCAGCACGTAGGCCGCCTGCCGCGCCATGCCCGTCCTGACCAGCGCGAGCAGCACGGCCTCCGAGAAATACAGACCACCGGTGCGCTCGAGGTTCGCCCGCATGCGTCGCTCGTGGATCACGAGCCCCTTCACGAGGCCGGTCGCGCGCGAGACCATGAAGTCCGCCAGGATCGTCGCGTCGGGCATCGCGACGCGCTCGACGCTCGAGTGCGAGATGTCTCGCTCGTGCCACAGCGCGACGTCCTCGAGGCCGGCGCCGGCGTACGAGCGCAGCAGGCGCGCGAGGCCCGTCAGGTTCTCGCTGAGGATCGGGTTCTTCTTGTGGGGCATCGCGGAGCTGCCCTTCTGGCCGACGCCGAAGCCTTCCTCGGCCTCGCCGACCTCGGTGCGCTGCCAGTGACGGACGCCGAGCGCGATCTGCTCGATCGCGGTGCCGAGCAGCGCGAGCGCGCACAGCACCTCGGCATGACGATCGCGCGCGACGATCTGGGTGGCGACGGTCTCGGGCGCCAGGCCGAGCTCGCCGAGTGCCTCGGCTTCGATCTGCGGATCGAGGTTGCCGTAGACGCCGACTGCACCGGCGATCTTGCCGACCCCGATCGCGTGGCGCGCATGTGTGAGTCGGCCGGCGGCGCGCAACACCTCGGCGTGCCAGCGCGCGAACGTCAAGCCGGCGGTGATCGGCTCGGCATGGATGCCGTGCGACCGCCCGATCATCGGCGTCTTTGCATGCTCGCGTGCGCGTTTCGCGAGTGCCTCGGCGAGCTTGATGACCGCGAGCTCGATGCGGTCGAGAGCACGCACGGTCTGCAAGGCGAGCGCGGTATCGAGGACATCGGACGACGTCATCCCGAGGTGCAGCCAGCGCGCGGGCTCGCCGGCGAGCTCCTCGACGTGGGTCAAAAACGCGATCACGTCGTGTCGGGTCGTCGCCTCGATCGCGAGGATGCGCACCGGATCGAGCTTGCCGGCCGCGGCCGCGGCGACTCGCTCCGCGGTGCCGATCGGGACCGTGCCGGCACGCTCCATCGCGCGGCACGCGGCGAGCTCGATCTCGAGCCACAGCTCGAAGCGGTACTTGTCGTCCCACAGCGCGGCGAGCTCGGGTCGACTGTAGCGAGCGATCATGAGGGCGTCCCGCAGCACTCGTACCGCAGGCCGCCCGGTACGACAACCCCGGTTCCGGGCGTGAAATTTCGGGCTCGGGTCCGGGAGTGAATCCCGGCCCCCGGGTCAGCGCGCGATGAACCAGACCGCGAGCATCACGACGCAGCCGATGATCACGACCACGGACCCCCAGAACACCGTATCCCGCAGCTTGCGCGCACGAACGCCCTTCGCCTCGCGAGGCGGCGCGATCCGGCCGGTCTGCCCCGAGGTTTGCGCGCGCTGCTGCGAGACCTCCTCGAGCGAGCGGATCTCCGGCTTGTGCTGCTTGGGCAGCACGAACTGCTTCGGGGCCTGCGGCTTTGCCCGATCGATCGCGCTCTTCATCGAGATCGCGCGCAGCGGCTCGGGCGTGATCGACAGGTTGAGGTCGTCCGTCTTCGGAACCACGACGCTCCCGCTCTCGTAGCCCTGGCGCGTCGGTCCCTTCGTGCGCGTCGGTACCGGCGTCGGTGGCCGCGAGGACGGCGACCGCGCGGTCGACTCGGGCGCCGACTCAGGTGCCGGCTGAGGTGCCTTGGGCGCTTTCGAGTCGAAGATCTTGGTCCTCGTCTCGTCGGTCGGCGGACGCGTTCGGCCGCTCATCACCGCCCCGTCGATCCGAAACCGCCGGCACCGCGCGCCGTGGTCGCGAGCTCGTCGACCTCGATCAGCTCCGCCTGTACGACCGGCGCGATCACGAGCTGCGCGATCCGCTGCCTGGGCTCGATCGTCACCGCCACGCTGCCGTGGTTGATCACGAGCACCATCAACGGGCCGCGGTAATCGCTGTCGAGCGTGCCTGGTGTGTTGACGAGCGTGATCCCGTGCTCGCGCGCGAGTCCCGAGCGCGGTCGGATCTGGCCCTCGAAGCCCGGCGGCAAGGCGAAGGCGAGTCCGGTATCGATCGTGGCACGCTGGCCGGGAGCGAGCGCGACCGGCGCATCGATCGCGGCGTACAGATCGAGGCCAGCGGCCTGCTCTGACATGTAGCGCGGTACGATCGCGTCGGCGCGGAGCTTCTTGATCTGCACGCGCGGCGTCACGGGACAACTCTAGCCGAAAACGAAACGGCCCGTAGAGCATGGGCCGTGGCAAGAACGCTCGCCCCCAAAGGACGAGGCGTCAACGTCAGACGATGTACTGGTCGACCCTGTGTAGCGGCGGGGACCAGCAGGGGGCGAAAGTCAACCGAGCCCAACTCCGAGCGATGATCGAGCAGGCCAAGCGCCTCTGCGGGGTGATACTTTCGATGCCGTGAAGGCCGTGCTCGCGATCGTGCTGCTGCTCGCGGGTTGCGATCAGGTGTTTAGCCTTCGCGCGCCGGTTGACGGCCCCTCGGACGGCGAGACCCCGATCACCAACCTCGTGTTCGTCACGTCGTCGACCCACACGGGCAACCTCGGAGGGTTGAGCGGCGCCGATGCGATCTGCGCGGCGCGGGCGGCCGAAGCGAGGATCCCGGGAACGTTCGTTGCGTACGTATCGACGACCGGCAACGACGCCGCGAGTCGCTTGAGCGGCTCGCGTGGATGGCGCCGGTTCGATGGTCAGCCGGTGACGGATTCGATCGCACAGCTGACCACGGGCCGGCAATGGTATCCGATCGCCCAGGACGAGACGGGGGCCGACCGACGCATCGGAAGCGCCGCCGAGGTGTGGACCGGAACCGCCAGCGACGGCACCGCCACGTCCAATGTGTGCGAGGGCTGGAAGAGCGGCACGAGCACGGACCTGGGAACGTTCGGCCGCATCGACAGCAACGGGGGCAACGCCGTCAACCATGGCCGAGCTGCATGCTCGGACAGCCGCCGACTCTTCTGCTTCGAGATCGGAAAGGATCAGCAGATCGATCCACCCAGTCCTACGGCCGGCCGGCTCGCATTCATCAGCTCGTCGAGCTGGATTCCGACGTCGGGCCGGAGTAGTGCGGACGCGCAGTGCAACGCCGAAGCTACCGCCGCGAACCGAGGCGGCAGCTTCTTGGCAGCGCTGCCTCTCGCCGGCCAGTTCACGGCTACGCGGTTCGACACCAACGGTCTCCCGTGGGTCCGGATCGACGGAGTCCAGCTGTCGCCAACCGCGTCGGGGTTGTTTGGCGACGCGCTGCTTCAGACCTCGGTTGCGCTCCAGCTCGACGGCCAGGCCACCGAGAATAGTTACTGGGCCGGCAACCCGACGGTCATCGCCAACGCGGCCGACACCTGCTCCGACTGGACCGCAACCACACAGGGCGCGTACGTCGGCTTGCCGGACGTCACCGGACGGATCGTGCGCTGGTACGACGTACGGCGCGGATGTACGACCAGCTCCCGGTTGTTGTGCTTGGAGCAGTAGCGCGATCGCCGCCCGAAACGGCGACGAGCTGTGCCTGCACCTCGACGGCTCGCAGCTCGCGAAGCGCCTGATCGAGTTCGACCTGAACGCTCGCCTTGATCAGACGATGTAGTTGTGGACGTCCTCGGGCGACGGATTGGCATCGAGGGCCTCGCGGCGCGACAGGCGGATCTTGCCGTCGCGGTCGACCTTGATGCACTTGACGATGACCTCGTCACCCTCCTTGAGCACGTCCTCGACGGACCGGATGCGCTCCTTGGAGACTTCCGAGATGTGGAGGAGACCGTCGGTGCCCGGGATGATCTCGACGAACGCCCCGATCTCGACGATCTTCTTGACGATCCCGTTATAAAACTGGCCGACCTCGGGCTCCATCGTGAGGCCGGAGATCAGGGCCTGCGCCTGCTCGATCGCCTTGGCGTTGGCCGACGCGATCGACACGATGCCGGTGTCGTTGATGTCGATCTGCGCGCCGGTCTGCTCCTGGATCGCGCGGATCGTCTTGCCACCGGGTCCGATGATGTCGCGGACCTTGTCCGGCTTGATCTGCATCGTGACGATGCGCGGGGCATAGATCGAGACCTCGTCACGGGCCGACGACATCGCGGCGTCCATGCGATCGAGGATGTGGATCCGGCCGGCCTTGGCCTGCGCGAGCGCCTTCTCGAGAATCTCGCGGGTCAAGCCATCGACCTTGATGTCCATCTGCAGCGCGCAGACGCCACGCCGGGTACCGGTGACCTTGAAGTCCATGTCGCCGAGGTGATCCTCGTCGCCGAGGATGTCGGACAGGACGACGTAGTCGTCGCCTTCCTTCATGAGGCCCATCGCGATGCCCGCGACCGGTGCCTTGACCGGGACGCCAGCGTCCATCAGCGCGAGCGAGCCGCCGCACACCGAGGCCATCGACGACGAGCCGTTGCTCTCGAGGATCTCCGAGACGACGCGAAGCGTATACGGGAAGTCCTCGTACACCGGAACGATCGCCTCGACCGAGCGCTCGGCGAGGAAGCCGTGACCGACCTCGCGGCGCGACTGGCCGCGAAGCATCTTGACCTCTCCCGTCGAGAACGGCGGGAAGTTGTAGTCCATGTAGAAGGTCTTCTTCTTGTCGCCGAGCAGCGTGTCGAGCTTCTTCTCGTCGTACTTCGTGCCGAGCGTGACGGCGACCAGCGCCTGGGTCTCACCACGGGTGAACAGCGCCGAGCCGTGTGCGCGAGGTAGCACGCCGGTCTCGACCGTGATCTGACGGATCTCGTCGGGACGGCGACCGTCGATGCGCGTGCGCGTCGAGATCGTGTGACCGCGTGCCCACTTCTTCTGGACCTTCGCGAACGCGGCGTCGACGTCCTTCGGCTTGCCCTGCCAGGGCATGCCCTCGGCGGTGAGCTGGCCGCGGATCTCGACGTGCAGCGCACCGATACCCTCGCGGCGCAGCTTCTTGTCCTTGATCAGCGCGACCTCCTTCAGGCGATCCCACGCGGACTCCTTGACCTTCGCGGCGAGCGTCTCGTCGGCGACGGGCGGCGTGAACGGGCGCTTCTCCTTGCCGTTGGCGGCGCGGAGGCGCTCCTGCAGCTCGATCAGCGGCTGGACGGCCTGATGCGCGAACAGCAGGGCGTCGATGATCGTGTCCTCCTGGAGCTCCTCCATCTCGCCCTCGACCATCATGATCGCGTCCTTCGACGCGGCGACGATGATGTCCATGTCGCTGTTCTCGCGCTCGGCGAACGTCGGGTTCGCGACGAACTGGCCGTCGA
>JBKJUF010000083.1:0-2537 GCA_046590445.1 Kofleriaceae bacterium
CTTCGTAGGCGCGGTAGAGGCGCTGCAGGTACTCGAGCGAGACGACGCTCTCGAAGCTGCGCCCGCGGGCGGCGATGCGCGCGTGGCACTTCTCGGGGCTCGCGTGCAGGTACACGATGGCGGTCGGGCGGCACATGAAGTTCGAGAGGTTGCGATAGAGACCGACGTAGGTCTCGTAGTCGCGCGGGTGCATCAGGTTCATGTCGACCAGCACGCGCGCGAAGATGGAGTCCTCGTAGATCGTGCGGTCCTGCACCGCGCCGCGCCCGCGCCAGATGATCTCCTGGTGCTGCTGGAAGCGGCGGTTCAGCAGATACACCTGCATCGCGAACGAGTAGCGGGCGGTGTCGCGATAGAAGTCCGAGAGGTACTCGTTGTCGGCGACCGGCTCGTAATAGGTATCGATGCCGAGGTGCTTACCGAGCGCGGTCGCGAGCGTTGACTTGCCCGCGCCGATCATTCCGGCGATCCCGATGAAGATGTTGCCGAACACCTCGGGCGAGCTCGTCGCGTTCGCGCCGCGCGCTGGCTGCGCCGGCCCCGAGCCATCGGCGATCGTGTGCGGGGCGGCGGGCGATCTCACGTCGGTCTGGGTCTGCACGGGTGGCAGCCTGCCAGACCGCTATGACACGCTCGATGCATGCGCTGGGTGACGCTCGGTCTCGTGGTGTGTGCAAGCGCCGGCTGCAAGAAGGCCGGCGAGCCTGCCAAGGACCTCCAAGTAGGCCCACCGACGATCACTCCCGGCTCGGCCGCGGTGCAGCCCCATGACGCCGCCAGTGCCGGCGATGCCGCCGCGCCGGTCGCTGTCGACTTGTTCGCCGCGACGCCGAGCCTCGTGCGGGTGTCGTCACAGGTCAAGAATCCGCGGATCGAGCCACGTCACCTCGCCGACCGCGACCTCGCCACCGCGTGGAGCTCGCGGACCGGTGAGCTGGCCGGCGCGTGGATCGAGGTCACCGTCCCGGGCGGCGTCATCAACGAGCTCCGCATGACGGTCGGCCACACCGGGACGGGGCCTTCGCGCGAGGACTACTTCACGATGAACCCGCGGATCCGCGCGGTCGAGCTCCTCGATGGCACGAAGGTGATCGCGACGGTGCCGCTCGACATCGCGCGCCGTGACCGCCAGGCGATCGCGGTGCCCGGACTCGGGACCGTGCGGATCCGGGTCTCGCAGATCGAGCCGGGCAGCAAGCGGGCGTGGCGCGAGGTCGCGATCTCCGAGCTCGAGGCGTGGGGCTGGCCGCCGCCGGGCTGGACGCCACCGGGCAAGCCGCTGATCCCGACCGTCGAGGTCGAACCGCCCCCAAGGACCTCGCCGTTCGACGCGCTGTGCGCGAGCCTCGAGGCGGACCGCGAGGACCGCGAGCGCAGGGTGCGTGCGAGCGAGAAGGCGTGTGCCAGGCTCAAGCAACCCGAGCGCGATCAGTGCAACACCGATCCGCCGGGTGAGCCACGCTGCGGGGTCACCGACGTGGGAGTTACGGGGCTCGTGCCGCCGTGGCGCGCGGTCGCGACGCACTGCTCGACCTCCGACGACGTCTACGGGCCATCGGGGTGCTCGTTCGTGTTCGACATCGACGGCCGCCTCGCGCATGGACCCGGCTTCGAGATCGACCATCGCGGCGCCGACCTCGAGGTGGCGTCGGCCGAGGCCGTCGACGTCATCCCCGGCGGCCCCCCCGAGCTCGTGCTGCGCTACGGCCACCGCGACTACGGTGACCTGACCGAGGAGCTCGCGATCTGCAGCGCCGACGGCACGCCGGGGTGCTCGAAGCCGATCGCGGTCGGCGGCACGGACTGGAAGGCGAAGGCGCGGATCGACAAGGGCGTCGTCATCGTCGAGGCCGAGACCGGAACGCCGCCACCGAAGGCGCTCGGCCGGCACCCGATCGTGTTCGACTGATCAGCGGCGGCCCTTGAAGCCCATCATGCCCTGCATGACGCTCTCGCTCGCCTCCGCGATCTCACCGGCTTCGCGCAGCCGATCGGCGCAGTCCTCGTGGGCTCAGCGACCGAGCACGTTGCGCGCGATCACGACGCGCTGGATCTGCGAGGTGCCCTCGTAGATCTGGAGCAGCTTGGCGTCGCGCATCAGCTTCTCGACCGGATACTCCTTCGTGTAGCCGTAGCCGCCGAAGATCTGCACGGCGTCGGTCGCGCACCGCATCGCCGCATCGGCGCCGTACGCCTTCGCATACGCGCTCGTGATCGCGGAGAGGTCACCCTGGTCGACCTGCCACGCCGCCTTGTGGGTGAGCAAGCGCGTCGACTCGTACGCGATCGCCATCTCGGCGAGCATGAACTGGATCGCCTGGTGCTGCGCGATCGGCACACCGAACGTCTTGCGCTCGAGCGCGTAGGCGCGGCTCTCCTCGAGCGAGCGTCGGATCACTCCCGCCGCGGTCGCCGCGATCCACGGCCGCGACCGATCGAACGTCTTCATCGCGACCTTGAAGCCGCCGTCCTCGCTGCCGACCAGCGCGGTCTTCGGGATCTTGCAGTCCTCGAAGATCACGCCGGTGGTGTTCGAG
>JBKJUF010000143.1:0-6872 GCA_046590445.1 Kofleriaceae bacterium
CCGAGGAGCTCGAGCCTGACCCCGACCGGCGGCCCGACGATCGTTCCCCCCACGGAGCCGGATGACCGGGACCACGCCCATGTTCTGCATCGCTGAACGAATCAGTCCGCGCAGCCCGTCCGTGCCGGCGGTCGCATGTTCATGCCCTCCTCGTCCGGAGCCTCTTTGCGCTCGCGCTCTACGTTCGGTCGATCGAGCGAGCACCGGCGAGCGATCCATCGCACGCGATGTTGCGGGATCAAACGGAACAACTTCCGACCTCGCGGCGGATCGACGCGAGCGGCGAGCCGGGGGCGTGGAGTGATGATCGCGACAGGACTCAGGTCACGCGCTTGTCCTTGGGCTGGCCCTGGGGGGCTCGGCGCGCGTCGTGCAGTCGCCGCACGAAATCATAGAGCACCATTTCCTGGGCGCGCTGGGAGGCATGGAGCAGGCGGTTCGCGTGCATGTGGACGAGGCTCCACGCCATGTCTGCGAGCCTCGGTGTCAGCTCTCCCGCCGCGTCGCGCGCGCGGAGCTCGTCGCCGAGCTTGGCGATCGCCGCATCACGCCGCGCCAGGATCTCGAAGCCCTGCGCATACTCGTGCCCGGCGTCGCGCGCGGGATCACGATCGAACATGAGCTCCAGGTCAGCGCGCTCCTTCGTGAACTTCTCGCCGATCTTCGACCACAGCAACGTGTCGGCGCGGAGCTCGCGGCCGATGCTCTCGCGGCCCTCGCTGCACACCTTCGCACGCGCGGCGTCGTCGAGGCCGAGCGCGTCGAGCAGCGAGTCGATCCCGCGCACGCAGAGCTTCCATCGAGCGGTGGCGCCCGCGTCGCCATCGAGCAGGTCGATGATATCGAGGACCGCGTCGCTGTCGCGCCAGAACACGGCCTCGACCAGCTCGATCCCGCGGTCGCCGCCGTAGCGCTCGAGCTCGCGGACATACGTGTCGAGCACGAGCTTGCGGACCGCACCGGCCTCAACCAACGGCGCGACGGCGCGTTCGAGTGCCGGCAGCACGCCACCGCACAGCGTCGCCGGATCGCCGCGAAACCGGACGCGGAGGTGGGAATCGGGGTCGTTATAGCGGATGAAGAACCAGCGGTCGATGTCGCCACGCGCGATCGCCTCGCGGACGAGCGGCCCGATCGCTTCGCGGAGCACGCGATCCGCCGTGGACTCCCCGCAATAGATCTTCGCGTACAACCAGTCCGAGCCCGGCCCGAGCTCGCGGCGGCTCGTGGTCGCGTCTGATGGCGCAAACCGTGGCGCGACCGCGCGATCGGGCCCGCGTTGCCGGGTGAACATCAACACGATCTCGTTCGCGAACGCGCCCTCGGGACCCTCCACCGCCGTCCGATCGGGCGCCGGAAACAGCTCGGTGAGCTCGACGTGGTCGGACCCGGAGACCTCGTCGGCGAACGCCGCGGCCAGCAGTGGATTGTCGAGGTCGATCGGGAGCTCGTTGTCGCCCGCACTGATCACGAGCATGCGCGGCAGCTTCCGGTGCTGGCGCAGCACCGCCACCGCCGCCGCTACCCCATCGCGCTTCGCGACGTCCTTGTTGGCCGCACGGACCGCGACGGTGATCGGTTCGAGGTCGTGCTTGTCGAGGTTCCAGGTCGCGCGTGCCACGATCACCTTGCCGAGTCGAACCCGCGGCAAGAACGGAGCGGAGCCGAGCACCCCCCACGTCCACCCGACGAGGTCGACATCCTGGCTCGCGAGCGCGCACAGGAAGCGATACACGCCGAGGCTCCGCAACCGGAAGTTGTGCGCCGTGGTCAGGCGCGGGACGACCTCGCGATCGAGCCGGCGCGACGTCAGCACGATCCGATCGCCACGAACCGAGACTTCAAGATCGTCGATGCGGATCTGCTGCGCGGGGGCAGCGCCCGAGACCCCGAGGTAGACGATCTCGTGGGCGCGGAGGACCGGTCGGCACAAGATGTTGCCGATCCGGCCCTCGTTGAGGTGGACGATCTCGGCGAACACCGCCCCTGGTCGCAGCGCTTCCTCTGCGGCGTGGTGCTCGCGCACCATCGTATCGATCTCCGGCGACGCGTGGCAGAACCGCCCGAGGATGCGTGCACCCGACGGTCCGTACATCGACTCGAACAGCACCGTGATCTCGCCGCGGGCGACCTCGTCCGGCGTCCCGGCGATCCGCGCCACGATCGAGAACGCATCCGGGAACGTCGCGTCGGTCGGTAGCTTCATCGCGTCGAGATCCGCCTCGGCGAGGACCAGCTCGTCGTCGCCGGTCGCGAGCGCCCTCGCCAACCGTGTGAGCAGGTGCCGTTCGAGTGCGGTCCACGGCGCGCGGTCGTCTTGCTGGGCGGGTGCGAACGGCAACCCCGCGAGCAGCGGCGAGCCTTCGGCGCCCGGCCCGCCGGGAGCCTCGAAGCCGATCCCCGATTCCTCGTCGAGCACCTCTGCGAGCGGCACCGAGCGGTCTTCCCAGCGAGCGCGAAACGCGCGCTTGAAGTCGTCGAACGAGCCGCGCATGCGACGGATCCGGGACAGCTGAGCCGCCGTGTTCGCGAGCTCGTACGCCACGCGCGTGCCGAGCGTCGCCGCGGCAGGCTTGACGAGGTCGACCTGGAACAGCCGGGCGAGATCGACCTTCGCAGGCATCGGCTCGAGCGCGCTCGCGATCGCGCGATAGAGCTCGGGCGGGTTTCCGAGGCCGGCGCTGTCGATCGCGGTGATCTGCCCGCGGACGCTCGCGAGGATCGCTCGCGGTGCTTCGAGGCCATCGGCCGCGAGCTGGAGCAGCAAGCCGTCGATCGGCTCGGGTCCGGTGATGTAGATACCGAGATCCGGAACCAGGAGCTGCGCGCCGATCAGCTCGTCGATGTAGCCGTGCGCCTCCTCGAGGGTGATGTCCGCGCCGACCAGCGGCGCCGCGAGCTCTTCGAGGGTCGCCCCGGTTGCCGCCCGTGCCAGCGTGGCCTCGAGATAGGGCGTGAGCGTGACCGACACCAGGTGATAACTGCGGTCGCTGCCGGCGAGGCGCGCCTCGGCGTAGCGCATCTGCCCCGAGACGCGATAGATCGACGAGCTCGGTCGGAACCGCAGCTTCGCCCGGAGGTCCGGCTGCTCGGCGAGCCGCGCGACGAGCACGAACAGGTAGTCGTTATCGAGTCGCGTCCGCCGCTGATAGGCAGAGCGCTCGACGAGCGACAGCTTGGTGTCACGTGCGAGCCTGCCCGTCGACACGCCCGCGAACAGGCCGAACGGGGTCGCGCGCCCCATCATGCGCGCGAGGTACTTGACCAGCGAGTGCTCGACGCGTTGTCCGGCCGCGGAGGTCGGAGCATCACGCCACGACGGGATCGCGCTCGACAGGCTCGGCGACGCGACGAACAGGGCTTCGCGGACTTCGGGGAGGTCGAGCAGGGACATCGCGAAGGTCCGCACGGCGACCGCGTCACCTGCCGCGGCCCAGTCGAGGAGCGTCGTCATCGGCAACAAGGGTGTCCGGAAGACGAAGCCCTCGGCCGCGCGAATCCCGTGTGGCTTTGCGACGTCTGCTGCCTTCACGGGGGCCACGGTATCGGATCTCGCACCGTCTCGGCGACTGCAGTGGCGCGCAGCCCGAAACGACCGGATGCCAGCACCCCGCGGCAGCTGGCATCTTTGACCGTGGCGCTCGCTACTTCTTCGCGCGATCCCAGCCGTTACGCACCGACATCTTCACTTCGTCCCAGGTGCGCCCGCTCCGCAGATCCGACCATTCCTCGCGCAGCTTGGATTCGAGGCGATCGTCCCAGTCGTTGTGGTCCTTGCCATACTGCTGGCGCGCGCCGACGCCGTAGCGATGGTCCTCCTGGACGCGATCCCACGAGTCCTTGCCGCTCTCGGGCTCGTTCTTCATCGCGGTGGGCGGGATGCTCTGCTTGCCGGCGGCCTGCTTCAGGGTGTCATCGACATCCTGATCGAGCTCCTTGCCCTTGCGATTGCCGGTCAGGTCCGACTTGGTTTGCTCCCAGTCGCGCTTCATCGCGGACTTCACACGCTCCCACGCGCTGTCGTGCTCGGTGTTCCACCACTTTGGATTGTTCGCCATAGATCATCTCCTTGAGAAAGATTGGATATGCCCTGGAGAAATGCATGGGACGCGCCACCACCGCCAACCAGCGTCACGCGCTTGCATGACGAGCTCCGCGCGATCGCGCACGTCGCTCACGAGAAGCTTTCGTAGTGACGTTGCTTCCGCGGGCTACGGCGTTTGCTGATCCGCGCGTGTCAAGCGCTCGGCGAGCGCGAGCCCACAGCCGCCGGTCGCAGCGACCAGCGCGTCGTACTCGGCACGCGCGACGGGATCGGGGGCGTCGCGGCGGAGTGCGCGCAGCAGCGTGTTCTTCTTGGTATGGGTCGCGGCGATGAACTCCATCGGCGTGACCTCGTAGCCGGCAGCGCGCAGCAGCAACGTGCGCATGGTGTCGGTCAGGTGCGCGGTGATCTCGCGGCGCAGGTGCGGCATCTTCCAGAGCGGGGCGAACGCACCGGTCGCGCCCGCATCGGCGAGCGCGGTCCATCGCCGTGACAGCTCCGCCTGACAGCACGGCGCGATCGCGATCAGCGCCGCCTCGAGGCGCGCGCCGAGCACGATCGCGTCGCAGGTCGCGGTATCACAGGCGTGGAGCGCGAACACGCCGTGGACGCCGTGGCGCTCGCCGAACCCGCGGCCCCACGCGTCCTCGACATCGAGCGCGTCGAGCGACGCCGCCTCGAAGCGCACGACGTCCGCCAGCTCGGCGATCTCGGTGCGCCGCCGGCACTCGTCGATCACCGCCGCGTCGCGATCGATGCCCAGCACCTCGACACGGTGGCTCCAGCGATGGCGGGCGCACCACGCGAGCAGCAGCGTGAGGTAGCTGCGGCCGCAGCCGGCATCGAGGAGGCGCACGACGGCGTGGCGCGCCGCGAGCTCGTGGATCGCCGGGCGCAGCAGCCGCACCACGTGGTTGATCTGCAAATATTTGCGAACCTCGAACGGCGGCATCGAGGCGTCGCGATGGAGCAGGCCGAGCGCGCGCAGCAGGAGCGGCGCCTCGGCGGGCAGGATCTCCAGCTGCTTGTCGCCGACCAGCTCGCGCGTCCGCGCGGGTGTCCAGTACGCGCGCGCGGTGCTCGTGAACTCGCGTGCCCAGGTGGCGTGGGTCGCTGGCTCCACGCGCCGACCATAGCCCGAGACTCGCGCGTGCCTACGTCAGTAGTGGGGCGGTGGCTCGTTGGCCGGGCCGAGCGGCGACTCTGGCGACTTCGCGCCCTCCTTGAGCTCGACGATCGCGCGCTCCGCCTGCTCGAGTCGCGTCGCGAACACGCGGACGAGGGCATCGAGCTCGCCGATCAGGCGCTCCTGGTACGCGAGCTTGACCTCGACGTCGACGAGCCATTCCGGTGGGTGGGGGTCTGCTGTCACACGACGAGCGTCGCCAATCGTGCGCGGCGTGTCGAGTGCGCGACGT
This sequence comes from Kofleriaceae bacterium, assembly GCA_046590445.1. GTDB lineage: Bacteria > Myxococcota_A > Polyangia > Haliangiales > Haliangiaceae > JABFXX01. The sequence continues at coordinate 5,464 of JBKJUF010000143.1, forward strand.
TCAGACCAGCCTCGTGAACAGCGCGACCGCCGTCACGGTATCGCCGCCGACATCACTGTCGCTGCTCTCGATATCGGAGAGGTCGACGTCGACTGCGGTGTGCTCGTTCAGGGGATTGACCACCAGGGGCAGGCTGTGCGTGGAACCCCGATCCACGCTGCTGGCGAGCCGCTCGAGGCCTTCCGGACCCTCGCTCGATGCGATCAGGCTCCAGATCTCGACAACTTCCAGCCGCGCGGTCTCCTGACCCTCGAGCGGCGCCGGAATCGCGTCACTACCACTCGACACACCCACCCTGTTGGCCACGAGACAAGCCTAAATCACGCCCCCAACCCGGTGGGTTAGCGACGGGGTATCCGCTCGCGAATCGGATCGGCGTAAGCTCGGCGTCATGCAGCGAGTTTTTCCGATCATCGTGCTCGCCCTCGCGGCCAGCACCGGCAGCGCCCACGCCCAGAACGTCTTCGAGGTCTGCAAGGGCGAGTCAAAGAAGGCGGTCGCGGGTACTGGCAAGATCTCGATCGCCGTCGTCTATCCAACGGACTTTCCGGTGACGACGACGCCCGCGATGCGCAACGCGGTCGCCGCGCAGCTCGCGAAGATCGAGAAGGCCAAGATCGTCCCCGCGAAGGACGTCGAGGCTGCCAAGGCGCTCGTCGGCGAGAAGAAGTGGTCCGACAAGAGCGACGTGTGTGGCTACGCGCCCTCGCTCGTCGCGGTACTTGGCATCAAGCATCCGAACCTGTCCACCGCGCATGCCGTGGTCTCCTGCGAGGGCGAGAAGTGCGAGCTGCGTGTCGATCTCGAGCGTCATGGTCGACCGACCGCGGAGCGCTGGGTCCGCTACGTCGCCCCGCTCGCAGGTCCCAAGGACAAGCTCAAGACGATCCAGGCGGCGGGACCCAAGCTCGCCGCGAAGGGTGCGCCGCCGGACGCGCCGACCGCGGGGCTCGCGGTCACAGAGCTGGCGACCGGCAAGGTCACGGTGCGCAGCGATCTCGACGGGGCGCTCGAGAGCGATCGCACGATCGAGGCGAGCAGCGCGATCGCCGCGTGCGCTCCGAAGGCACGCAAGCCGCACGACGTTCGCGGGTACTACGCGGAGTGGATGCTGTCGGCGCGCGGCAATCCGTACCAGGTCGTCGTCAAGCCGTTCGCCGGCCGCGACGCCGCGGACCAGAAGGCGGCTGACTGCCTCAAGAAGGCATTCGAGGCCACCCAGCTCGCGTGTCCCCGCGACGGCAAGCCGGTCGCCGTGAAGACCGCGATCTGCCTGTAGGCGGCGCGCCATGGCCGAATCTTTCTACGAGGTCCTCGGCGTTCCCAGGGACGCGTCGGCGGATGCGATCCGCGCGGCGTATCGCAAGCTCGCACGCAAGCATCACCCGGACGTCAACCCCGGCGACAAG
>JBKJUF010000119.1:0-3253 GCA_046590445.1 Kofleriaceae bacterium
ATCAGCGAGGTTGCGGCCGGCCTCGACTACGCGCACCGCAAGACCGACGGGTACGGCGGTCCGCTCGGCATCGTTCACTGCGACGTGTCGCCATCGAACGTGATGCTGTCGAACGACGGTTACGTGAAGATCCTCGATTTCGGGATCGCGCGTGCCTCGTTCTCGACCGCGCTCGAGCGCAGGCGGCTCCGCGGCAAGCCACGCTACATGGCGCCCGAGCAGACCCTCGGCGAGCCACCGACCGCCGCGGCCGACGTGTTCGCGCTCGGCATCATCGCGTGGGAGCTGTTCACCGGCCTGCCCCTCTATCGTGGCGCGGATCTCAAGTCGATCCTCGAGGCGGTGCGGCGCACCGATCCGCCGCCGATCGATCGGCTGAACCCGCACGTGCCCCGCGAGATCGTGCATGCGGTGGCGGCGGCGCTCACCCGCGAGCCTACGCGGCGCAACACCGCAGCCGATCTCGCGACCGCCTGTGCACGCGCGGCGCTCGGCGGCGGCGCCCGCGCGCTCGCGGCGTGGCTCGCCGAGCTCGAGCAGCGGCCGAGCCAGGTCGAGCTGCCGTGGCAACCCGACATCGCGTCGATCAGCGCACCGGAACGAGCGGCGCGCGCTCGGCCGTCGCAGCGCTCGGTCACCGCGTCGCTGTCGAGCGCGAACCTGCCAGCGTCGATCCCGAACCTCGGCACGAACCTCGGCACGAACCTCGGCACGGGCGACTTTGGGGCCGGCACGCCGTCTCCCGATCCGGTCGCACCCGAGCCCGCGTCGACCGAGCCCTACCTGCGGCCGTCGTACGCGTCGCTGCAGCTCGGGCCCGCGCTGCGGCCGTCCGCGCTGCGCCTCGAGGAGGCCACGACACACCACGGGTTCGAGGCGCCGGTGCACGTTCCCGACGACACCAGCTACGACGAGCTCGAGGTCGAGCCGTCGCTCGACCAGCCGCCAGTCGATCAACCCGCGCTCGCCGGTGACGAGCCCATCGACGACGACCTCGGTGCACTCGCGGTCGGCGTACCCGTCGAGCGCCGGCGGATCGTGATCGTCGCCGGCGTGCTCGGCGGGACGGCGGCCGAGGACCTGCGCCCGGTGACCCGCAGCCTCGGCGAGCTGGCGTACCAGCGCGGTGGCGTCGTGCTCGCGCTCCACGACGACGCGCTCGTCGTCGCGTTCGGCCTCGAAGTCGCAGGCGAGGACGACGTCGCGATCGCGATGGGCTGGGCATTCGACGCAGGCGCGATGGCGCGCGATGCCGGTGATCCCGCTCACGGCGGTGCCATCGTGCTGCGGATCGGTGCGCGCACCGGCGTCGCGACCACGACCGGCAGCGATGGCGCCGCACGCGTCCCGGCCGATGCGATCGACGAGGCCCGGCTGCTCGCGCGCGAGGCGTCCGCGGAGCGGCCGATGTTCGTTGGTGGCGCGGGTCGAATGACCAGTAGCCTCTACGAGCTTCGCGAGGTCTCTGCCCCGCGCCGGGTCGCGCGTCGCAGCCGCGTGATCGAGGTCGTCGGCCCGCGTGGTTTCGAGCAGCGCGATCAGACCAGGCTCGAGCGTCGCGGCAAGTTCGTAGGGCGCACCGCGCAGCTCGCGGAGCTCGAGATCTGGCTGCAGCGTGCGATCGCCGCACACCGCCGGCTGACCGTGCTGGTCTCGGGCGCTGCCGGCACCGGCAAGAGCCGGCTCGTCGCCGAGATGATCGCGCGGCGCATGGTGGCCGGTACGCCGATGCGGCTCGTGACATCTGCCGCGTCGCCTGCGAATCAGCTCGCGCCGTTCGCGCTCGTGATCGACCTCTATCAGTCGGCCCTCGGGCTTGCGCCCACGCGTGGCCGCGCAGCCCGCGCGCAGGTCGTGCAACGGCTGCTCCATGTGATGGGGAATGCCGGCGTCCCGGCCGAGCGCGCGCGTGACGTCGCCACCGATCTCGATCGCGCGATGGAGCTCCGCGACGGTGTCGGCGTCGGCGCACCCGAGGTCGCCGATCTGCGGCCGCGGATCTCGGCGGGGCTCGCGACGTTCCGTGCGGTGATCTCGGACGGCAAGCGACCCCTGGTCACCGTGATCGAGGATCTACACCAGGCCGACAGCGCGAGCCTCGAGGTTCTCCGGCACGCGCTCGTGGTACCGGCGACGGGACCCGAGCTGATCGTGCTGACCGCCCGGCCCGATGGCAGACCGCCGCCCGCGGTCGATGGCGTGATCGCGATCGGCGACCTCGTCGGCGGCGATCTGCGCGCGCTGATCGCGGACCGGCTCGGGGAGGCGGCGACGCCGTTCAACATCGCGGCGGTGCTCGCACGCGGCGGCGGTAATCCGCTGTTCGTCGAGGAGCTCGCGCAGGCGGTCCGCGACGCCGGTGGCGAGGATGTGCCCGCCTCGGCGCGTGACGTGGTGTCGGCGCGCATCGACCGGCTGTCACCGAAGGCACGCGCGACGTTGCGCCTGGCTTCCGTGCTCGGCGCGACCGTGCGCCCGCGGCTCCTCGACGAGTTGCTCGGCCAGGAGTCGCTCGATCTCTCTCGCCGCAGCGCCGCCGCCCGCCGCAGTGCCGCGGATGACGAGAGCGGCGAGGCCGCGCTCGCACCCCAGCTCGACGAGCTCGTCGAAGCCGGCATCCTCGTGCGACCCGACAACGCGACCGGCTCGTCGGAGAGCGAGCTCCACTTCGCGCGTGGCCTCGTGCGAGAGGTGGTCTACGACTCGCTGTCGGCGCGCACGCAGCGCGAGGGGCACGCGCGCGTCGGCCGCCTGCTCGCGTCGCGGTTCTTCGCCGGGCGCGAGGAACCGCCGGCGGTGATCGCCGACCACCTCGAGCGCGGCGGTGAGACTGCAGGTGCCGCGGCATTCTGGTTGCGTGCGGGTCGGCTCGCGCTGACTGCCTCCGATGCCGGTGCCGCGATCGCGTGCTTCACGAGGACACTCGGCCTCGAGCGCGAGCTCGGTCTCGAGCCGCCGACGCCGACCTCGCGGGCACGCCGCCGCGAGGCGCTGGCAGGCCGCGAGGAGGCGCACCGCCTGCTCGGCGATCTCGCGTCGCATCGCGGCGATCTCGACGAGCTGCAGAAGCTATCCGAGGGAGAGCCCGCTCGCCTCGCCGACGTTTCGATTCGTCGAGCGCACCGCATGCTGCGGCGCGGCGATCACGCAAACGCGAGCATCGCGACCGTCGTCGCCGAGGATCTCGCTGCGCACGCGCAACGCCTCGCCGCGCAGCCGGTCGTCGTTTGCCGCCAGTGCGTGATCCTCGGCG
>JBKJUF010000508.1:0-14233 GCA_046590445.1 Kofleriaceae bacterium
CATTCCCTCTTTGATCACGCCTGGGACGAATGTGCGATCTCTCCGACGAGGAATCTCACAAACGATCGAAACCCATCCGGATTTTTAGGCAAATAATCTGACGCAGTAGTGCTAACCAATGTAGCGAATCTGGGCAGTCCCGGCTCTGAACCGAGCCAGTGCCGAGCCAGTGCCGAGCCAACCGCGCCGCGCCTGCTACGGTGGTCGCGAATGCCAGATCAGACATCGCTGTCGGCAGAATTCATGTATCGCACCCAGTTCGGGTTCGATTCCATCCCGCCGAAGACGAACCCCGAGATCGTCAACAGCATGGCCAAGGTCGTGTTCAGCATCATCAATGGTGATGGCAAGATCACGACCCGCGAGCGTGCGTGGGTGAAGGGTTACTTCGCCACCAAGGGATACGGCGCCGACGTGGTCGACAGTATTGACACCATGCAGGCGCTCCCCGTCGAGGAGATCGTGTCGCTCATGGCCGAGTCGATCTTGCGGTTCGGTGCAAACGCGTTGCTCTACGATGCGATCCGCGCAGCTCATGCCGATCGCGACTATCCCTATGGCGAGCACGCGACCGTCAACCTGGTCGCTGCGGCACTCGGGGTGTCGACGAAGACCGTCGCGCTGATCGAGAAGCTCGTCGAAGACGAGCAGGCACAGCTCGCGCGGCGGGTCGCGCTGCTGTTTCCGCTCGGGCATCCAAACCTCGCCGATCGCTACCGCCGCTAAGTCGAGAGCATCTACCCAGATCCCCCGCGTCGCGCGTGACGACATCGCGGCGCCGCAGCGCCGGTGTCGTCACGCGTCACACGTCGGTGACGTGCGGCCCACCGTGCGCACGCGCCTGGTTCCAGCTTGTTGCGCGAAGCTTGCGACCGTTCCACCCTTACCTCGCACGAATACCAGGGGCGGTCATTCGCCTCGTTGAAAGGGACCGACATGAAGCTCATTAGTCTTTCATTGATCGCTGTGCTCGGCGCGGCCTGTGGCGGTGATGACGGCGGCATCGACTCCGACGAAGAGGCACGTCGCGCATACCTCGGCCTCGACACCTCGATCGAGAAGTCGCTGACGCTCGGCTTCGCCGGGTTCAACGCGGCGACCAGCGCGAACATTGCGCCGCAGATGACGACCGGCATCCTCGCCGGCACGCTCGTGATCACCGGCCAGGTCGATCAGGGCAACTCCACTAACAAGGGCATGCGCCTCAAGGTCGGCATGACCGACTACAGCGATGGCACCATCGTGATCGAGGAGGACAACGTCGAGGTCGACATCTCGTACGACACCAACGTCGACGTCGCGCTCCAGCCGGCGCTGACGCTGAGCCTCAAGAACTTCCCTGGCGGCACGCTCGATGGCACGCTGATCGGCGACTACGTCATGGCGGGTGACGTCGATGGCACCGCGACGCTCAACCTGACGTTTGCCGGCAGGACGATGGATGGTGGCAATGGCCTCGTGATTCGCGTCCCGGGCTCGACGACGATCACCGGCACCGCGACGACCGGCGACGGCACCTACGCGGTCAACCTGACGCTCTGACCTCAGAACTCGACGACGGCACGGATCGACGTGCCGGTGTGCATGCGATCGCCGCACGGGTCTTCATCGCGCGCACGATAGCCGCGCGTGCGTCAGCGCGTCATTCGGCGGCGGCATTCTGTTGCCGCAGCTCGAGCACCTTCTTCGCATAGCCGCGCGCCGGCGGATCCGGATCGTCCTTCGACCGTACGCGCACGACGGAGCCCGGCGCCTCGACGACGCCCGCGGCCATCGTCCAGCCCGGCGGGACCTGCGGATCGCTCCAGAAGTAGAGCCAGCGCGCGTCACGCGGCGCGAGGTTCAGACAGCCGCGGCTGCGGCGCACGCCGAACTGATCGTGCCAGTACGCGGTGTGCAGCGCGAGGCCACGCTCGGGGCTGTAGAACTGCGTCCACGGCACCGTGGCGACCGAGTACGGATCCTCGCCGTTGAGGCCCTTCATGTCGGCCTCGGATTCCTTCAGCCACATCCGGTAGACGCCGGTCTCGGTCGGCGCATCCTTGCCGCCCGACGACAGCATCGTCGCGTACACCGGGAGCTCGCCCTCGAACGCGACGAGGATCTGGGTGTCGAGGTCGACGTCGATCCAGCGCTCGGCCGGGCCGATCGACTTCGGTACGGGCCGTGGCGTGAATAACCGGACATCGGCTGCCCAGATCCACTCGCCCTCGCCGATCCGGTACGCGGTCGGCTTGCCGGTCTTGTCCTGCGCGGTGTCGAGGATCGGGATCGCGGTGCGCGCCGGCAGCTGGCGGGCGACGCCGCCACCGTTCGCCTTGTGCATCGTGTTCGCCTGCTGCCAGCCCATCACGCGCGGCCACACGAACGCGATCGGCATCGCGAGCCCGGTGTCATCACCGAGCCGGCTGCCGCCATAGAGCGACGGCTTGTGCGGCGTGATCGCCTGGCGCATCACGTACTCGGGCTCCTTCTGGCTGATCCGCCAGTACACGCGCCCCGCGACCGTGAGCTCCTCGTACTGCCGAACGTTCACCGAGCCGACGAGCGGCTTGCCCTCGACGAGCTTCGGTCCGATCGGTTTCGGCGGCTCGACCTCCTGGATCGTGGTTACCGGGCCGTCGGCCTTCTTGTCGGTCTGCTTGCCGGCTTTCCTGCGCTCCGGCTTCCTCTTCTCGGGCTTCGGCTTCTCGATCACGTACGTCACCGAGTTCGGTGCCGTGACCTTGCCGTAGATGCCCGGCACGAGCTCGCCGCGATCGAGCATCGGTACCTCGCGGCCAAACGGCGCCTTCGTGCTCGGCTTCGTGTAATCGCTGCAGATCCAGCCGTGCGGCGCGAGCTCGACCCACGGCTTCTGGCAGCCCTTGCCCTGCTGGGTGCGCGTCCAGCCAACGCGCGTGTCGACCGCGACCGTGCCGATCCGCTTGGCGTCGTCACTCGGCTCGAGCCGGACGCCGATCGTGCGGGTCAGCTCGAGCGACCGCGTCCCGTGGGGAACGTCGGGGGCAGACGCCAGGCCGCTGGCGGGCTCGTCGACGCCGGGCGCGATCGTCGGGGCCGGGACGTCGCGCTTCGCGTCGTCGGATTTCTTGCTTCCGCACGCGCTCGCGAGGATCGCGAGGGCGAGGGCACCATGGCCACGCATTCCGTTCCGATAGCACGTCCGTGCTACCTTTTCAGGCTGATGAAGCTCGGCGAGATGCTCGTCCGCGACGGCCGGCTGACCGAGCCGCAGCTGGAGGCAGCGCTCAAGTACCAGGCCCGCGACGGCGGCCGGTTTGGCACGGTACTCGTCGAGCACGGGTTCATCGATCTCGAGGCCTTGACCGTGTATCTGGGACTCGAGCTCGGCATCCCCATCGCGACCGGGGCCATGCTCGAGCGGGCCAAGCGGGCCGCCGTGCGGCTCCTCCAGCCGGCCCAGGCGTTCAAGCACAAGTGCGTGCCGCTGGTCGTCCAGGACCGTCAGCTGATCGCCGCGATCGAGGACCCGCACGACTTCGCGACCCTCGAGACGCTGAGCCAGATGACCGGGTATCGCGTGCTGCCGCGCGTCGCGCCCGAGCTCCGCATCTACTACTATATCGAGCGGTATTATGGCGTTCCGCGGCCGCCGCGCTTCGTGAAGTTCGGGGATACCCCGCGCGGCGCTGATGGTCCCGTCGACTCGGGGCTGCCTGCTCCGCCGCTGCCCGGCCTGCCGCCGGTTCCGATGTCTCCGATCGCGGCTCCGGGGCCGCGGCCGCGCCTGCGCAGCGTCAAGATGAAGACGTTCGACGAGTCGGAGGCCCTCGAGCTCGAGGCCGAGGACATGCTCGACGCCCTCGAGACCGACGAGGCCGCGCCGGCCGAGGCCGCACCGATCTCGAGCTTGCGGCCGACTGGGTCGGCTCCCCCGATCCGCCAGCGCTCGTCGACCCTGCCGCCCACGATGGCGCCGATGACTGCCGATGTGGCGCTCCGCGAGCTCGCGAGCGCGAACGATCGCAACCGGATCGTCGACGTCTTGCTCGGATTCTGCGCCGCGACCTTCGACGCCACCGTCGTGTTCACGGTCCGCGACAACATGGCGTTCGGCTGGCGCGCGATCGGCCATGTTCCCGGCCATGCCTTCATCGAGCACGCGCTGATCCCGCTCGATGCACCATCGATCGTGCAGGCGGCGATCGCGTCGGAGACCGGCGTCTTTCACGGTCCGCTCGCGCCCTCGACGGTGAACTCGTACTTCTACAAGGTGATCGGCTGTGCCGAGCCAGCGGCGGTTACCACCGGCGCGATCATGATCGGCAAGCGCGTCGTCAACGTGCTGTACGGTCACCCGCAGACGCTGACGCAGATCGAGCGCGAGGTCGTGCAGCAGGTCTGCAAGTCGGCGGCGCAGGCGTACGCGCGGTTGATCGCGTCGTCAAAGCGCAAGAGCTGACGCGCGTCGATCGAGACGCGCACGCGACACTACGGAATGTAGATGCCGCGGGTGCCGGGGATCGCGTGGCAGTTTCCGCTCGAGCTGCAGTTCGCCTCGCCGGGCGAGTTGATCGTGCCGATCATCGGGATGATGTCCGAGGGGGTGCTGCCGCAGGCCGTGATGTCGACCTCGTACGGGAACGCGGTAAAAGCGCCGGTGATGTAGAAGTTGCCGGCGGTGTCGGTCACCGCCTTGCCGAGCACGACCTTCTCGCCGCGCTTGAACACGCGAATCGTCGCGCCGGGTGCGACGGCCGCGCCGGCGGCGCTCTTGTATGCGGTGCCCGCGAACGCGAACCTCGTGGACATCGGATCGACGACGCCATGACATCCGGCACCCATACATCCAAGGCCCGACCGAGGACCGGCTTCGACCGCCCCGGCGGCGTGATTATGGGCGGCGCCCGGCGTCCCGAGTGGCGCACAGATGTCGCGCTCGACCGTCGAGGTGCCATCGCCGGTTCCGCCATCCCCGCCACCACCGAGGTCGACTTCACCGACGCTGCAAGCGCCAGCCAGCAGGGTGGGCAGGAGGACCGTCGCTCGCGTCATGAAGCCCCGCAATAGAACCATTTGTAACAGGCACTCCCATGCAAGCGCTAGCGCACCCAGCTGCGGGCCTCGCACCCCAGATGGAACTCGTGGAATTGCGCGGCGCTACACGGCGGTTCGTGGATGGCCAGCATCAGGATTCCGATGATCATGGCGAGCGCCCACCCCAGTGGCAGGACGAGTGTACTCAGCGCCCCGGCGGGTCGGGGCCGCGTGGGGTGGGTGGCAGCGTGACGTAGATACCAGGCGACGGCCGCCGCGACCGGAAGCAGCGTCGCCGCGAGCCAGGCAACGAGGGGTACGGTGGCCGGTGCAAACACATTCCAGGCGGCCTCGCGGAGCTGGTCGGGAGCTGCGACCAGCGCGGCCGGGAGCAGCGTGACCGCGACCGTGACCAGGCCGGCGCGGCCGCGCGGTGCCAGCGCGATCACTGCGGCCGGCACGATCCAGATCCACGCGAGCTCGGCCGCGCCGAGCGCGAGGAAGCAAAGGCCGATCGCGAGTGGCAGCGTGACCGCGACGGCGAGATACCGATCGGCACCGACCCATGGCGCGAACCGGGCCGCGAGCCGCGTCGCGAGCCCGAGCGTGCCGGCGAGGACGAGCGTCAAGCCGATCGCGTGATAGCGCGGCGCGTGGAGCCACGCGGCCGGATGCGCGCCGGCGGTCGCACGCTCGATCGCGTAGCCAGCTGCGATCGCGAGCGCGACGCACCCGATCGCGGCGACGAGGCCAAGCCCACCACGTGCACGCGGCCCCGAGCGCCGGACGAGCACGCCGATCGAGAACAGCGCGAGCACGACCTCGACGACGATCACCGACCACCGCGGGACGACCGTGTTGATCGCGACCGGCATCCAGAAGCCATCGCCGTGTTCGTCAGATATCGGCGCAGCGACGAGCGCGCGCAGCAGTCGCCCGAGCTCGGCGAGCCGCGACGGGATGATGCGATCGAGGTCATCGCGCTTGCTGTGATACGCGCGATCGATCAGCTCGCCGTCGTGACCCCGATGGTAGAGGTGAAACGCGCGAACCCCGCGGCGCGTGAACGGGCCATGGTCCGAGCGCTCGGCCTGCGGCCACCACCGGCTGACCACGCGATGCGCGAGCGGCGCCCGCACGATCAGCCCCGCGCGATCCGCGGCGTCGGCGAGCCAGCGCATCTCCGCCGCGCCGATCCGCGTGCTCGCGCCGTTGAGGCTGAGCTCGCCGGTGCCGCCGATCACGTCGAGTGCGATCGCGATCGTCACCTGATCGCCGAGCTGCGTCGCGAGGGCCTCGGCGCCGACGAGCCCGATCTCCTCGTTCGCGGTGAACGCGAGAATCACCGGCGTCGTTGGCGGCGCCGCCGCGAGCCCGCGTGCGAGCTCGAGCACGACGCCAACCGCAGCCGCGTTATCGATCGCGCCCGGACTGCCTCGCACGGTGTCGTAGTGCGCCATCACGAGCAGCGCCTTGCCGGTCGGCGGTCCGAACCGGGCGACGACGTTCGGATCGCTACTGTGCGTCGTGAACCGCCGCCGGAACACCGTGCCGATCACCTCGATCTCCGGCACCGTCACCGTGCCGACCGCCGCGAGCTCCGCGTGCACGCCAAGGTCCGCGAGCGTGCGGGTGACGTACTCGACCGCCTGACGCGATGCCGCGGTGTCGCCGGGACGCGGCCCGAGCGCGACGAGCTCGCGCGCGTGGACGAGCGCGCGCTCGACGTCGATGCCGGGTCCGGGCTCGCCCGGTGCGCAGGCGATGATCGACGAGAGCAGCAGCGCGAGCACGATCGCGCCGCCGCATCGCCGTGCAGCGATCACCTGTCGGAGCGAGCTCGCGTGCGCCAGGTAGGTAGCTAGCCAGCAGCTCGCGCCAAAGATCAAGCAGCTGGCTTTAGCGCGCCGTCAGCTTGACGGTGTCCCAGTCGTGCGTCGACGCGGCATCGGCGGCCGAACCCGCGTACAGCAGGATCTTCACGTAGCGCGTGCCGCTCGGCGCGTCGGCGAGCACGCTCGTCGTCGCCCACGTCGTCGCGGTGCCGGTGCCGGCGGTGACGACCGAGATTCGCGTGAAGTCCGAGCGCAGGAAGTCGAGGTAGAGTGTCTGCTGCGCGGCGCCGCTGACGTGCCGGGTGCGGGCCGACACCTCGTAACGCACGCCGGCCGCGGCGCGCACGACCTGCGTTGCGAGCGACTTGCCGGCGGTCACGTCGACGGTGCGGAGGCCGAAGCTACCGGCCTCCTGGCTCCCGGCCCGCCGCGTCGCCGTGCCGCCACCGTTCGCGTAGGTGTGCCAGCGTTGCAGCGTGCGGACCGCGGCGTGATCGACGTTCGCGGTGATGCTCGTCGACTCGAAGCCCGCGTTCGACAGAATCGTCGAGACGCCGGCGGACAAGATCGCGTCGCGAAAGCCGCCGAAGTCAGTCGTCCAGTACGGCGTGCCGTCGGCGGCCAGCACCTTGGAGATCCCGATCACCGAGTAGTCGCCACGCATGTTGGCGTCGTGGCCCGGCGAGTTCTTCCAGGCGGTGAACACGGTGGCAGCATCCTGATAGCCGAGCGCGATGTTCTCGCCGATCGCCGTGTTGTAACCGTAGTACCGCTTCACGCGCGGACCGAACGTCGTGCCATCGGAGCTGTCGTGGCTGAAGTGGTCGTTGACCGCCATGTCCTTCGAATGAAAGTTCGCGGCGTGAGTCAACGCGACCGACGCACGCAAGGCCGGCTTGCCGAGCGACGCGCGGTACGCATTGAGCTTCGCGAGGAACGCGACCTCGTCGGCATCGAGCAGCGGCATCGCGGCGTAGATGACGCCGGTCGTCTCGTCGGCACCGTCGTCGTCGAGCGGATCGGTGTCATCGATCGGAGCTGGCTGTGCGGGATCCGGCGCTTCGCTCGCCGGGTCCTGCGAGATGTCGGGCGGCGCCTCGCCGGCGCATCCGGCAAACATCAGGATCGCAGCGAGCGTAATGAGGAGACGATGCATGTCCCCATGAACTGCGATGGGCATGCCATCCCACATGGCCCTTCATGGCAGCTGTACGCGACTGGCTACTCGGTGAGGCGGCCAGGTTGGACGGACAGGTCCAGTTAGCACCGGCGGCTTGAACCGAAGCGTTCACTGCAAACGGTTGGTTTCACACGGCGGCGAGCAGCAATGCGTTGTCCGCAGCAGTGCCAACGGTGATCCGCAGGCAACCCGCGAGCGGTCCGGTCTCTCCGAACGAGCGCACGCTGACGCCGGCGTCGGCGAGCCGGCGCCATAGCACAGTTGCATCGTCGGGTTCCCGAACGCGTACGAGCAGCAGATTCGCGGCGCTTGGAAACACCTCGAGGCCTTTCGCCGCCAGCGCGGTCGCGAGCCGCGCGCGCTCCGTCACGATGTCGGCAGCTCGCTCGCTCGCCCACGTGCTCGCCGCCTCGACGAGGAACGCGGCCGCGGCCTGATCGAGCCCGCTGACGTTGTAAGGCGGCCGCACCTTCTCGAGCACGCCAGCGATCGCGGGTGACGAGATCGTGAAGCCGACACGCAGCCCGGCCATCCCGATCTTCGAGAGCGTACGCATGACGACGAGGTTCGGGTGGGCCGCGAGCTCCGGCAGGTTCGACACGCCGCTGTACGCGACGTACGCCTCGTCCGAGACGATCACCACATCGCGATGGAGCGCCGCCAGCTCGAGCGCGAACGACATGCGCCACAGTGTGCCGGTCGGGTTGTTCGGCAGCGCGAGGAACACGACGCTCGGCCGGCGCGCCTCGATCGCGCGCAGCACCGCGGCCTCGTCGAGCTCGAAGCGCGCGGTGAGCGGCACCTCGATGCACGGCAGACCGCGCGCGATCGCGGCGAGCTTGTAGTAGACGAAGCTCGGCACCGGATACAGCACCGGTCCCGCGAATGCGTTGCACAACATCGCGATCAGCTCGTCGGACCCGTTGCCGAACACGAGCTGCTCGCCAGTGACCGCGAGCTTGCCGGCGACGATCGCGCGCAACTTCCGCGCGGCTGGATCGGGATAGCGCTCGAGCGCGACCTCGGCCAGCGAGCTCGCGAGCCCGGCGTGGAGCTCGACCGGCAGCGCGTACGGTAGCTCGTTGGCGTCGAGCTTCGCGATCACGCGCGGCGGCAGCGGGACATGATACGCGGCGGAGCCACGCAGCGCCGCGGGGACCCGCTCTGCGAGCGGCCCGAGGACGACGGACACATCATCATCATCAGCCACGCCGCCTCCGCATCAGCGCCGAGCGGCCGTGGCCGTCGAGGCCTTCGCATGTCGCGAGCGTCGCGATCGCATCGGCGTGCGCCGCCGCGGCCTCGGCGGTGTACTCGATCACGCTCGTCTGCTTGCGGAAGTCGTGAACGCCGAGCGGCGAGGCGTAGCGCGCTGCGCCGCCCGTCGGCAGCACGTGGTTCCCACCCGCGAGATAATCACCGGCGGCCTCCGACGAGTACGCGCCGACGAAGATCGCGCCGGCGGTCGTGCACCGCACCGCGATCGCACGGGCATCGGCGAGCTGGAGCTCGAGATGCTCGGGCGCGAATGCATTCGCGAAGCCGATCGCTTCATCGATCGAGGCGACGATCACCGCGGCGCCATGGGCATCGAGCGCGGCCTCGGCGATCGCCCTGCGCGGCAGATCCGCGAGCTGGCGTGTCAGCTCGCCGTCGATCGCGGTTGCGAGCGGTGCGGACGTCGTGACGACGACGGCGCGCGCCTCGGGGTCGTGCTCGGCCTGCGCGAGCAGATCGGCGGCGATCCATGCCGGGTCGGCATCGGCGTCGGCGATGATCAGCACCTCCGAGGGACCGGCGATCGAGTCGATGCCGACCTCGCCGAAGACCTGCCGCTTCGCCGAGGCGACCCACGCGTTCCCGGGGCCGACGATCTTGTCGACGCGCGGGACGGATGCGGTGCCGTAGGCGAGCGCCGCGATCGCCTGCGCGCCGCCGAGCTCGAACACGCGATCGACGCCCGCGAGTCGCGCGGCGAGCAGGGTCTCCGGCGAGGCGCCCGGCGTGACCATCACGATCTCGGCGACGCCCGCGACCTTCGCCGGGATCGCGGTCATCAGCACGCTCGACGGGTAGCGCGCGGTGCCGCCCGGGACGTAGAGCCCGACGCGATGGAGCGGCGTGACCCGCAGCTCGATGCGCACGCCGTCGAGATCGACATCGACGCCGGGATCGATCACCCGTTCGTGGAAGCCGCGGATCCGGCGTGCTGCGAGCTCGAGGGCGAGCCGCACCGGGGCGGCCACTTGATCGGCGAGGTCATGCCAGCGCGCGCGAGAGAGCTCGTAGCTACCGGCGGTCGGCTCGCGGTGATCGAAGCGCCGCGTGTAGTCGATCACAGCTGCGTCGCGCCGGCTCCGCACGTCCGCGAGGATCGCGGCGACCTGGTCGTCGATGCCGCCCGCCATGCGAGTCGTGCGATCGAGCAGCACGTTGGCTTCGGGCGTCCCGCCCTGGAGCTGCTTGAGCCTCACCGCGCGAGCATCGCACGCTCACACCCGACGGTCGATGTAGCCGCCCATCCGGACGGCGACGATGCCGACGTGCGCGTGCAGCGGCTGCAGCACGTCGACGACGAGCGACCGGAACATCAGCTGGCTGCCGCCGTAAAACGGCGCGATCCGGTTGCCCGGCGGCTCGACGAGCGTCGGTCGGGTCTCGATCCGCACGAGCGTCTCGTCGAGCCAGGTCACGTCCTCGACCCATGGTACCGACGAATTCGAGCTGATGCTCCACGCGGTGAGGCGCGGCAGCCGCTCGAGCAACCACGCGCGATCGATCGGCGCGACGAGCTCGACGTCGAGCAATGGCCGGCCACTGATCAGCCAGTCGTCGTACCCCTCGACGGGAAACCCCTGCGCGAGCGCCGCGCGTGCGACCGACTTCGCCTTCTGCCGATTGCCGGAGACCACCGCGGCGATCCCGCCGATGAAGCCGACGACCGCCCCCACCCCGACACCGGCGACGCCGACCTGGCCGCCGACGGTCATCCCGCCAAACGTGATGGCGAGGACCGTGCCGAGGCCACTCGGCGACGCGTTGGCCGCGTGCATCACCCGCTCCGCACGCTGCCGCAAGCTCCGCGCTTCTTGCGGCGGACGCCGGCTCGCGTTGCCGGTGTGGACGAGGGCCTGCAGCGCGGGCGGCGCCCCCATCGCCGGCTCGCGAAACGCGCCGCCCATGCCCTCGAGGCCTGTCGACGTGGTCGTGCGCTGACTCGCGACGAGCGCGGCGAGCGTCGCGTGGTCGCCCATGCGCATCGTGACGATCCCGACGTCGGCGTGGAGCGGCGCGAGGATCCGCTGGTGCAGCTCCTTGAGAAGCCGGCGATCGCCGACGAACAGCGGCTGCGCGGTCGGCTGCTTGCTCGGGATCGCGATCCGGCGCGTGACGATCCGGAACACGCGATCGCTCTTGCGCTCGACCACGACCGCCGCATCGATCGCGGCGACCGACGTCGCGATGATCTGGATGTCGACGTCACGCTGGAGCTCGATGTCGAATGCGGGCGCGTTCGCGAGGAGCCACGCGCGATAGCCCTCGATGGGAAAGCCCCAGGTGTCGACCTCGCGCAGGCCCTTCGCGATCGCGCGTCGATCGTCGAGTGCGATCCCGCCGAGTCCCGCGACGATCGCGGCCGCCGGGATCATGATCGGCGGTGCGGCGAGGCCGATCGCGCCGAGCGTCGCCGATGACACGATCGCGAACCCGCTCCGTGTCGGCGCGATGCCGAAGGCGCGCGCGAGCCGCACGAGATCGCGAGGAGGTCGTGCGCGCCGGCTCACGGCTTCGGCTTGCGATCGCGCTTCGTCGACTTCCTCGGGCCGGCCGGCGCGGCGGGCGCAGGTTCGACCGCGCGCTCCGGGATCTTCACCGCCTTGGGGTCGTACTTGTCGATGTCGGGGCGCGGGTTGTCGGGGTCATACCCCGGTTTATCGACGGGCGTGGGCTCGCTGTCGGGACCCGAGATGGAGCGAGCCAGCGGACGCTGGTGAGCGGGGCCTGGAGGCAGTGGACCTTCGAGCGAGCCACCGGGCAACTGCGACGGATACCGATCGGCGTAGCTCTCGACCATCGCGGCCGGCACGCTGACGCGCCCGCGTCCGCCGATCTTCACGACATGGCCCTTCGCGGGCCACATGACCCAGGCCTCGCCGTTGCCGCTGATCGCCAGCGTGCGAGCTCCTCCGAGCCTGGTCTCGTCGACTTGATAGCCCTGCTCGGCGGCCAGCCGGCGTGCGAGCTTTACGGTCTCGCGTACGACGCCATCGGGCCGCTCGTAGCGCGTCACGAACACGTTGACGATGTCGTCGTCCTCGACGCGGCCACGCTTCTCGGCCGCTTCCGTGACGTAGCTCGCGGTGTAGGCCTCGGCCCGGTTGCCCTCCACCCACACCTCGACGTCGAGGACGGGCTGGAATCTTCGGAACTTCCACGATCCGAGATCACCCTCGACGACGCCGCGCGTCGGGATCGGGGGCGTGCCACCGCATGCCGCCAGCAGGGCGATCACGACGACGAGCAGGACGTTCACGGTGCGTATCGTACCGCGTTCGACCGACGGTGGCGTCTGTCGTTGACACCGCAGCCTCGGTCGCTGAATAGTCCGACCACATGGCCAGTTACCTGTTCTCCAGTGAATCCGTCACCGAAGGTCACCCCGACAAGCTGTGCGACGCCGTGTCGGACACGATCGTCGATGCCTGCCTCGCGGTCGATCCCAGCAGCCGCATCGCTTGCGAGACCGTGGCGAAGACGGGCTTCATCCTGGTCTGCGGCGAGATCACGACCAAGGCGCAGCTCGACTTTCAGAAGCTCGTGCGCGGTGCGGTTCGCGACATCGGCTTCACGAGCTCGCAGATCGGCTTCGATGCCGACACCTGCGCGGTGATGGTTGCGATCGACCAGCAGTCGCCTGACATCGCGCAGGGCGTCGATCGCGGTGATCCCGCGAAGCAGGGCGCCGGCGACCAGGGCCTGATGTTCGGCTACGCGTGCGACGAGACCAAGGAGCTGATGCCGCTGCCGATTCAGCTGGCCCACCAGCTCGCACAGAAGCTCACCGAGGTCCGCAAGAAGAAGACGAAGGGCATCGACTGGCTGCGCCCCGACGGCAAGACCCAGGTCTCGGTCCGCTACGAGGATGGCGAGGTCACGGGCATCGAGGCGATCGTCGTGTCGACGCAGCATGATGACAAGGTCAAGCACAAGACGATCGAGGAGGCGATCCGCGAGCTCGTGATCAAGCCGGTCCTCCCCGCAAAGCTTCTCACCAACAAGACCAAGTTCCACGTGAACCCGACGGGTCGCTTCGTGATCGGTGGGCCGCAGGGCGACACCGGCCTCACCGGCCGCAAGATCATCGTCGATACGTACGGTGGTTATGCGCGCCACGGCGGCGGGGCCTTCTCGGGCAAGGATCCGAGCAAGGTCGATCGCTCGGCTGCGTACTATGCGCGCTACATTGCCAAGCACGTCGTTGCCGCGGGCCTCGCACGTCGCTGCGAGGTCCAGTTCGCGTACGCGATCGGCGTCGCCGAGCCCGTCTCGATGCTGGTCGACACGTTCGGCACCGGCTCGTTCTCGGACGATCAGCTCACGAAGGCCGTGCTGGCGACGTTCGACGCGCGCCCCGGGATGCTGATCAAGGAGCTCGATCTGCGCCGCCCGATCTTCCGCCAGACCGCGGCCTACGGCCACTTCGGCCGCGAGCTGCCGGACTTCACGTGGGAGAAGACACCGCACCTCGAGAAGCTCAAGGAAGCAGCGCGCGCCGGGACCAACGGCCACGCGGTCAGCGCCAACGGCAGCGGCAAGGGCAAGGCTGCGAAGAAGTCGGCGACCGGCAAGAAACCCGGCAAGTCCGCCATCGTCAACGCGTAATCATCGCTCGCTCGACGCACGAGGCACCGCCGGGTGCCTCGACTTCGTTTCGGGCAGGGGGATGGGCAGGGGTGTGGACGCGAAAGGTTGACAAGGTTGACACCGTCCCCCCCGTCCCTTCTTTTGTGATCGGTTCGCGTAGCGCGATCCGTGCCATGGTCGAGGCGATGCGCTGCGTGGGTGTTGCCGCGGACAGGGGGACGGTGTCAACCTTGTCAACCTCTGGGCCAGTGCGCACTGGCCCGAAGGTTGACAAGGTTGACACCGTCCCCAGTCCGCACTGGCCCAGAGGTTGACAAGGTTGACACCGTCCCCCTGTCCGCGGCAACACCCA
>JBKJUF010000578.1:0-47666 GCA_046590445.1 Kofleriaceae bacterium
TGGGCGGCTTCGAGGTCGCGCTCCGGCTGACGACCGACGCCGGGATCCAGTCGCTCAACCACGCGTATCGCGGCAAGCGCAAGCCGACCGACGTGCTCGCGTTCGCGCAGCGCGAAGGGCCGGCCGCGGCCCGAAGGCCTGGCCGTAGCGCTCCCGAGCTGCTCGGCGATCTCGTGATCTCGGTCGAGACGGCCCGCCGCCAGGCCAGGCGGGGCTTATACGCCGAGCTCCTGCACCTGGCGTCGCACGGGCTCTGCCACCTGCTTGGCTACGACCACCGCGATGACGCCGAGGAGCGCGTGATGAATGCGCGTGCGGCCAAGCTGCGGACCGAGGCGCGGCGCCGCGGCCCGATCCGGGCGGCCTGAGAGAATCGCCCGAGAGAATCGAGTGAGCGCTGCGCCTCTCTACATCGCGCAGGTCCGCGAGCCCGCGGTGCCCTGACAGGTGTAGCCCGTGTTGCAGGTCAGCGCCCCGGACTGCGCGAGCGCCGACTCGCAGCTCGCTCCATTCGCGATCTTGCCCACGACGTTGAGCATGAACGGGCTCGCACCCGAGGTCGAATAACCCTCGACGACGAGGTAGTACGTCCCGGCTGCGAGGTTCGACTGCGTCGTCGTATCGGGATCCGCGCACACGATCGGCGTGCCACCGCAGGTCGCGTTCATGAGCGCCATCGTCGAGTCCATGCTCTTGTTGGTCAGGCTCAGTGTCAGCGTGGTGGTCGCAGGGAGATCGAGGCGGTACGTCAGATCCTTCGACGTCGACGTCGACGACGAGCAGCTATTGCGCACGTCGTGAATCGCGGTGGTGGTGTCACCCGCGGTCGCCGGCTGGGTCAGCGTGATCACCTGCTCGGTGGACCTGCACGCCTCGCTGTTGTGTCCAGCGGAGGTGCAGGCGACGTCGGTGGGGTAATCGACCTGAGCGTCGGCGTCATCGTCGACCGTGTTCGAGCACACCGGGCACTGCGCACCGGGGCAGACGGTCGTCTCGGTATCATCGCTCGCGCTCGTGCAGCCAGCGTCGTTCGGGTAATCGATCTGGCCGCCGCCATTGTTATCGATGCCATCCGCGCACTGCGCGACCTGACAGGTCCGCGAGCCTGCAGTCCCCTTGCACGCGAAGCCGCTGCTGCAGACCAGCGCACCCGACTGCGCGAGCGGGGCTTCGCAGCTGCCGGCGTTGGCGATCGTGCCGCTCACGCTCACGTTGAACGCTCCACTGCCCGTGCTGTAGCCATCGACCACGAGGTAGTACCGGCCAGCGGCGATGTTGGTGAGTGGCATCGCGGTGGAGTCTCGACACGCGACGGGCGCGGCCGTGCCGCAGCTCGCCCCGAGCAGGCTGTGCGAGCTGTCCCAGAACGTCGGGATGTTCAAGTTCACGTTCAAGGTCGCCATCGCCGGCAGCGTCAGCTCGTACGCGACGTCAGGCGCGCTATGCGTGCCCGTCGTCGAGCACGTCGAGCCGAGGTACGTACCCGGCGGAGGCCGGAAGTCGTTCACCGCGCCGGTGGTGGTGCCCGCCGTGAACGGCTGCGTGAGCTGGGTGATCGGCTCGGACTGCAGGCAGGCCTCGCTGCGACCCGAAGGCGCCAGGCAGCTCGGATCGGCGGGGAAATCGACCATGCCATCGCTGTCGTTGTCGGCGCCGTCGGCGCACTCCGGGCAACCGGGTCCGACGCCCGGGCAGGTGTCATTCTCGGCGGCGTCGGTCAACGACTCACAACCGGGATCCGCCGGGTAATCGATCTTGCCGTCGGCATCGTCGTCGAGCCCGTCGCCGCAGACCGGCTTCGAGCAGACCATGGCGCTGGCCCCGGCCGGGGTGCGGCAGATCAGGCCAGGACCACACTCGGACTGCGCGGCACACGCGGTGCCCTCACCCGCGAAGCGATCGATCTTGAGCTCGTACGTGCCCATCTCGCCGACGGCCTGGCCTTGCACGATGATGTAGTAGATCCCCGGCGGCAACGACTTGGTGATCGACGACTTCGCGTTGGTGGTCGAGATGTCATCGTTGCACGCGATATGGGCGTTCGCCTGGGTGCACTGTGCGCCGCGGATGTCGATCACGGTGTCCGCGGTCGTCCCGGGGAAGTCCGTGGACGCGACGATCACCTTGGGCTCGGTCAGCAACATGACGTAGGCGATGGCGGGGACGCCGGCGCCACCGCCGCACGGCGAGACAATCGTCGACGTGCTCGTGCTGCCCGCGTACGTTCCGGAGTCCATGCCACTCTCGGAGATCTGCTTGATCGTGAGACCCGATCCGCACGCCGTCGGGTTGTTCAAAAACTCGTTCGAGTCCCCTGCGGACTCGCAGCCGGTGTCTTCCGGATAGTCCGTGAGACCGTTGTTGTCGTCGTCCAGGCCGTTCGAGCACAGCGGGCAGAACGGGCCATCTGGGCAGTCGTCGACCTCGTCGTCGGCCTGCGGCGCGAAGCACGCGGGGTCGTTCGGGTAGTCGGTCTTGCCGTCGCCGTCGTTGTCGCGGCCATCACTGCACTGCGGCATCGCCGGAGTCTCCTCCGTATCGTCCGCCGCATCGCTGCAGCCAGGATCCTCCGGGAAGTCAGTCTTGCCGTCGGCATCGTTGTCGACGCCGTCCGAGCAGGCTGCAGAGCTGTCGTCCCCGCTGTTGCTACCGCCGCCGCAGGTGACCATCAGCAGCGAGAGAATGAGGATGAGCCATGGGCTGGGACGCATGGATGGCGTCGTAACCGTGGGAAGGACCAGGGTCAAGTGCTGAATTTGTCGGGGGGATCCGGCTACTCGAGTAGCCAGTCGCGAAGTCTGCAGAATGTGTGACCGGCGACGCGAAGAACGGGCCAACCGAGACTGGTCGACATCAGCGAACGTCGAAGAACAGGAACTTGAGATACCGGCCCTCGGCGAACGCCGGCAGGACGGGGTGGTCGGAGGCAGCTCCAGCAGCGGCCCGGAGCCGGAGCTGCGCGGTATCCGCGACCAGCTCGAGCAGGTCGGCCTCGGTGACGTGGCTCGAGCACGAGGCGAGGGCGAACCGGCCGGTCGGCTCGACCACCGCCAGCGCGGCGGCGACCAGCTTGCGGTAGGCCGCGAGGGCTGCCGGCTTGGCGCGCTCGCTCGGCGCGAAGCTCGGCGGGTCGACGATCACGAGGTCCCAGCGCCGCTGCTGGTCGTTCGCGCGGGCAAAGAACTCGAAGGCGTCGAGCGCGACCGGCTCGTGCGCCGCAGCGGGTAGCCCCGACAGCGCGAGGTTCTTGACGAGCCCGGCGATCGCCGGCGCCGCGATGTCGACCGAGGTCACCCGGCTCGCGCCGCCGAGGCCCGCGTGCACCGAGAACCCGCCCGTGTACGAGAATACGTTGAGCACCGTCGCGCCGGCCGCATGCCGGCGGATCATCCGGCGGTTGTCGCGCTGGTCGAGGAAGAACCCGGTCTTCTGGCCGGCACGGACGTCGACCACGAAGCGGGCGTCGTCCTCGGCGATCACGATCTCGGCCGGCGGATCGCCACGTAGCGCCTCGGCACCGGCGCGTGTGCTCCGCTCGCCGCGCAGCCACACGTGCGCGAGCTCGACCCCCGCTTGCTCGAGGCCCGCGAGCACGTCCGCGATCCGCGCCCGCCAGAACTGCGCGGCCGCGGTGCCGTCGAACACGATCACGGCCGTGGTCGCGTAGTGATCGATCACGAGGCCGGGGCACGCATCGCCCTCGCCGTGAACGAGCCGCCGGCCGGTGCACCCGACGAGCAGCGGATCACGCGCGCGCCGCGCGGCTGCAGCCTTGACCCGCGAACGGACCCACGCGCCGTCGATCACCGCGCCCGGAACGTCGAGCACGCGCGCCCGGATCGGCGAGCCCGGATCGGCGAGCGCGGTCGCGACCGGGCCCTCGTCGTCTACGATCGTGACGATGTCACCGGCGGCGATGCCACGCGGCGGTGCGAGCGCGCGATCGTAGATCCACGGATGACCGCCGCGGATCCGCGCACGCAGTGGTTTGGTCAGGCGCCAGCGCGTCACGCTGGCGGCTTACTTCACGTTCGACTCGACGAGCTGGTACATGTGCGCGTAGCTGTTGAGCGCCTGGACGACGCCGACGCCCTCGACGAGCCACAGCTGGTTGATCCAGTTCGCCGGCAGCTCGCAGATCTCGGTCGGCACGACAGTCTCGGCCTTGGTCGCCGGATCGATCGCCTTGCCCGAGCACGGCTTGCCATTCGGCGCGAGCCGGTCGTCGAGGACGACGCGCCCGGTGGTCGTGACGGCGAGCTTCTCGGCCTTGTAGCTGCCGAGCTTGGTGACGACGCTCTCGAGCTGCTGCGGGATGAACTTGCGCTCGAGCTCGAGCTTGCCGCCGGACAGCTTCGCCTCGCCCTTGGTCGCCTGGCGGGTGAAGTGCGCGGTGATCTCCTCGATCCACTCGTTCTCGCCGATCGCGCCCTTCGTCAGCTTGAGGCTCGTCTCCTTCTTGCGATCGAACTTGTCGAACGACAGGCCGTAGAACCCGCCCGGCTCGCCGGCGAAGTAGAACGCCTCGGGGGAGATGTCGAACTTGCCCTTGTCGTTGCAGACGATCGCCGCCTTGATCACGTGCTCGACGAGCTTGGGCTCCTTGGGATCGCGGCTGAGGTCGAAGGTGTGCTTCTCCTCGAGCGTGACGTGCGTGTCGCCGCCCTTGTTCTCGATCGCGGTCACGTTGACGACGATCACCTTGGGCTGCGCTGGCGCGAGGCGGGCGAGGTTCTCGGGCAGCGCGGCGGGCGCGGGCGCCTGGTGATACGTCCACGAGTTGCCGACGACGAGCGGCAGCACCTTCGCGCCGCACGCCGGTCCGGCCTTGCCGCCCGCGGTGGCTCCGCGCTTCGGCGCCGCATCGCTGGCCCGGATGCCGACGTTCCCCACGAGGGGGCTGGCGACGCCGAGCAAAACGAAGACCGCGAAGACCAGGGCGGCCAGGGTAGAGTGACGCATGGGGGAAGGTCATACCGCCCCCGTCCGGCGACGTAAAGCGCCCATCGCTCACAGCGGGCTGAGAGGTGATGCCCGAGTGATGCTCGGACGCGCGGGCAGCGTCGCGCCGCCCCAGAAGAGAGCGGTCAGCCTCAGCGCTGGGCGGCGCCGTAGACGCAGTTCGGATCGTTCGTGCCTTCGCACATCTTGGCGATCAGCGCGCGGAAGCGCTCGTCGCGGCGCATGTCCGCGAAGTCCGGATCGAGCGTCTGCTTGCGACCGAGGAGCTTGTCGAGGTGGGCCTCGACCTCGGGGCGCTTGCTCGAGTGCGGCCGCATCTGGAGCAGCCGGACCAGGAGGTTGATCGTGCACTGGCGGCGGCCGATCCGCGCGTACGCGGCGGCGAGCCCGTAGGTCGCGGTCACGTTGTACGGGTCGGCGCGGAGCGCGGTGATGAAGTCGTCGACGGCCTCGGTGATGTACTGCTCGCGCATCGACCGCTCGACCTCGGCGCTCTCGGCGGTGCGGAGCTTGGCCTTCGCCTGCTCGGCGAGCTTGGCCCCCTCGGGGATCGAGCGCTCGTCGAACGAGATTGGCTTGAGCTCCTGCGATCCCTCGGTGGGCTCGCAATCCTTCTGCGTGCTCTTCGGCTTCTCGGCGACCGGTTCGGGCTCGGGGCGCAGCGGCGGCGGCGGCGGCGTGACCTCCTGCGTGCCGCCGCAGCCAGCTGACCCTGCCAACGCTGCGAGGACGACCGACAGGCGGACGACGAGGTGCTTCATCGGCCGACCGCGGCGATCGCGTCCTTGCGATAGCCCTTGAACCACGCGTTGTTGTCGGTGACCGAGTCGGCGAGCTGGTTCGCGCGCTTCGCGAACTTCGGGTTCGCCTGCAGCGACGCGAGCCGCTTGAGCATCGCGATCGCGCAACCCTTGCGATAGACGAGGTCGTACGCGACCGCGAGCTTCAGCGTGGCGTCCTGGTTGTAGGGGTCCTTGATGAGCGCGTTGCGGTACTTGTCGATGCTGAGCTTGATCAGCTCGGAGCCGGACGCGGGATCCTTTGCCTTGTTCGCGTTCTCGAGCGCGACGTCACCGTCGCCGACGAGCTGCATCGACAGCGACGTGTTGGGGCGCACCAGCTTCGGATCGTCGCGGAAGTTCGCGGTGCAATCCTCGACGTACTTGATGTCGACGACGGTCTCGGGCGGTTCGGGCGGCTTGCGCTTGCGCTCCGGGTTCTTCAGCTTGTCTGGCTTGTTGCCGTAGAGCGGCTGGCAGGCAGCGAGCGTCGCGGCACCGAGCACGAGGCACGCGAGCAAACGAACGCCCACCCGAGGACAGGTTCGACCCATGACCGAGACGGTAGCGCGACCAGATCCCGGATTCAACGGATCGGCGGGCTACGCGGTGCGCGCGCTGCTGCGGACCCAGCGAATCATCGGGGTGATGAATGGCACCGCAGCGGCGATCAACAGGCCACCGGCCAGCGACGGCTTGAACGCGGCGATGGTCACGCCGGACATCGCGATGTCCGAGGCGGCGAGCGTGACGAGCAGCGCGCCGGCGGCGCCGATCGCGAGGACGCCCCAGGTCTTGAGCTGGACGAGGCCGCGGATGCCGAGGCCGGTCAGCGCGAGCGCGGCGATCGCGGCGATCATCGAGCCGGCGTCCGGCTTCGGCGCGAGCGCGTACAGCAACACGAACGGCAGCGAGACGCCGGCGCGGATCACGGAGCGGCCGAGGCGCTGGACGGCGTTCTCGTCCATGTGGAACTTCTGCCGCCACGCCTGCTGGCCATCGTAGGGCTCGGACATCGTGGCACCCCACAGCATCGCGGTCGCCGCGAGGTGGGTCGCGCCGACGAAGACGAGCACCGGTTCGGTCCCGATCTGCCACATCCCGACCGCGGCCGTGATCACGCCGTAGAGACCGACGCCGACGGCGTACCAGCGCGCCCAGAAGTAGCCGGCGACCAGCGCGAAGAACGCGAGCCCGTAGACCCCAGCGATCGCGTAGAAGGCCTTGGCGAAGTCCGACGGGATCGACCCGGAGAGGGCCATCACGCCGTACGCGATGAAATAGAACGCGAAAATGGCCGCTGCGAGAGCGCGGCGTTCGCCGACGAGCTTCATGAAGCGATTATAGCTGCATGCGCCGCGCTGGCCAGCCAGCATTGACCGCGGAGGTCACAAGTGACGCTTCAGGTCGGCGGGCGGGCCGGGAACGACTTCTGGACGATCAGGCGGAAGTGCTTGTAGCCGGCTTCCTTCTGCTTGGCCGAGAACATCACCTCGACCAGCAGGCGGTAGGGAGTTGTCCGATCCGCGATGATCATGATCTCGGGCGGCGGGGCCTTGCTCGGGTCGTAGCCGGGCTCGGCCTGCGCCTTCTGCATCTGCAGCGAGTGCAGATTCGCGAGGAAGTTCGTCAGGCGCGGGATCTTGATGCCGAGGGCGCCGCCCTCTTTCTCTGCGGGATCGACCTGGCCGTTCGAGATCGCGACGATCGGCTCGCCCTGGACGACGATGCCGTTCTTCGTGATCACGAGCGTGGTCGCGTCCTCGGGCAGCTCGTCATCGGAGAGCGTCGGCGGCAGCGAGACCGTGCGGGCCGTGATCTCGGTCGCGCTGGTCGCGGCCTGCGCGATGAAGGCGACGAGGAGGATCGTCATCATGTCCATCATCGGCATGATGTTGAGGTGACGGATCTCCTCGCCCTCGGGTACGCGCCCGACCGCCTTGCGAATGATGCCGCGCGCTTCGCGCTGCGTGAATGACATCTACTCGAATCCTGACGAGAACTGGATGTCGTGGAACAGCGCCATCTTCTTCGGATCGTACCCGGCGCGCGTCGTGTCGTAGAGCTTGCCGTTCGGCGAGATCGGCTCGACGGCCTTCTTGAGCTCGGGATCCTCGGTCGGCAGGGCGCACGACACGACCTCCTTGCCGATCTCGGGCAGCTTGCAGCGCAGCGACGACATGATCGACACGATCGTCGCATACGGGATCGCGCCGTCGGCCTGCAAGACGATCGAGTAGGTCTCGCGCTTGCGCTGCTTGCCCGCGTAGCGGCGGTTCGCGATCTCGAACAGCGCGTCGTTGAGCTTGCGATACTCGAAGACCGGCGCGAGCTCGTCCTTGCCCGCCGCGCACGTCAGCGTGCTCGGGTTGCAGAAGTTCGATTCGCACATGTACGCGCCGTCGCACGGCTCGCCGTCACGGCCCGTTCGCTTGAAGATGTAGCCAGGCTTCGGGGCGTTCAGCGTGCCCTCGAGGCCGGTCGCCGACCACAGGATCATCTCGTCGCGCTTGACCGAGACGAACAGCTTGAGCGGCTGCTCGTCGGGATTGGTCTGCGGCGCGACCGTCGGGGTCGTCTGCGGCGGCGCGCGGTCGGGCAGGGTCGTGTCGATCTGCGACAGGATCAGCCCGGCCGACACCGACGCGAGCAGGAACAGCATGAGGTTCGTGACGATGTCGAGGTACGGGATCAGGTTGATCTCGCCACCCTCCATCTCCTCCTGTTCGATCACGTCCTCGCGGCGGCGCACTGCAGTGCGCGTCTTCGAGCGAACGCGTTGTGCACTCCAGTCAGCCATGCGTGCTCAGGCGGACTGGTGCTCGTCGTCGGTCGGTGCGGCTGGTGCGCGTCCAGCGCCCGCCGACGAAGCACCCGCGCCGCCATCGGCGAGGAGGTTCTCGAACCGCAGGCTGAATGCCTCGAGGTCGGAGATCACCTTCTTCATCGCGGCAGACAGGATGAGGTGGGCGATCATGCAGATCAGCGCGATCGAGAGACCGTACGCGGTGTTGTACATGGCCTCGGCGATACCGTCCGAGAGCTTCTTCTTGGCATCGGCCGGGTTCGCGTCGCCGATCGCGGAGAACGTGGCGATCAGGCCAGTGATGGTGCCGAGCAGACCGACGAGGGTCGTGATATTCGCGAGCGACCACAGCGCACCAACCCGGGTCTTCACCTCGGGGATGGTGTCCGTCATCGTCTCTTCCATCGCCTGGGCGACCGCAGCCTCGCCGCGGTGCAAGCGATTGAGGCCGGCCTTCGCGACCCGCGCGACCGGCGCCGTGGTCGCGTCGCACAGCTTCTTGGCGCGGTCGACGTTGTTCGCCGAGAGCAGCTTGCGAAGCTGCTCGAGGAACGCCTTCGCGTTCAGGTGACCGCGGCCCAGGAAGTAGATCGACCGTTCGACAATGACCCCGATGACGATGGCCAAGAAGAACGTGTTGACGATGAAGAAGGGCCCGCCCTTTTGGAAGAGTTCACTTAGCCAGCTCATCGATCCATTGCCTCCGAGACCACGAGTGCGACCATCAGAGGCTCCTCCGCGAGGCGTGACCTCAGCACTTGGTCGTTGTTGTAGCGATACGATCCGCAGCGCGTCAAGCAAACCCCATGTGAATCAAAATGTTGGGCACAGGTTTGTGAGAGTTCCGTTGGGAGGGCGACAACCCCAGGCATTCGTGTCAGCGCAAGTCGTGGCTGTGAGGTGCGCGCCGCACCGCTCAGTTGTTCAGCGCGCCGGCGGTGATCCAGCGATCGAGCGCGTCGAGCTTCTGGCAGCAGATCGGGTCCGCGTCCTGCGGCATGAAGCCGACCTCGGGAGGACCTGCCACGGGCGGCTCCATCGCGCTCGGCGGGAAGTGCTGCAGCAGCATCATCAGGTAGCTCTGCTTGGTCTGCCCCGGCACGACGAGCTTGCGGCCGGGCTCGAGGTTCGACTCGACGTCGACGAGCGCGGCGTGGCTCATCCCGGGATTCTTGAGGTCGAGCATCCCGGCCGCGGTCGTGCTCGCGTTGTGGCAGCCGCTGAACGCGCACTGCTTCGAGAAGATGTTGGCCTCGATCCACGCGAGGTCGGAGTGCTGCTCGGCGTCCATGCAGGCCTGTGACGTCGCGACATCGCAGACCTGGCCGCCCGGGTCGTCCTCGAGCGAGGTCCGACACGCCACAGAGCTCGCGGCAGCGGAGACTGTGAGCGCCACGAGCAATGCCATCGACACACGGCGAAGCATGGCAAGGAACCTAGCACGCACCTGCGCGTGCGGGGGCACCGGGACACGCGGGACCGTCGTGACGTTCACAGACAGGACAGCGACGAGCACTTCGCGGTCGCCGGCAACGCGGGCGGCGCCACGAGATCATCGAACGAGCGCACCGGCGGACCGACGAAGAATTTGCCGGGTAGGGTGCCACGTACGAACGCCATCCAGACCGAGTCGCCATACGGGCTCGCAGGATCGCCGCTCCACGGCTCGACGCGCGCGAAGCTGACGTTCGGCGGCACCGGAAAATCACGCACCTTGGTGCGCGGGTGCGCCTTCTGCATGAAGTCCATCCAGATCGGCACCGCGATGCCGCCGCCGGTGATCTTGTCGCCGATCGGCGTCGAGTCATCGCGTCCGACCCACACGGTCGCGAGCAGATCGGCGGTGAACCCGGTGAACCAGACGTCGCGGTAATTCGCCGAGGTCCCGGTCTTGCCACCGACCGGGCGCCCGAGCTGCTGCGCGTACTTCGCGGTGCCACGCGTCACCACGCCCTTCATCATCGACGTCGCGACGTACGCGACCTCGGGCGAGATCACCTGCGGGCCGAGCGGTGCATCGCGCAGATCGTCGACGATCTTGCCGGTCGTATCGGTCACCAGGTCGTAGAACCGCGGCGTGACCCGGCGGCCGCCGGCGGCGATCCCGGCGTAGCCCGCGGCGATCTCGAGCGGCGTGAGATCCGGGGTGCCGAGGCTGATCGAGATGTGGCGCGGGATCTGCGACTCGATGCCGAAGCCGCGCATGATCTCGATCAGCCGATCGAGGCCGACCTGGACGGCGAGCTGCAACGAGATCGTGTTGAGCGAGTACGCGAGCGCGGTCATCAGCGTGACGCTCCCCATGTACTTGTTGTCGTAGTTTGCGGGCGTCCAGACGCCGGTCGCGGTGGTGACCGAGAACGGGCCGTCGTGCATGCGCTCGATCGGCGTGCGGCCGGCCTCGATCGCCGCGGCATAGATGAACGGCTTGATCGACGAGCCGACCTGACGGCGCGCCTGGGTGACTCGATCGAACTGCGAGGCGGTCCAGTCGTAGCCGCCGACCATCGCGACCACGCGGCCGGTCATCGGCTCGATCACGACGATCGCGCCCTGCAGCACGGGCCGCTGCGCGAGCATCGCCGCCTTGCTGTCGGCGGTGAGCCGCACCGGCACGAGGTCGCCGAGCTTGAGCTGCGACTTCGTGGTCTCGTGCCGCCACTCGCGGACCTCCTTGGCGTCGTTATCGGTCAGCGGCAGCCGCAGCGGTCCGAGATCGACGGTGACCGCCCCGCCGCGGGGCAGCTCGACCACCATCGCGCCGTAGGTCTGATCGGGGAGCAGCTGATCGGCGAGCGCGCTCGTGTCATCGCTCGCCCCGGTCAGCGGGTGCGCGTCGCCGCCGGTCCACGCGCCGCGCTGGGCCTGCGGGACGCTGCCAATCGGCCCGCGGAACCCGAGCCTGCGATCGAGCGACTCGAGGCCGCGCCGCAGCGCGCTCTCGGCAGCCTGCTGCATCCGCGCGTCGAGCGTCGAGTAGAACTTGAGCCCGCCCTTGAACAGGCTGCGATTGCCGTAGCGCTTGGTCGCCTGCTTGCGGATGTGCTCGACGAAGTACGGCGACGCGAGGTGGTTCAGGTCACTCTCGTCGACGAGCGCGATCGTCTCGACGAGCGCGGCCTGGTAGTCGGCGTCGGAGATGTACTTGTCCTCGCGCATGTGGCCGAGCACGTACTTCTGGCGCTCGCGCGCGAGCGGCATGTTGCGATGTGGCGCGTACTTGGTCGGCGACGCGACGAGCCCGGCGAGCATCGCGGCCTCGGCGATCGTGACGTCCTCGATGTCCTTGCCGAAGTACGCGCGCGCGGCCGCGCCGACGCCATAGGCACCGTGGCCGAGGTAGATGTGGTTCAGGTAGATCGAGAGGATCTCGGCCTTCGTGAGCTCGCGCTCGAGCCGGACCGCGAGGATCAGCTCCTTCATCTTGCGGCGATACTTCTGGGCCTTCGCGAGCGCGCTGTACTGGCCTGGCGTCATGTCCATCGCGCCCGTCGCCTCTTCACCGACGAGCAGCGTCTGCTTGATGATCTGCTGGGTGATCGTCGAGCCGCCTTGCTTGATGCTGCCATCGCTCTTGAAGTTCTTCCACGCGGCGCGGCCGATCCCGAGGAGGTCGAAGCCCTTGTGCTGGAAGAACCGGCGGTCCTCGGCGGACAGGAACGCCGCCGGCAGGTGCGCGGGCATGCGCTCGAGCGTGACGATCCGGCGGTTCTCGATCGAGAACGCGCCGACCTCCTCGCCCTCCGACGACAACACGACGCTCTTGCGGTTCGGCTGGTAGTCGAGGAGGGCCGTCAGATCCTGCGGCAGCTCCTGGTTGATCGACTTGACCGCGAAGTACAGCGAGGCGGCGCCGAGCGAGGCGCCATACACGATCAGCAGGAACAGGAGGCGGAGCACCGATACCGCGCGGAGGCGCTTGCGCTTGCGCTTGCGCACAGACGCTGGCGACGATTGCGGGCGCAGAGCCTGGGCCACGGTAGAATCAGTGTATGAGGTCCTCGCGCTCGCTGCACGTGGCCGCGTTCGCCCTGGCGTTCGCCAGCGTGTTTGCGGGCGTCGCGATCGCCCAGCCGACCGACGGTGGCGTGGGTGCGACAGCCGGCTCGGCCGGTTCGGCAGCTCCCCCTGCCACCGACGTCAAGCCCGCTGGGAGCTCTCCCGTCGAGTCGGCCGACGTTCCGCCCTGGCGGCTCAGCCCGCCGCGGTTCGCGGTGACGCCGTTCGACAACGAGTCCGGGGTCCGCGCCTTCGACTGGCTCGTCGCCGGTGCGCCATTCGAGATCGCCCAGAAGACCGAGGACGTCCTCGGGCTCGAGCCTGCAGGCGGCACGCGCTACGTCGGCGCAACCCAAGTGCCGTCCGAGGTCGATCCGGTCACCGCGTTCGGCAAGCAGCACGCCGCGACCTGGGTGATCACCGGCTGGGTCGATCGCCCGAACTGGCAGCTCCGGATCGGCATCACGCTGTGGAAGATCGGAACCCAGGCGGTCGTCGTCGCCGAGGCGCAGCGCCAGGGCGAGGTCAAGGCGTACCACCAGCTGCTCGGCGACACGCTGGCCGAGGTGTGGACGACGGCCGGGTTCAAGATCGACGCCCCGGGCAAGGAGAAGCTGACGCGCTCGCTCGCGACCGATCTCTACGCGGTCAATTTGATGGGTCGCGGGCTCGGCCACCTGACCGGTGCGCTCGGTGCCGTCAACCTCAAGGCCGCTGGCCACGATCTCGAGCGCGCCGTCTTCATCGATCCGAAATGCTTCGAGGCGCAGCGCTTGCTCGGCGAGCTGTACGTCGAGCTGTCGACGGCGGACCCGGCGATCGGCGGCGATCCGAAGCTCGCGTCGAAGGCCGCCGGCAAGTTTGCCTACGCGAACGATCTCGCGCCCGAGGACATCGCGTCACTGCGCGCGGCCGCGATCGGCGCGACGCGCTCGAGCAAGCACGAGGTCGGCAAGGAGCTCTGGAAGAAGCTGGTCGTCCGCAAGCCGTGGGACCTCGACGCGCGCTTCGAGCTCGGTTCGGCGTTGTGGCAGACCGGCAGCGCGGCCGCGGCCGAGCAACAGCTCGTCCAGGTGACCGCGCGCAAGCCCGACCACCTGCCGGCGCGCCGCGTGCTCGTGCTGATCCACGCGTCACGCTCGGACACCAAGCGGCTCGTCGTCGAGCTCGAGGCGATCGCGGCGCGCGCGCCGAACGATCTCGACATCAAGGGTGACCTCGCGACCGCGTACGGCGCGCTGGGCCAGTGGGACAAGGCGACCCGGGCGCTCGAGGTGATCGCGGCGGCGCGGCCGACCGACCTCGCGCTGCTCGTGCGGGTCGGCGATGCGAAGCGCCGGCTCCGCGATCTCGATGGCGCGCTCGCGTGGTACGGCCGCGCCGCGAAGCTCGCACCGGACTCGAGCATGCCGGGATACTCGGCAGCACAGACGCTGTTCGACGCGGGACGCTATCCCGAGGCGATCCGCGCGTACACCGCGCTGCAGCGCCACAAGGATGACCTCGCCGCCGCCGAGCACGCACTCGGTGCGATCGCGTACCTCCAGAACCGGCCGGACGATGCGGCCTGGTACCTGCGTCGCGCGGTCCGTGAGGGTCCGCGCCGCGTGGTGTCGTGGCGCGCGCTGGTCGCCGCCGAGCTCGCGCGCAAGGATGCGCGGCTCGCCCTGACCGTGCTCGAGCGAGGGCTCGGCGCCTGGCCGCGCGATGGTGCGTTGCTCTACCTCGCGGGCATCGCCCACGCGATGGTCGGCGAGCGTACCGAGGCACGCGATCGGCTCGTGCGCGCGCTCGATGCCTCGCCGGGCGCGTCGTCGTGGATCGGCGCGACCCGCGCCGCGCTCGGCGCGCTCGACGTCGGCGGGACCGCGACCCTGCAGTTCACGCCCGAGCTGATCCGGCCGTGGGGCGATGCCGAGGCCCTCGAGGCTGCGATCGATCGCTATGCGGTCGCGGCGACCGCGATGGCCGCCGTCCGCGTCTCGTACCAGTCGCGGTTCCTGCTGCTGATCGCCGCGCTCGGCAAGGGTCCCTACGCACCGGTCAAGGCGCCGCCGGTCCGGACGTGCCCGATCGGGCGGATCGCGCCGCTGTGGAACGAGGCGCAGCAGGAGCTCCGCCGCTACGAGCGCCTCGGCGGCGAGCTCGAGCAGGCACACCGGTTCATCGCGCGTCACGACGAGGTCGGCGCGACCACCGGCCTCTTGCCGAACGCACGTACCCAGGTGATCTCGATCCGCAAGGCGTTCCGGACCACGCTCGCGGATGTCGGCGAGCTGCGCAGCGAGTGGGGACGCGGCGCGCAGCCCGAGCTCCGGCTCGTCGGCTGCAACGACAAGCTGCTCGCCGCGGCGGTCGCGGATCCCGAGCGGTACCGGCTGATCCAGGAGGACAAGGCCGAGACCATCCCGGTGCAGCAGGCGCCTCGCGCGAAGCCGCGCGCGACGTTCTACGTCGACAACTCGCAGTGTGCCGATCCGGTCGACGTCTGGATCGACGGCGCGCGTCTCGGCCAGGTCTCGCCCGGACGGCGCAGCGCCCTGGTCGCCGACGGCGGCGAGCGCACGCTCTGCTTGATCGTCCCCGGCGGTGCGCAGTGTGGTGACCGCGGCACCGTGCGCCAGGTCTACCTGCACGACGGCTGGGCCGCGACGATGCACTGCAAGCAGTAGGCGCGGGCGGCAAACGGTATAGCGCCGGCGGCAACCGTATATGATCGCCCCCGTGCACTTGCCGCAGCTGTGGTTCGCTTCGCCACGCCTCTTGCCGAAGGCGGAGAAGCTGCAGGGCCGCGTCGTCGTGCTCGACATCGCGTTCGCCGCGACCATCGGCAGCTCGGTCTCGTTCGAGCTGACGACCCGGCCGTTCCTCGCCGCGCTCGGCGATCGGCTCGCGGCGTGGGTCGATCATCATGACCACGAGCGTCACGTCGACTTCGCCGGCGATCCGCGGTTCGTGCTGTCGACCAAGGCGGAGCACGGCGCGTGCCCCGAGATGGTGACGCCGGAGCTGGTGCGCCAGACCGGCCCGATCGACTGCATCTGCACGCACGTCGATCTCGATGGGCTGTACGCCGCGGCGAAGTGGATCCTCGGTGGCAGGGCGCCGTACGCGACCGCCGATGACGATGCCCGCGCGGTCGATACCCGCATCGGCACGCCGAGCCCGATCGCGACGCGGATCGATCGCGCGCTGCGCGCGAAGTTTCGCGACGACCAGCTGAAGCGCGCGGTCGTGCAGTTCCTCGTCGGTGGCATGAAGCCGGGCGTCCACGACGACGTGATCGGCGAGGCGGCCGCCGAGTTCGAACGCCGCGATGCCGGGACCCAGCTGCTCGCCGGCCGGTTCACGATCCGCGGCCGGGTCGCGGTCGTCGACACCGCCGGGTTCGCCGGCCACTTCGACAAGACGGACCTGCTGCTCGCCGGGCAGGCGAGGGCGCCGGTCTCGGTCGTGCGCGACTCCGGCATGGTGACGATCGCGGCGGGCTTCGACTCGGGCTGGGACTTCGTCGAGCTGTTCGCGCTCGGCGGCGGCATGCCGACGCGGGTCACGATCCCCGAGGCCAAGCTCGACGATGTCGTCGCCAAGCTCAACGATGCGCCTGCGCCGGTGCCGCGATCGGATGCGGGCCCGGACGATGACTGACGCGGTGTACGTCGATCTGCTCTCCGAAAAGTTTGCCGCACCCGACGACGTGTGGCCCAGCCCGACCAGGGAGGACACGTCGATCACGACGATCGAGCGACGTGATAGCGTTTGACGATGGTCCCCGAACGCGATGCCATCGACGCCGTGGCGGACGAGATGCTCAAGCTGTACCTCGACCCCGCGTCGCAGGAGATGCAGCACATCGGCAGCTACGAGCTGCCGTCGGATCAGGTCTGCAAGGCGATCCTCGAGAAGACCCGCGCGCTGATGTTCCCCGGCTACGCCGGTCCCGACGTGACCCGGGGTCGCCGCAAGGAGCTCCGTGACCTGGCGCGCGCCCGCGTGATCGAGCTGCGTGGCCTGCTGTCGCGGCAGGTCTATCTCGCGCATCACCACAAACGGCAGCAAGAGCTCGGCAAGAGCGACCTCGAGTGCGTCGAGTGCCAGGATTCCGCGGACCGGATCACCGATCGCTTCCTGCTGCACCTGCCGGAGCTCCACGCGCAGATCAAGCTCGACCTCCACTTCGCGCTGGAGTCCGATCCAGCCGCGACCGGCATCGACGAGATCCTGTTCTGCTATCCCGGGACCTACGCGATCACGGTGTACCGGATCGCGCACGCGCTGCTCGTCGAGGGCGCCCTGATCATCCCGCGGATCATGACGGAGATCGCGCACCGCCGGACCGGCGTCGATATCCACCCGCGCGCGGAGATCGGCAAGAGCTTCTTCATCGACCACGGTACCGGGGTCGTGATCGGCGAGACCTCGAAGATCGGCGACCGCTGCCGGATCTATCAGGGCGTGACGCTCGGTGGCCTGACCGTGCCTCAGGGCCATGCCCGGCCGGAGCCCGGCAAGCG
This sequence comes from Kofleriaceae bacterium, assembly GCA_046590445.1. Taxonomy (GTDB): domain Bacteria; phylum Myxococcota_A; class Polyangia; order Haliangiales; family Haliangiaceae; genus JABFXX01. The sequence continues at coordinate 17,061 of JBKJUF010000578.1, forward strand.
GCGCCATCCCACGCTCGAGGACGAGGTCGTGGTGTACGCGAATGCGACGATCCTCGGCGGTGACACCATCATTGGCAAGGGCGCGGTGATCGGCGGCAACTCGTTCGTCACCTCGAGCGTCGCGCCGGGTGCGAAGGTCTCGGGGCGCGATGCTGCGCGGAGCCCGGACGCCGAGCGCGCCACGGACCAGGCTCCCGAGCGTCCGCCCGGCTGATCGACGAGGGGCCGTGTTAGACTCGTCGAGCGCTGATGAGCGACGAGCCTCTACACGTAAGGCCACGTACCGCCACGCGCCTCAAGGGCGAGGCGCCGCCCGGTATGCAGCTGAGCGGCGAGGAGGGGCGTCAGCGCATCGGCCGCTACGAGGTGATCAAGACCATCGGCAAGGGCGCGATGGGCATCGTCTACAAGGCGCGCGATCCACTGCTCGATCGGATCGTCGCGGTGAAGACGATCATGTCGCCGCAGGGCCAGGGCCGGCGCGTACGGTCGGCGTTCCTCGAGCGGTTCCAGCGCGAGGCCAAGGCCGCCGCGAAGATGCAGCACCCGGCGATCGTGACGATCTTCGACGTCGGCGTCGACGAGCAGTCCGGCGCGCCGTTCATGGTCCTCGAGTACCTGCCAGGCGAGTCGCTCGCCGACCGGCTCGATCGCGTGCGGTTCCCGCTCCAGCGCTGCGTGCAGATCGCGCTCGATCTGTCGTCGGCTTTGGCGTTCGCGCACCGCCAGCGCATCGTCCATCGCGACGTCAAGCCCGCCAACGTCCTGCACGCGGGTGACAACCGCTGGAAGCTGGCCGACTTCGGGATCGCGCGGCTGCCCGACTCGGATCTGACCCAGGTCGGCATCTTCATGGGGACGCCCGGCTACTCGCCGCCCGAGGCGATCCGCGAGGGCCGCTACACGCCGCAGGCCGACGTGTTCGCGTGGGGCGCGTGCCTCTACGAGCTGCTGACGGGGCGCATCCCGTACGAGGGCCCGGATACCAAGACCACGAACAGCTACGTCGTGTCGGGCAACGCGCTGCCGCCGACGCGTCACGATCCCTCGATCCCCGAACCGCTGGCGACCGTGGTGATGACCGCGCTGCAGCCGTCCGATCGCACGCGCTACAAGGACTCCTCGGATGCCGAGCAGGCGCTGCGCGAGGCGTGGAATCGCTGCCTGACCCAGGGGCTCGTGCACGCGAGCGTCCTCGTGATGGAGGAGGTGCCGCACGACAAGGTCTCTGCGCGGATGCACGAGCCGAAGGGTGGCCCGCGGCCGTCGAACCTCGTCTCGAACGACTCGCAAGAAGTCACCGCGATCGACAGCACGACGATGGGTCTCGTGATCGAGAGCAAGGCAGCTGGGACGCGCGACGCCGACGACGATCCGACGATGCTGCACGTCCGCGACGACCTCAAGCCCAAGTCGGATGCGACCGTGCGTGGCGTCGGTCAGGGCAGCGGGAAGGGCAAGCTCGTCGAGGTCTCCAACGACGACAGCATGCGCGACACCAAGGCCGAACCTGCTCGGTTCGGCGCGAGCGTCGCCGAGCGCAGCAACGGGACGCGCGTGATGTGGATCGCGATCGTGGCGATCCTCGCGGTCGCCGGGACGATCGCTGCGCTCTACCTGCTCGGGTTGATCAAGTATTAGGTCAAGTAACCAGGCCGACGACGTCCTCGGCGCACCCGCGGCACAGCGTGTAGCCGGCGCCGCCGTGACCGTAGTTGTGGATGAGCCGCGGGTTCGTGCGGTCGCGCAGCAGCTGGACCTCGAGCCGGTAGGGACGCAGCCCGGCGCGCACGTTACGGACCGCGCCGACCGCGAGCCCGAGGGAGCGCGCCTGCGCGAGGATCCGCGCCGTGATCTCGGGGTTGACCTCGGGCGGCGCGCCCGGTGGCCACGGGATGGAGCAGCCGCCGAGCACGAGCTCCTCGCGGCGTGGGATCATGTAGAAGATCGCGTCGAGGTCGCGGTGATCGGTCACCGTGATCGTGCGATCGACCGAGCCGGGCTCCGTCATCACGACCTGACCGAGCAGCGGATACAGCAGGTCGTCGTTCGCGAGATCCCGCGCGGCGAGGCCGGTGCAGTTGACGACGAAGTCCCCCGGCTCCGCGGCGAGATCGATCACCGGCCTGCGGTCGATCTTCGCGCGCACTCGTCGAGCGAGCCACGGCAGGAACAGTGACGGCTCGACGCGGACGGAGCTGAACTGCCACGCGAGCAACGCCCCGGTCACCGGCGCGGGTGCGCGGCTGACGTCGATGTTCGCGGCCCACCACGGACGCGGCGGGGAGAGCCCCTCGTCGCTGGTGATCTCGTACCCGGTCACGAGATCGACGCCTGCGTCGCGCTCGGCAACGAGCTGCTCGAGCCAGCCGCGCGTCAGCGCCGCCCACGCGGCGACCCGGGCCGGTGGACCGGCGCGATACGGGAACCACACGGCCCCCGCGATCGCCGAGGCCGTGTGCTGGGAGTCGGCGCCCGCGACGATGCGGACCTCGTGCCCGTGCTCCTCGAGCGCGAGCGCGGTGGTCAGCCCGATGACGCCGGCGCCGACGACGGTGACCTGCACGATCACAGTATAGCGGATGCTACCGTGGTGGCGTGGATCCGCTGGTGATCGGCATGCTCGCGGTCACCGCGTTCTTCGCGGGGATCGTCGACGCGATCGCCGGCGGCGGCGGCTTGATCACGCTGCCGGCGCTCCTCGCGGCGGGGCTGCCGCCGCACGTCGCGCTCGGCACCAACAAGGGTCAGAGCGTGTGGGGCTCGGGTGCGGCGCTATTCGCGTTCTGGCGCGCCCGCCGCGTCGACGCGAAGCAAGCGACGCTCGCGTTCCCGCTCGGCCTGATCGGTGCGGCGATCGGCGCCGAGCTCGTGTTGCTCGTCGATCGCGACGCCTTGCGGCCGATCGTGATCGCGATGCTGATCGGCGCCGCCGGGCTGCTCGTCATCCGCAAGCCCGCCGGGGACGGCGACGACGACACGCCGACCCCCGAGCGCGCGCGTCGCTACCTGATGATCGCGGCGACGCTCGCGTTCGTGATCGGGGCGTACGACGGCTTCTTCGGCCCGGGCACCGGGACGTTCCTGATCGTCGGCTTCGTCGCGCTGTGCGGCAAGAGCCTGATGCGCGCGACCGCGGACGCCAAGGTCGTGAACTTCGCGTCGAACCTCGCGTCGCTCGCGGCGTTCGCGTATGCGGGAACCGTCGCGTGGGCGGTCGCGCTGCCGATGGCGGGCGGCCAGCTCCTGGGTGGCCTCGTCGGCGCACGGCTCGCGCTCCGGGGTGGTGCCCGGCTGATCCGGATCATGGTGCTGGTGGTCTCCAGCGCGCTCGTGATCAAGCTCGTCGTCGATCTCATCCGCTGATTTCGTGACTCAGCAGGGGCCGGCGGCGGTCTGGCCGAGCTGGAAGCAGTAGCGCTGCGGTGCGGTCGCGCCCTCGCTCATCGTCAGCGTGAGCTCGCAGGTCGTCGGTTCCTGGGCGAACGGGCGGACGCTGAACAGCTCGATACTGTCGACCTTGCGATCGCCGGGCTGCGCGTTCGCCAGCAGCTGGAACGAGCCGAGCGCGTCGTCGGTCGCGTCCTCGCAGCGCGCGTGCACGATGACGTGGGGCGCGCCGGGCGGCAGCGCGGACCTCGCCTCGAGCTCGACGTCGACGGTCAGCGAGATACCGCCAGCGCTCGCTCGCGTCGTGCGCGCCGCGACCGCGACGTACTCGACGGTGGCCGGTCCCGGCGGCCCGTCATCGCGGATCACGAAGATCCAAAGCAGCGCAACGGCGCCACCGATCACGAGCAGAACACCGAGGCCGCGGATCATGTGACGGCCGCGATTGACTGAGGCGAGCCGATCGGTGGTTTGGCGGCGCGAAGCGCCGATGAAAAAATCCGCACGCCGAAGAAATCCCCTTAGGGACCCTTCGCCGCGCGGAGGTCGCGGACGAGCTGGGCCTGGCCATCGGCGTGATAGCTCGAGCGCACGAGCGGACCGGCGACGACGTGCGTGATCCCGGCCTCGCGCGCGAACTGCTCGAGCTCGACGAACTCGGTCGGGTGGACGTAGCGCTCGATCGGCAGGTGCCTAGATGGATCGGCGCTCGGCGCGAGGTACTGACCGAGCGTGACGATGTCGACGCCGAGGCCGGCGAGCTCGCGCAGCACGCTCTTGACCTCCTCGCGGGTCTCGCCGAGCCCGAGCATCAGCCCGGTCTTGGTCACCGCGTCGCGCTTACGCGCGTGCTCGAGGATCTGGTAGCTGCGCGGATAGCTCGCCTGCACGCGGACCTGGCGCGACAGCCGCGGCACGGTCTCGAGGTTGTGCGCGAACACGTCCGGATCGGCGTCGAGCACGATGTCGACGTGCTCGGTCTTGCCCTTGAAGTCGCCGGCGAGGACCTCGAGCGTCATCTGCGGGCACGCGGCCTTGACCCTGCGGATCGTCTCCGCCCAGTGCGCGGCGCCGAAGTCGGGCAGGTCGTCGCGATCGACGCACGTGATCACCGTGTGCTCGAGCTGCAACCTGCCGAGCATCTCGGCGACGCGGCGTGGCTCGTCCGGATCGGCGGGCAGCGGCCGGCCGGTCGTGACATCGCAGAACCGGCACGACCGCGTGCAGATATCCCCGAGGATCATGATCGTCAGCGCGCGGCGCGTCCAGCACTCGCCGATGTTCGGGCAGCTCGCGCTCTCGCAGACCGTGTGGAGCTCGAGCTCCTTCACCATCGCGCGCAGCTCGAAGAACGCCGGCTTGGTCGGCAGCGTCGCGCGGATCCACTCGGGATGACGGCGACGCGGCGGTGCCGGCGCAGTCGAATCGGGGGCCGGAGCCTGTCCGATCACCGGCAGGTGCACGCGCGAATCGGCCATCCCAAGATGGATACCGCAGGCGCGCGGCGAAGGCGAGCACCGCCGCAAGGCCCAGCAGGGTCGGCCCGGTCCCGGTTGTCAAACGCGACAGGCTCGTGACGGCGCGGTCACATGCTCTTCACTTTTTCGCGCATGTGATCGATCACGACGGTGTGCTCGTGCTGCGGGCTGAACATGATCAGCTCGGCGTCGGCGGTGACCTTCACGTTGTGGCCGCCCGGCCAGTAGAAGAGGTCATTCGCGTTGACGGTCTCCTGCACGCCGGCCGCATCGGTCGTCGTGATCGTGCCCTTCAGGACGTAGCCCCAGTGCGGGCAGTGACAGGCGTTGCCGGCGAGACCCTGGAACAACGGGGTCGTGTCGACACCAGCCGCGAGCGTGAAGTACTCGCCGCTGATCTTGCCGTAGCCCGTGGCGTCTCCGAAATCCGTCCGCTGGCGGATGATGGCGCCCGGGATCTCCATCTTCACTTCGACATCGTTCTTGGTGACTCGCATGTGCATTCTCCTTTTCGTGTTGGTTCGCAGCAATAACAGACCGGTCGGTCTTGTGGTTCGTGTGCAAAACAACTCCGGCGCCGCCGATGGTTACGACGATGCCGTTCGAAAGTAGAAGTCGAGCATCTGGCGCAGCGGCGCCGGGTCGCGCTGGAGCCTGGTCCGCAGCGCAGCGCCCTCCCAGCAGTTGATCAGCAGTTGCGCCATCAGGTGGGTATCGGTGTTCGCCGACAGCTCGCCGCGCTCGATCGCTTCATCGAGGCAGCACGTGATGCGCCGTGCGATCTCGGAGAAGCACCACTCGACCTTCTTGCGAAAGGCTTCGCTGATCCCCGAGAGCTCCTGGCCGAGCCCACCGAGCAGACAGCCGAGGTAGCCCTCGCCACGGTACTTCTCCTCGGTCATCTCGAAGAACCGGCGCACGCGCTGGAGCGGCGGCAGGGATTGATCGTCGAGACAGTGATCGAGACCGCCGTGGACCTCGAGCATGTAGCGGTCGATCACCTGGAGGCCAAAATCCTCCTTGCTCTTGAAGTGGTGATAGAACGACCCCTTCGGGATACTCGTTGCTTCGAGTAGCTGCGCGACCCCGAGGTCGTGATAGCCCTGCCGCAGCAGCATCGCCATGCCCTGCTCGAGCAGGAGCTGTTTGGTGTCGTTCGCCATCGCTAGACCAATCGGTCTAATCCTGAACGGATCGCACGCAGACTGCAAGTGGCGAAGCGATCGATCGCCGGAGCCGCGCTGGCGCCGCGGCGTGCGGGTATTGTGGAGGCCCATGTTCCTGAAGGCGGTGCATGTCTGCGAGGACGTCCGGATCGAGGAGAACGGGACGTTCACGTTGATCGGGGTGCACGGCGAGCGAATCTTCGTGCCGGTCGGCGACGGCGAGATCCGTGTTCCTCGGTTGCTGGTGGTCGCGATGGTGGGTGGCCTCGCGGGCGCAGATCGTCTTCGCTTCCGCCAGTGGTTGCGTGCCGCCGCGGACACCAGCGTCGAGCCGCCGGCGATGGCCGAGCAAGCGCATGACGCGGCAGCGGACGAGCACAACTTCGTGTTCGGTGACGCACCGATGGTGTTTCCGGCGCTCGGCATCTACGAGGTCGCGCTCGATGTCGAGGCGGCGGGCGAGTCGGCCGCGTATCGCTATCGGTTTCGTCTCGAGCGGGCGCCCGCGGTAAGGTCGGCGCCATGAGCGACTTCGCGAACGAGCTGTTCCGCCGCAAGGCCGAGCAGGCGGCGCGCGAGCTCGCGGAGGCGGAGCGCGAGGCGCTCGCGGCGGGCAAGGAGCCGTTCGATGCCGCGCGGCTCGACGTGTTGCTCGGCGAGGCGCCAGGCACCAGCGCCGGGAAGGCCGCCGATCTTCGCGAGAGCTACTACGTCGTGCACCGCCAGATGAAGACGCTCGCGGAGCTCGCGGCCCACCTCAAGCAGATCGCGAACTGGTGATGACGCAGCTCTTGCCCAGGTACTACGCGGTGAACGATCGGCCGGTGAAGATCGTGCCGCTGCCCGACGGTGGCAGCGACTGCCTCGTGTTCGACTTCGCGACCGGCGGGTTCGTGGTCGATCGCGATTACTTCGCGCATGTCACGCCGGGCTCCGGCAAGGACGTCGACGCGCTCGACGAGGCCGCGTTTGCGCGGATGGTGGCGCAGCGCCGCGACGAGGCGTTCCAGCGTCGCCGCGAGGCGCCGATCGCGTGGCAGGTCGGAACCGGCCAGACGTCATCGTTTTCCGCCAGCTGGAACGGGCGGTCGTACACGCTGCGGATGAACCCGCCCGGCGGGCCGACGTACACGCTGCTCGTTGGTGATCAGGAGGTCGAGACGTTCCCGGCGTGGCCGCCGGCGTGGAAGAAGCCGGGCGGGCAGGCGATGCCGGCCGCGGGCGCCGGTGCGATCCGCGAGCTCGCCGATCAGCTGCACGTGTGGGCGACCGCGCTGTGCCAGTTGCCGCCCGGGTCACCGGCGCAGGCGCTCGACACGTTGTGCATCGCTGGCACGCCGACGCCCGCGGGCTCGGATGTCACGGTGCAGCCGCCGCCACCAGGAGCTCGCAAGCTGCTCGTCGGCTCGCGCGACGGTGACGTCTCGGAGCTCGAGCTCGTCGTCGAGCCGGGCACGCTGACCCGCGCGGCGCTCGAGGCGCGATTCGGCAGTGGCTTCGAGATGCCCCGGCTCGGGACTGGTGCCCAGCGCGTGCTGTATCGCATCGAGGTGCCGGGCGCGGCGTACAAGTGCGCCGTGATCGCCGGCTTCGACCAACCCACCACCGCCACCACCGTCACGCTTCGCCGGGACCGCATCCAATGACCTCGAAGAAGAAAGCGCCCGACAAGCTAGCGAAGATCGTGCCGACCGCCGACGAGCTCTCGGACGCGCCGCTCGACGTGCTGATGGATGCGCTCGCCAAGGTCAGCGGCGAGCTTCAGGGCAAGCAGGGCGCCGAGCTGCGCAAGCACGTCGCGACCGTCAAGGTGCAGGTCGACACGCTCGTCCAGCAGGTCCAGATCAAGCAAGAGGGCGAGGTCGCGCGCAAGGTCGTCGCCGGCGAGGTCGAGAAGCTCATCGATGCGGTCGTCAAGACCGGTAGCGAGGCTGGCAAGGCGCTGGCGCGGCAACGCGAGCCGATCGCGAACGCGTTTCGTGGCGTCGATCTCGAGAAGATGGCCGATGGTCTGCGGCTGTTCGCGGACTGGCTCCAGAACCCGAACGACGACAAGGCCGCGCAGATCAAGGAGCTCGTCGAGGAGCTGCAGCGCACGATGGGGCCGCTGGTCGGCCACGACCCGGCGCGCGAGGACGAGGAGCGACGCGCGGCGATCAAGAAGGACGTGCAGGCGTCGCTCGACGAGATCTTTCGCGGCAAGACGAAGACCTGAACCGCACCGCAGTTACGGCCGACCTTCGCGGTCGCTCGGTCAGAGGTCTCGCTCCACTACGGTCAATTACGCGCGAGCATCACGGCGGTCTGCGAGAACGACGACGACGTCCAGTACCCCGCGAGCGCCTCGAGCTTGTCGGTGACATCGCCTTCGCGCTGCACGCTGGCGATCTGATATGCGAGCTTGGCCTGCACCGGGATGGCGCCGGTCGCGATCCGGGCCGCGCGTGCACTCGCGCGCGCCGCGCGCTCCGCGCTGACGAGCATGTTCACGAACGCCTTCTCGTGCTCGACCGCGATGTAACGCCCGGTCGTCGGGTCCGCCTTGACGTTGAGCGAGTAGTACTTCGCGACGAGCTCGGCGGACTTGTAGTAGGCGAGCTCGGTACCGGCGAGCAGCATCAGGTTCCACTGCAGCGAGCTCTCGCCCCACTGAGTCTTCAGCTTGGAGAGCACGCCCTCGGACTGGTGCAGGCGCGACAGCATGTACGCCGTCATGTAGTCGGGCTCCAGCATCGCGACGCGATTGCGCGCCGAGTCGATCGGCATGTTGGCGTTCTTCGCGAGCGGCTCGACGAGCAGCGTCTCGAAGTAGTGCACGCCCGCGGCGGCTGCCGACTGGAACGACGTCGTGAGCTGCTTCACGTTGGGCAGCGAGCACATGTAGTTGACGCTCTTCTCGCTCTCGATCTCGAGCTTCTGCGAGGCGACGATCGTGTCCGCGACGGTCTTGCCGATCAGCAGCACGGTAGGCGCGACCTGCTGGACGATCTTGTCGGCGACCTCGGGCGACGCCAGCATCGCGCGGTCCGCGCTGCCGAGCATGCGGAGGAATTGCCGCGTGTTCGCGACCGAGCTGCTCGCGAAGACCTTGAAGCCCCAGCCGCGCAGTGCCGCCTGGAAGGCGCCCATCATCAGCAGGTGGCCGCCGAGCGTGTTCGGCTTGACCTGGCCGATCCTGGTGAACACGTCGAGCGTGGTCTCGTCGAGCGCGTCGAGGGCGCCGAGCGCGCTGATCGCACCGGTGATGTCACCGGCCTGGACCTTGGTGAGCACGTCGTAGGTGTCGGTCGCGCTCGCCGCGTAGACCCACGCCGACAGCATCTTGATGTACGCGACCGCGACGAGCCCTTGCTTGTGAAACTTCTCGGCCTCGGCGGCGCGCTGCTGCGCGAGCTGGCCCATCGCGGTCAACGTCGCCGGGAGCCGACCCGCCTGCTCGAGCTGGAGGAGCGCCGACCACTCGCTCGCGAGACGCTGCTGCCACTCCTTGTACTTGGCGTCGAGCGCCTTGATCGTTTCGTCGTCGAGCGCCATGTCGGCGGCCGCGACCGGCACCGGCTCGGGCAGCCGCTTGTGCGTGAGCAGGCGGTACGCGTCGTAGACGTTCGAGATCTCGACGGCCTCCGCGCCGTGCTCCTTCGCGAGCGCGACGAGGTCGACCTGCTGGCCGGTCTCGGCGGAGCGCGCCCAGCGCAGGCCGATCGGATAGCCGAGCCGCTTCTTGCCCTTCTCGATCGAGCCCTTGAACTTCTCGGGGATCCCGCCGACCGGGCCGATCGTGCCGTCGGGGTTGATGATGCCGGTCATCGTGACCGTCGGATCGATCTTCTCGCCGGTCATCGTCGCGAGGAATCCGCCGGCCATCAGGCCCGACGCCGACGCGCCGTCGATGTAGCCGCCCGACGCCGCGGTGAACGAGAAGTCGGTGAGGTCCTTGCCGATCGTGTTGGAGGCGACGAACGCCGAGACCCAGACGCCGGCGCGCCACTGCGAGCCGGTGCCGCCCGAGAGCTCCTCGAAGATGCCGACCTCGACGGTGCCATCCTTGTTCGGCCGCGTGCCGAGCTTGACCGGCGACGAGCCACCCGAGACCTGCGGCCCGAGCTTGACCCACATCGCGTCGACCATGCCCTTGTCGCCCTCGATCGGCAACGGGACGATCGTCGAGCCGTTCTTGTCGTCGGTACCGAGGATGACCGCCTGGCTCGCGTTCTTCGCGTCGGCCTTGATCGTCAGCGGCTTGAAGGTCTTCTGTGCGGTGCCGTCGGACTTCGGCGTCGGCGCGGCCTGCTGGCCACCGCACGCGACCGTGATCGTGAGCAGAGCTATCGCCCGGCGCGTCTTCCCCATAGCGGCGAACTATATCACCTCGCGCGAGGGTGTTTTCGGGCCTGCTCGATCATGCGGGCGCGGCTGACGTGCGTGTAGACCTCGGTCGTCGAGATGTCGGCGTGACCGAGCATGGCCTGCACCGCGCGCAGATCCGCGCCGCGCTCGACGAGGTGGGTCGCGAACGAGTGCCGCAGCTTGTGTGGCGAGACGCCACCGCCGGGCAACCGCACGCCGGCCTGGATCGAGTACGCGCGCAATGACTTCCAGAACGCCTGGCGCGTCATCGGCCGCCCACGGTCGGTGAGAAACAGCGCGCGCACGGCGGGGTCGCGCAGCTGCGCCGGACGATCGTCGGCGATGTACTTCGCGATCCGATCGCGCGCGGCCTCTCCCAGTGGTACGAGGCGCGTCTTGTTACCCTTGCCGGTGACGCGCACGAAGCCGGCGTTCAAGTTGACGTCCGCGATCGGCAGCGAGACCAGCTCGGACACCCGCAGCCCCGACGCGTAGGCGAGCTCGATCATCGCGGCGTCGCGCCGGCCGCGGCCGGTGTCGGGAGGCTGCGCGATCAGGCGCGCGACGGCCTCCTCGCCGAGCACGCCCGGCAGCCGCTTCGCGGTGCGCGGACTGTCGATCAGGGTTGCCGGATCGGCCTCGAGCCAGCGCTCGGCGACCAGGTGCTTGCACAGCCCGCGGACGGCGACCAGCGTACGCGCACGGCTGCGCGCCGCGAGGCCGCTCTCGGCGAGCGCGATCAAGAAGTCGGTGACGTCGAGGGGGGTGATGTCATCGACGTCCGCGCGTCCGCGCTCGGTCAGGAAACCCACGAACCGCGCGAGATCGCGGCCGTACGCCTCGAGGGTGAGGCGGGCGAGGCCGCGCTCGACCTTGAGGTGATCGAGATGCAGGTCGACCGCTTCGTCCAGACAGAGCCGGCGCGCCATGCGGTGATCGTCGACGATGTGGGGATCCGCGCAAGTTTTCGGGGGTTGCGGTCCGGGGCTCGATTGGCCATAGTCCTTCGACCGGAATGGATCTGAGCGCAGACAATATCCGCTGGATTATCATCGGGCTGTTCACGCTGATCGCGTCGGTCGCCGTCCACGAGTTCGGGCACGCGATCGTCGCCTACAAGCTCGGGGATGACACGCCAAAACGGCAGGGCCGCGTCACGCTCAACCCGATCGCGCACGCAGACCCGATCGGGACGATCCTGCTGCCGCTGATCGGCGGCGTCATGGGTGGCGGCGGCTTTGGCTGGGGCAAGCCCGTGCAGTGGCAGCCACACCGCATCCGCCGCGGCATCAGCATGTCGACCGCCAGCATCCTGGTTTCGATCGCCGGTCCCGGCATGAATCTATTGCTGGCAACGCTGGTCGCGATCACGCACGTCATCCTCATCAAGACCGGCGTGCTCGACATGAGCTCCGAGGTGAATTTGATATTGAAGTTCGTCGTGATCACGAACTTCGTGCTGATGTTCTTCAACCTGCTCCCGGTCCCGCCACTCGATGGCGGTCATGTCGCCGAGGCGCTGGTTCCGTACCGCCATCGCGCCAAGTTCCAGGAGTTCGCGAGGTTCGGTCCGTTCATCATCCTCGCCTTCATCATGATCCCGCAGTTTCGCTGGCTGTTCTTGACGCCGGCAGTCTGGTGCGCGGGCAAGCTGTACGCCGGTGTCGCTGCGATCGTCGGCCTGACGTAGTAAAGACATCGCGATGGATCAGGCCGGATACCAGGTCGCCCTCGACGTGTTCGAGGGGCCTCTCGATTTGCTGCTTCACCTGGTGAAGAAGCACGAGCTGTCGATCATGGACATCCCGATCTCGTTCGTCACCGAGAAGTACCTGTCGTACCTCGACACGATGGCGGCGCTCGATATCGATGTCGCCGGCGAGTACCTCCTGATGGCGGCGACGCTCTGCCACATCAAGTCACGCGAGCTGCTGCCGACCCCCGAGGTCGCTGACGAGGAAGACGCCGACGCATCCGAGAGCGAGGTCGAGATCGATCCGCGCGCGGACCTGATCCGTCGACTGCTCGAGTACCAGAAGTACAAGGAAGCGGCCAATCAGCTCGGGCACCAGCCCGTCGTTGGCCGCAATGTGTGGAGCCGCGGCGCGCCGACCGAGGACGCGGTGGGCGATGGTGTCGATCCTGATGCGATCGCGCCGCTCGCGGCGTTCCCGGTGCACAAGCTGATCGAGGCATTCGACCGGGTGATGCGGCAGGCCAAGCTCAAGGTCTCGCACGACGTCGTCATCGACCGGCTCACGCTGAGCCAGAAGATCGCAGAGCTCACCGATCGGCTCGAGGCCGAGGGCCGCTTCGCGTTCTCGAGCATGTTCAGCTTCATCCGCGACGGTCAGCCGCGCACGCTGCCCGAGGTCAAGCACGAGGCCGTGGTGACGTTCCTGGCGCTGCTCGAGATGGCCAAGCTGCGGCTGATCGCCATCACCCAGCACGATCCGGGTGAAGAGATCATGATCGAGCGGGCGGGGGACGATCTCCGCGCACGGGTCGAGGCGTCGATCGTCGGCAGCGACGACTACCGCTGACCGAGAGTGTCGGACCGCCGTGCTAGAAGGGCCGGCGAGAGGTACCCCGTGAGTCGCAAGTCGCGCGGAAACAAGCACAAGTCCAAGCACGTCCAGGCCGTCCCGCCGGAGGCTCCCGACGAGATCCTCGCGGAGGGTTCGGGGCCCGTGGCTTCCGTGGAGGCACCGTTGGATCGCGGCGCCGTGGACCTCGCCGACGGCGCGGTCGCGCACGTGGGGATCGACGAGGTCGACGGCGGACCTAATGCGCTGGTTGCGGCCGCCAATGACGTGTCGCGGCGGCGCCGCAAGCGGCGCAAAGGCGAGCCGGCGGAGGAGATCGCGACGACCGACGAGCCAGCGGTGGAGGTCGTCGAGGATGCTGTCGACGCGGCGTCACTTGAGCCTGCTGGCGAGGATTCCCTCGGCACCAGCGTCAGCGACGATGCATCGCTGATCGCGGATGGTGCCGGTGACGCAGAGCTCGGCGAGGCCAGCGAGCAGCCCGTGATGGACGTGGCCGGCGACGATGGCGAAGGCACGGACATCAGCGAGCCAGGCACTGGCGACGTGCTCGAGGCAGGTTCCGAGGACGATGCGACCGACGTCGGTGCGACGCTGCCGACGAGCGCAGCGTCGATGGACGACGTGCAGCTCAAGCACCTCGTCGAGGCGCTCGTGTTTGCCTCGGACAAGCCGATCACCGTGCAGCGCTTGCGTCAGTTGACGCGGGTCAGTGATACCCGTCGGCTCGAGGCAGCCCTCGCGGCGCTCGCGACCGACTTCGCCGACCGCGGCCTCGTGCTGCAGCAGGTGTCCGGCGGCTACCAGTTCCGCACTCGCACGCAGTTCTCCGCCTGGGTCCAGCAGCTGATCGCGGGACGTCCGGTGCGGCTGTCTCGTGCGCAACTCGAGACGCTCGCGATCATCGCGTATCGCCAGCCGATCACGCGTCCCGAGATCGACGACATCCGCGGGGTCGACTCGAGCGGCACGCTCAAGATGCTGATGGATCGCGCGCTGATCCGCATCCTCGGCAAGAAGGAAGAGGTCGGCCGGCCGATGCTGTACGGCACGACCAAGGAGTTCCTCGACTTCTTCAGCCTCGGCGATCTGCGCGAGCTGCCGACGCTCCGCGAGTACTCCGAGCTCACCGACGAGAGCCGCCAGGTGATGAGCGATCGCCTCGGTGTCAGCGCCGACGGCAGCGATGATCCCGACGGTGGCTCCGATCCCGAGGGGGGGGGTGGCGGTGGTGGCCCGAGCGGCGAGGGCGGGTTCGAGCCCGACGGCGCGATCGAGGACGCTGGGGTCACCGAGACGAGCACGCTCGACGAGTTCCTCGCGTCGTACTCGGCAGCTGTCCCAGATCGCGTCGATCCAGCGTCAGTCGTTCCAGCGTCAGTCGTTGCGAACGAACCCACGCTGGTGGCCGATGACGAGCTGATCGAGGCCGCGAATAACGAGCCGATCGAAGCGGCGAGCGACGAGGTCATCGAAGCGGCGAGCGACGACGGCATGGAAGCCGCGAGCGACGAGGTCATCGAGGCGGCGAGCGACGAGGTCATCGAGGCGGCGACCGAAGCGGCGAGCGACGAGGTCATCGAGGCGGCGAGCGACAAGCCGATCGAAGCCGCAAGCGACGAGTCGATCGAAGCGGCGAGCGACGAGCTGATCGAGGCTGCTGCTAACGATGCGGGCGGTTCCGCGAGCGACTTTGACGACGAGATACAGGCAGCTGCAGCTCCCGAGGCCGTGACACCCGTGATCGATGTGGTAAGCACGAGCGTCGAAGTGTCGGAATCGTGGAGCGTAGCGTCGGCGGAGTGGCCGCAAGATTTGGGTCGCATCGGCGAGCCACACGAGGCACGAGACGTGGATGAGCCGAAGACGCGTTCGGAGATCGATCCGATCGTGGTCGAGGCGCAGGCGGGACATGATCCCGCTGTCGAGCAAAGCACGGAGTAGACATGGGCACGCCCGTACGGTTGCAGCGTTACCTCGCTGCGGCGGGCGTCTCCGCCCGTCGTAAAGCGGAGGAGATGATCACGGCCGGACGGGTGACCGTGAACGGTAAGGTGACGACGGTCCTCGGCACCAAGGTCGATCCCGACAGCGACCAGATCGAGGTCGATGGCGAGGCAGTCGTCGCGCTCGATACGTTCTACGTGGTCTTCAACAAGCCCAAGGGCTGCATCACCGCGGTGACCGACGATCGGGGTCGGCCGACGGTGATGGACTACCTCCCGAACTTGCCGGTCCCGGTCAAGCCGGTCGGGCGCCTCGACTTCTACTCCGAGGGCGTCTTGCTGCTGACGAACGACGGCGAGCTTGCCGCGCGCTTGCTCGCGCCCGCGAGCCACGTGCCGAAGACCTATCACGTGAAGGTCCACGGCCAGCTCTCGCTCGACGAGGTCAAGCTGCTGCGCAAAGGTGTTCAACTCGACGACGGCACGATCACGATGCCGGCCGACGTACAGGTCCTACCTGGGGAGAGCAAGCACACCTGGCTCGCGATCACGCTCCACGAGGGCAAGCACCGGCAGATCCATCGCATGCTCGAGGCGCTCGGATATCGGGTCGACAAGCTGCAGCGAGTCGCGTTCGCGAACCTGACGTTTCTCGATCTGCGGATCGGCGACGCGCGCGAGATCGATCAGCACGAGCTCAACGAGCTGCGGGACATGGTCGGACTCGATCACAGCGCGGTGGCTCGCGGCACCTGGCGTTCGGATCGCGAGGCGACCGACATGCCGCGGCGCGCCCGCGCGAAGGCACGCGCCGAGGCCGAGGCCGAGCGCGGTCCCGATGACGCGGACCTCGACATGATCGCGGACGAGGACGCGCCGCACGACGAGGCCTTCGACGACCGCCCCGATGCCGATCGCGAGGACGCGGTGCCCGCCGCCCGTGGTGCTCGCGCCCCTGCCGTTCGCGGTTCGAGCGCCGGAGGCGGCGCTCGCAGCAGTGGCGGTAGTTTCGGTGAGCGTGGCGGTAGCGCCGGTGGCGGTGGCGGCTTCGGTGATCGCGGAGTCGCACGCGGCGGCAGTGCCGGTCGCGGCAACTTCGATCGAGGCGGTTCGAGCAGCGGAGGCGCCGGCTTCGGCGAGCGTGGCGCGGGACGTGGTGGCGTACGTGGCGGTGCATACGATCGCGGTGGCGCAGCCCGGGCGGCGGTGGCCGCCGCCGGTGGCTTCGAGCGCGGAACATCGGATCGCGGTGGCGCGGGCGGTGGTGGCGGAACCGGTATCGGCGTGCGCGGCGGCGGAGCCGCCGACCGCGGCGTGCGCGGTGGCGCACGGAGTGGCGCTGACGGCGTCGAGCGCGGCGCGGGGGGTGCAAGCTCCGGTCGATTCGAGCGTGGCAGCGCTCGCGGCGGCGAAGGTGGCGGAAGTCGTGGCGGTCCGCGCGGTGGAGCTGGTGGCATTGATCGCGGCGGTCCTGGTGGCAGTGGCGGAGGTGCCGCGCGCGGTGGCTTTGGCGGAGCGCGCGGCGGCGCTGCGCGTCCGGGCAGCAACCAGAGCCAGTCCTCGGAGCGTCGCGCTTACGCAAAGCGGGGTGCGACGAGCACGCACGATGGCGACGCCGGCTCGCGCGACGCCGGTGCGCGCGGCGGGGCACCTCGTGCGTCGGGCGGTGACGGCGAGCGTCGGCCCCGCGGTGAATTCAGCGGAGCGAGTGCGCCTGGCGCCGATGGTGATCGCGGTTCGCGCGGCGGCGGTCCACGCGGATCCGCGGGCGCGCGTGGCAATGGCGAGCGCGGCGGATTCGGCGGAGGCTCCGGCGGCGCGCGTGGCGGCGGCGAGCGCGGCGGATTTGGCGGCGCTGCACGCGGAGGCGCGGGCGGTGAGCGCGGCGGATTCGGCGGCGCAGCACGAGGAGGCGCAAGCAGTGGCGCGCGTGGCGCGGGCGGCGGTCGTGCCGGCGCCGAGCGCGGAGGATTCGGCGGTCGTGGGGGGCGCAGCGAGCCTGGGGCGTTTGGTAGCGGTCGTCCTGCATCGCGCGGTCCTGGTGGCTCGGGGAGCCCGCGCGGCGGGGTTGATGCACGCAGCGAGCGGACCGCGCGCGCGCCTGCGGGCCGTGGTGGTGCGGGTGGTGCACGTGGCGCGGGTGGGTCGCGCGCGGGTTCGTCGCGCGGTACGGCAGGTCCTGGTGGTTCGAACAGTCCGCGAGGCGGTGTCCGTGGAGGCGAGCGCAGCGAGCGTGCGCCCCGCAGTGGTGGCGCGGCCGAGGGGGAGCGGCGGACGTTCGGCCCGCGCGGAACCGGAACCGGAGCCAAGCGTGGCGGCGCAGGCAACGCGGGCGAGAAGCGCGGCATGCGCCCGCCGCCCCGCGGACCAAAGCGCGGCACGCGCTGACGCCGGACGGCCGCAGTCACCGTCGGAACGACACGAACCTCCTGATCGGAGGCGGTGGTCACGATCTCGGGATGCTCGCGGATCGAGCCCACCCCGTGATCTGCGAATCCGGTCGCGCCGAGGCCGGGTCTGCGCGTATGTTCGCGGCCTGTCGATGCGAACGAGGATGCAACCGTGACGACGATGAGGGCGTTGGGCCGCCACCTGCTGTGCGAGTACCATGGGTGCGATCGCGAGCTGCTCAACCGTCCCGAGTCGATTCGTACGCACTTGCTCGCGGCGGTCACCAAGGCCGGGGCGACACCGGTGCAGGACATGGTGCACGCGTTCAGCCCGCACGGCGTGACCGGGGTCGTCGTGATCGAGGAGTCGCACTTCTCGATCCACACGTGGCCCGAGTACGGATATGCGGCGGTCGATCTGTTTACGTGTGGCGAGACCGTCGATCCCTGGATCGCGTTCGAACACCTCGCGCGCGAGCTGCACGCGGCGTCGCACTCGGTGATCGAGATGCGGCGCGGGCTGCTGCCGGCACCCGACGGCAAGCTGCCGCACAAGCCCGGCGTCTGAGCCGCGACCGCGGAGCGCCGGAACCTGCGTATGCACGCGCGATCAGCCGGCCGCGCGCCAGCACGCATCGCGATGGCCGGTCCCCGTCAGCACGCGTGATCAGCGGGGCCGGCATCAGCACGCGTGATCAGCGGGGCCCGCGTCAGCACGCGCGCGAGCGGCGTGATAGCGTGGCCGCGATGGAGCTTCGCGCGCTCACCGTCCTCGATTCGCTGCAGCCGCAGCTGACCGGCTTCTTGCAGACCGTGTGCTCGGGCTTCATGCCGCTCGAGGAAGAGGCTGCCGTGTTCATCGAGATCGCGCCGGGGATCGCGATCAACCAGCTGACCGATGTCGCGCTGAAGGCGACCACCTGCCGACCCGGCATGCAGATCGTCGAGCGCGCCTACGGCATGCTCGAGCTGCACAACAGCGACAAGGGGCAGGTCGAGGCCGCGGTCGACACCATCCTCTCGAAGATGGGCGTCAAGCGCGAGGACCGGATCAAGCCGCGCATCGTGTCATCGCAGATCATCACCGGGATCGATGGCCACCAGAGCCAGCTGATCAACCGGATGCGGCACGGCGACATGATCATGACGGGGCAGACGCTCTACATCCTCGAGGTGTTCCCCGCGGCCTACGCCGCGCTCGCCGCGAACGAGGCCGAGAAGGCCGCCAAGGTCCACCTCATGGAGGTCATCACGTTCGGCGCGTTTGGCCGGATGTGGCTGGGTGGCAGCGAGGCCGAGATCAAGGCCGCCGTCGATGCGGCCGAGGGCGCGCTCAAGAAGGTCAGCGGTCGCGAAGCGAAGTCCTAGGAGGCGGCGTGGGCGAGGGGTTGCGTGGCGACCTACGCGGGGCACTGGCCGCCGCCGCAGATGCGGATGACGGAACGCCGGAGCGGCTGCAGGCGCGGCTCGATGCGGCGTGCCGGCTGATCGTCGCGCTCGTCGACGATCTCGCTGATGCCGAGGCCGACGCGGTGATCGCCGAGACCTTGCTGCGCGCGCAGCACGACGCGCAGCTCGAGATCGAGCTCCGGCGCCGGCTCGCCCGCGAGCTCGTGACCTACGAACGCTATCGCGCGGTCGTCCAGCTCGGCGCGGCGCTCGAGACCGCGCAGGCGCTCGGGCTCGTGGTGCTCGAGGCCGAGCTGGCGGAGGAGCTGCGCGCGGCGATGCGTGACGAGGGCGGCACGAGCACGCTCCGCACGACGTCGTCCGCACTCGCCGAGGCGAGTCGCGCGGCCAACCCGGAGCTCGCGGCGCGCATGCAGCTGTCGCTGTCGGCGAGCGAGACCGGTGCGATCGCCGAGCAACACGCGCGGACGAGCGTCGAGCTCGCGCGGGCATCAGGGGAGATCGCGCTACTGCACGAGGCGACGACGCGGCTCGCCGAGCTGCTCGCGGAGCGTGGCGAGCTCGCCGAGGCCAAGGCCATCTTGCTCGCGTTGCCAACGCACGCACACGCGCGCGAGAGCAAGGCGCTGCTCGACGAGATCCGGCGCCGGCTCGAGGAGCCGGTCGTCGATCCGCCCGAGGTTGCCGAGACCCTGGTCCCGCTCGATCCACAGCTCCGCGCCTTTGCGACCCGCCCGCACAACCTCGTGCAGTCAGTCGTCGATGGCGGCCTGCTCGGCGCGGACAAGATCCGCGAGTGGTCGAGCGGCGAGATCACGAAGCCCGCAGATCTCGAGAGTCAGCTCGTGTTCGGGCCCGTCCGCTCGTACTGGTGCGCATGCGGGCGCTACCGCGGCCGCCATTACGCGGGCATCGTCTGCAAGCGCTGCGGCGTCGAGGTCATCGATGCAGCGGCGCGCCGCACGCGGACCGGCCACATCACGCTGCGCGAGCCGGTCGTGCATCCGTGGTACGCGCCCGCGGCTGCGCTCTTGCTCGATCTCCCGCTCGCCCAGCTGACCGCGGTCCCTCCCTTCGAGCTGCACGAGCGGCTGCTCGCGTTCGATGCCGCGCGACTCGATCACCTCGTCGACGAGCTCAAGTACGCGATCGTGACCGCTCCGAAGGCGCGCGTCGCCGACGCGGCGGGTCGCCGGCTTGCCCTCGTCGAGGCGTTTCGCACCGCGGCCGCGCGCACCTTCACCCAGCCGGCGTCGATCGTGCTGGCGCTCGTGCCGGTGCTGCCGCCGAACGTCGACCTGCCGATCGATCGCGTCAAGGTGCGTGACGCCTACGCGCAGATCCTCGAGGCGCCGGCGCGATCGCAAGCAGCGGCGGTCACCGGCCTGTTCGGCGCGCTCGCCGCCCGTTGACACCAGATCAGAAGGAACCGCTCGAAGCGTTGGCGCGTGGTCGGAGCCGCCACTCGACGGACGACTGCTCGACGACGCGGAAACAACGACGTGAGTCACCGGTGAAGAAACGCACCGATCGGGCAGGGTCCGCGAGCAGGTCGCGCGCTACAGTCCCGGGATGACGACGACGCTTCCTGCGGCGCTGCGCGCGCCGTTCTCCGCGGGTGGAACGAACGCGATCGACGCGCAGCTCGCGAACCGGCTGCTCGGGCTCGCGCTCGACGCTGGCGGCGACTACGCGGACATCTACTTCGAGTTCCGGGTGTCGGCGGATTACGCGCTGGAGGAGGAGCAGATCCGGACGCTCGGCCGCGGGATCACGCTCGGGCTCGGCGTCCGCGTCACCAAGGGAGACGCGACTGGCTACGCGTACTGCGAGGATCTCGCGTGGGACAAGATGGCCCACGCCGCGAAGACCGCCGGTCAGATCGCGGTGGGCGGTGGCCACGCGCCGGTCGCGATCACGCCGGTCAGCCGGATCGCGATCCCGAGCTTCTACGCGGTGCCGACGCCGTCGCTCGTCGTGCCCGCCGAGGACAAGCTCGCGCTGCTGCGCGCGGCCGACAAGGCTGCGCGTGCCTTCGACCCGCGGATCGTCAAGGTCGAGGCTTCGTTCGCGGAGAGCATCAAAGAGGTCCTGCTGTTCACCTCGGATGGCCGGATGGCGACGGACGTCCAGCCGCTGATGCGGTTCGGCGTGCGCGCGGTCGCCGAGGATCACGGCAAGCGGCAGTCGGGCTCAGGTGGCGGCGGTGGTCGCTACGGGCTCGATTACTTTGCCGATGCCTCCCGCGATGCGGCGGCGCATGGCCGCGAGGCCGCACGCGTGGCGATCGCGATGCTCGATGCGCGCGATGCGCCGGCCGGCGAGATGCCGGTCGTGCTCGGCCCCGGCGACTCCGGGATCTTGCTGCACGAGGCGGTGGGCCACGGGCTCGAGGCGGACTTCAACCGCAAGGAGACGTCGAACTACTCGGGCCAGCTCGGCAAGCAGGTGGCATCGCCACTGTGCACGGTCGTCGATGACGGCACGATCGTCGGCTCGCGTGGTGCGATCAACGTCGATGACGAAGGCTACGCCGGCCAGAACAACGTGCTGATCGAGAACGGTGTGCTCGTCGGCTACATGCACGACCGGCTCAGCGCGAAGCACTACGGGATCAAGCCTACGGGCAACGGCCGGCGCGAGTCGTTCCGCTCGATGCCACTGCCGCGGATGACGAACACGTCGCTCCTCGGCGGCAAGGACGATCCCGCGGACATCATCAAGTCGGTCAAGCGGGGCGTCTACGCGAAGCGGTTTTCGGGCGGCCAGGTCAATATCTCCAACGGTGATTTCCTGTTCTCGCTGACCGAGAGCTACCTGATCGAGGACGGCAAGCTGACGGCGCCGCTCAAGGGCGTGAACCTGATCGGCAACGGTCCCGAGGTGCTTCGCCGCGTCGATATGCTCGGCTCGGACTTCGAGCTGTCGGATGGCATCTGGACGTGCGGCAAGGATGGCCAGTCGGTGCCGGTCAACGTCGGGACTCCGACGGTCCGCATCGCATCGATCACGGTGGGAGGAACCCAGGCATGAGCGCCGCGCAGGTTACGCAACAGACGGTCAAGGAGCTCTGCGACATCGCGCAGCTCGCGGTCGAGCTCGCGAAGAAGGCGGGCGCCGATCACGCCGAGGTCCTCGTGCGCGATGGCAGCGAGCTGACCGCGAAGGTCCGGCTCGGCGAGCCCGAGCTCGTCCAGGAAGCCGGCAGCCGGGCCCTCGGCCTGCGCGTGCTGCGAGGTGGCCGGCGCGCCGTCACGTACACGAGCGATCTGCGTCGCGAGGCTCTCGAGGCGCTGTGCGCCGAGACCGTGACGCTCGCGGGATTCGCGGAGCCCGACGAGTACGCGCTGCCGCCCGATCCGTCGTTCCTCGCGACGAACCTGCCCGAGCTCGATCTCTACGACCCCGCGGTCGCCGAGGTCGACGCGGCGTGGGCGCTGAAGCAGGCGATCGCCGGCGAAGCCGCGGCACGCAAGCACGACGCGCGGGTGACGAACTCCGAGGGTGCGACGTGGTCGCGCGTGCTCGGCGCCACCGCCTTCGCCACGAGTGGTGGTTTCGTCGGCGGCTATCGCGGCAGTTACGCGTCGTTCGTCGTCGAGCCGCTGTGCGACGACACGACCGACGCCACGAACCCGAAGAAGCGCAACGGTTACTGGTGGACCGCCTCGCGGTTCCTCGCGGAGCTCGAGGCCGCCGAGGTGATCGGCATCGAGGCGGCGCGCCGCACGCTCGCGACGATCGGATCGCGCAAGGTCCTTACCCAGGAGTGCCCGATCGTGTTCGACCCCGAGGTCTCGCGCTCGCTCGTCGGGACGATCTTCTCGGTCGCGAATGGCTCGGCGTTCTGGCGCAAATCGACCTACCTGTTCGGCAAGGAAGGCGAGCTGATCGCCTCGCCGCTCGTCACCATCACGGATGATCCGCTGATCCCGCGCGCGCCCGGCTCGCGCCCGTTCGATGGCGACGGCTTGCCGACCCGCAAGAACAGCGTCGTCGACAAGGGCGTGCTCGGCCCCGTGCTGTGCGACGTCTACAGCGCACGCAAGCTCGGCCGCGAATCGACGGGCTCGGCGGGACGCGGGATCGGCGGCAACCCTGGACCGACCACGTCAAACCTCGTGATGCAGGCCGGGACGATGAAGCGTGACGCGCTGCTGCGCGATACCGGCCGCGGGCTCTACGTCACCAGCCTCATGGGGTTCGGGTTCAACCCGGTGACCGGCGACTTCTCGCGCGGCGCCCAGGGGTTCTGGATCGAGGGCGGCGAGCTGACGTTCCCGGTCAGCGAGGTCACGATCGCCGCGAACTTCGACGAGATCCTCAAGCGAATCGATGCGGTGGCCGATGATCTCGAGCTGCGAAGCTCGACCGCCGCGCCGACGCTGCGGGTGTCCCACATGACCCTCGCCGGCACCTCGAAGTAGGACGGTTCCTGCTGGGCGACAACGTCCTACATGCGCGAAACCGTTGGTGACGTCCGTGGCGTTTCGATTGACTCCAAGGGTGCGGGATGAAACGATCTGATCGTGCCAGCCGTCGCTACGGCCGGGGGGCTACCCACACATCTCGGCAAGTACGAGATCATGACGCCGCTTGCCGCGGGCGGCATGGCGCGGATCTATATCGCGCGGACGACCGGCATCGGTAGCTTCGAGCGTCACGTCGTCCTCAAGATGATCACGCCCGAGCGGGCGAACGATCACACCGCAGTTCAGATGTTTCTGGACGAGGCGCGACTCGCTGCGTCGCTCAACCACCAGAACGTGGCGCAGGTCTTCGAGGTTGGCCAGGACGCCGGCATCCACTACCTGGCGATGGAGTACGTCCACGGCCAGGACCTTCGCGCGTTGCTCGCGAAGGCCGGCGGGCAGGGCACGCGCGTTCCGCTCGAGCTCGCGTTGACGGTGGTCGCCGGCGCCGCGGCCGGGCTGCACCATGCGCACGACCGACGTGGGCCTGACGGCGTCTCGCTCGGCATCGTCCATCGCGACGTGTCGCCGTCGAACATCATGATCGGCTACGACGGCTCGGTGAAGCTTCTCGACTTCGGCATCGCCAAGGCGACCGCGCGATCCGTCGAAACGCAGTCCGGCATCATCAAGGGCAAGTTCGCGTACATGGCACCCGAGCAGTGCCGTGGCCGCGAGGTCGATCGCCGCAGCGACGTGTTCTCGCTCGGCATCATCCTCTACGAGGTCACGACCCAGCATCGCTGCTTCCGCGCCGACAGCGACTTCGACACGATGCATCGGATCGTCACCGGCGATGTCGTACGGCCGAGCCGGCTGATCCAGGGATACCCACAGGCGCTCGAGTCGATCGTGATGAAGGCGCTCGCAGTCGATGCGAGCACGCGCTACCAGAGTGCGCATCAGCTGCTCGAGGCACTCGAGAGCCACGCCGTGACGTCGCGGATGTCGCTCTCGACAATGTCGCTCGGCCGCTTCATGCGCGACATGTTCGGCGAGCAGCCGGAGCCGTGGCTCAACCAGAACCACCAGAGCCTGCCGCTGCCGCCCAAGGAGAGCACGATCTCCAACACCGACGGAACGGGGCAGCCGGCGATCCGCCGCGCCCCGACAAACCTGCCGGTCGAGGGCGAGCACGCGGACGACGCGCAGGATCCGGACCAGCCGGCGAAGACGTTCCTCGAGCTGCCGCGGCCGCGTGGTGAGCCACCGCGCGAGCCCGCCGCGAGTGTCGCGGAGTGGAATGCGAAGTCGTATCCGACGGCGCAACCGCTGCCCGAGCAGGGACCACCCGTGCGCCCGACGCCTCCGGCGCCGCAGCCGCAGTCGCTCCATGTGAACGACGCGAGCCCGACGCAGCCGTTGCCGCATGTGGTCCCGTTTTCATCGGCGATGCCGATGGGCAGCCAGCCCATGGCGTCGGTCGGCCAGTTCGCGCCCTATGCGAGCCCAGGCAGCGGCCACAACGAGCTGTCATATCCGCGCTACGACTCAGGAACCCTGGGTACCGAGACCGGCGAGCCGCTGCTCAAGCGCAACCTGCGACCGGTGTACATCGGGGCTGGGATCGTCGCCGGCGGCCTCGCGATGCTGCTCGCGATGACGATCGGCGACAGCGGGGGCGAGGTGAAGCCGGCCGCCGATCACGGCAGCCGCGTCCCGATCGCGACCGGTGGCGGGAACGATGGCAGCGCCGAAACGCCTGCCGTGATGACCGCAGCTGCTGCCCCGCCGGAGGGAGTCGTCGATGCTGCTGTCACCGTCGTCGACGATTCGATCATCGTCCGCGTGCTGTCGGAGCCGTCGGGCGCCGAGGTGCTGCTCGCGGGCAAGCCGATCGGCACGACGCCACTCGACACCAAGGTCAAGAAGGGCACCGGCCAGGCGACGTTGACCGTGCGCCGTGGCGGCTACGCCGACGTCCAGACCGGCATCGATCTGACCGGCGACTTCGAGAAGACGCTCACGCTCGAGAAGCTCGAGCCCACGCCGGACGGCGCCACGGTCAACGTCAACCTCGTCCCGAAGAAGGATCCGAAGGTCGTGCCGGTGAAGCAACCCCGGAAAGATCCCGTGAAGGATCCGGTGAAGGATCACAGGGTCGTCCCGACGGTGAAGGATCCGAAGAAGGACCCCACGACGCCGGTCGTGCCGAAGAGGCCGAGCTGCCAGCAGCCGGGGCAGGTCGATCCGTTCGACCCGCGACCCACCTGCAAGAGTTAGACGGCGATCTCGGGGACGTCACCGGTATAGTGCAGCGGCGCGGCCGTGGCCCTCGCGATCTCCGCAGCCGACACGCCGGGCGCACGCTCGCGCAGCGAGAGGCCGTTCGGGGTCACATCGAGGACCGCGAGGTCGGTGACGATCGTATGGACGCAGGCAACGCCGGTCAGCGGCAGCGTGCACGCCGGCAAGATCTTCGAGGTGCCGTCCTTGGTCGTGTGCTCCATCATCACGATCACGCGGCGGCTTCCGGCGACGAGATCCATCGCGCCGCCCATGCCCTTGATCATCTTGCCGGGGATCATCCAGTTCGCGAGGTCACCGGTCGCCGAGACCTCCATCGCGCCGAGTACGCTGACGTCGACGTGGCCGCCGCGGATCATCGCGAACGACTGCGCGGAGTCGAAGAACGCCGAACCCGCGATCGTCGTGACGGTCTGCTTGCCGGCGTTGATCAGGTCCGGATCCTCGTCGCCTTCGAACGGAAACGGGCCGATGCCGAGCAGGCCGTTCTCGGACTGCAGCACGACGTCCATGCCGGCCGGGATGAAGTTCGCGACGAGCGTCGGCATGCCGATGCCGAGGTTGACGTAGAAGCCGTCCTGCAGCTCGGCAGCGACACGGCGGGCCATCTGATCACGGGTGAGTCGTTGCATGGTTAGCTCCGCTTCCTCGTCGTGCGCTGCTCGATCGGCTTCTCGTAATTCGCGCCCTGGAAGATCCGCTGGACGTAGATCGACGGCAGGTGGACCAGATCGGGATCGAACTCGCCGACGCCGACCAGCTCCTCGACCTCCGCGATCGTGATCTTGCCGGCCTGCGCGCACAGCGGATTGAAGTTGCGGCTCGTCTTGCGGAACACGAGGTTGCCCCAGGCATCGCCCTTCCATGCCTTGACGATCGCGAAGTCACCGCGGATCGCGTGCTCGAGGACGCAGTGCTTGCCGGCGAACTCGCGGGTCTCCTTGCCGTCCGCGACCTTGGTGCCGTAGCCCGTCGGCGTGTAGAACGCCTCGATGCCGGCGCCGCCGGCGCGCAACCGCTCGGCCAATGTCCCCTGCGGACAGAGCTCGACCTCGAGCTGGCCGGAGAGGAACTGCTGCTCGAAGATCTTGTTCTCGCCGACGTACGAGCTGACCATCTTCTTGACCTGGCCCTGCGCGAGCAGGACGCCGAGGCCCTTCTCGGTCGTGCCGCAGTTGTTCGAGACGATCGTGAGGCCCATCACCTTGCGACGCGCGAGCTCGCGGATGCAGTTCTCGGGGTTGCCCGACAGCCCGAAGCCGCCGGCCAGGATCACCGCACCGTCCGTCACGTCATGCAGCGCCGCGCCGGCGTCCGGAAAGACCTTGTTCATCGGAGGTATGCTTACTGCACTTTCCGCCGAGGCGGAGCTTGCGATGGCGATCATCACGTTGACGACGGATTTCGGGACGCGCGACGGCTACGTCGGCGCGGTGAAGGGCGTGATCGCGCGGCTCGCTGCGGACACCACGATCGTCGACATCGCCCACGACATCCCGCGCGGCGACGTCGCGCATGCCGCGTGGGTGGTCTCGACGTCGTGCCAGGAGTTCCCACACGGGACGATCCACGTGGTCGTCGTGGATTCCGGCGTCGGCGGCGCGCGTCGCGAGGTGATCGTCAAGGTGGTCGGCCACTGGTTTGTCGGTCCCGACAACGGCACGTTCGCGTACGTCGCGGACCGGCTCTCGGATGCGTGGGCGATCGAGTCGTCCGCGTTCCGCGCCAAGCGCGTGAACCGCACGTTCCACGGCCGCGACATCTTCGCGCCGGCGGCGGCGGCGATCGCACGCGGCGTCGACGTGACCTCCGCAGGGCCGATGCTGCGGCTCACCGGCGCGCTGCCGTGGGGTGCACGCGCGCGCGGGCAGGGCCGGATCGTCCACGTCGATCACTTTGGCAACCTCATCTCGGACCTGCCTCCTGGGGAGGCAGGTGATGCGGTCACCGTCGCGGGGCACACGCTGCCGATCTTCGGTACCTACGAGGATGTCGCGCCTGGCGAGCTGCTCGCCTATGTCGGATCGGCCCGCACGATCGAGATCGCCGTACGAGATGGGCGCGCGGACGCGCGTCTCGACGTCCCGCGAGGTACGGTGGTGCTCCCCGCAGCTGCGGGGGAGCCATACCGGTGACACCACCTGTCAAGCGCCCCGCGAAGGGCGACATCCTCGACCTCGAGGTCACTGCGCTCGCCGCCGGTGGCGATGGCGTCGCGAGGGATGCCGGCGGCCGGGTCACGTTCGTGCCGCGCACGGTGCCGGGCGATCGCGTCAAGGCGCGGATCGTCCGGGGGACGTCGTCGCTGGCCCACGCGCAGCTCGTCGAGATCGTCAAGCCATCGGCGGCGCGCGTCGAGCCGCCGTGCCCCCACTTCAAGCGCGGCTGCGGTGGCTGTCAGTGGCAGCACGTCACCCGCGCCGAGCAGCTACTCGCGAAGCAATCGATCGTCGGCGGTGCGTTGCGCAAGCTCGAGGGTATCGTCGTCCATCCGATCGCCGATCCAGCGCCGCCCTACGGCTGGCGTCGCCGCGCACGGTTTCACGTCGCCGGCGGCAAGGTCGGGCTCTTCCAGGAGGGCTCGCATCGCGTCCTCGCGATCGATCACTGCCCGCAGCTCGA
Source organism: Kofleriaceae bacterium (assembly GCA_046590445.1). Lineage (GTDB taxonomy): Bacteria > Myxococcota_A > Polyangia > Haliangiales > Haliangiaceae > JABFXX01. The sequence goes on from JBKJUF010000578.1 coordinate 45,075, forward strand.
GCCCAAGCTCGACATCGCGCTCGGCCAGGTCGCCGCGTCGTCGCCGCCCGATGGTGAGCTCGCGATGGTCGTCGGGCATCGTGGCGACGTCGCGATCGGCCTGCAGCGGGAGTGGGGCGGCGCGCAGCGGCTCGTGGGCCGCGCCGCGATCCGTGGCGTGGTCACGGGCAATAACCGGCTCGGCAACCCGCTCGTCGAGCTCGAGCCCGAGCTGTCGATCGAGCCGTGGGAGTTCGCGCAGGCGAGCGCGGCGGGCAACCTCGCGCTGATCGCCGCCGTGCGCGCGGCGGTCGGTCCGGGGCCGGGCACGCTCGTCGAGCTCCACGCAGGCTCGGGGAACTTCACGCGCGCGCTGGTCGCCGATGGCTGGGATGTGACCGCGAGCGATGTCGTCGCGCCGCAGCGCAAGCCGGCGTCGGGTCGGATCACGTTCGAGGTTGGCGCGGCCGCCGAGGTGCTCGCGCGGATCGCGACCCCCGGGGACGCCAGTGAATCCCGTCCCCTCCAGCTCGGGCCGGTCGACGCGATCGTCCTCGATCCGCCGCGGACCGGTGCCGCCGAGGCGATCGACGAGATCGTGCGGGTCGCACCGCGCACGATCGTCTACGTCTCGTGCGATCCGTCGACCCTCGCCCGCGATGCCGGCCGGCTCGTCGCCGCTGGATATCGTGCGACCGATGCCTGGCCGATCGATCTGATGCCGCAGACCTCGCACGTCGAGGTCGTGATGCGGCTGGTCAAGGCCTGAGCGACCGCGGCGCCGCTACCGGCGGCCCGATCGGTGGCCCGAACCCCTGGGCGATCTGTCTGGCGGTCGCCACCGCGCCGCGCTTCGGCACCTCGATCGCGAGGGCGAGCGCATAGGTGCGGAACAGCAGGATGCGCAGCACGATCGTGGCACCGTCGTCGCGGCGCGCCTCGAGGTCGAGCACCGGCACGCCATCGACCTCGCCGAGCCGGCGCGCTTGCTTGTGGTAGCCGCGGATCTTGCTCGCGACGCCACGCTCGATCTGCTCGACGTAGGCCTCGCGGGTCTTCGCGCGCCACGCGTCGGGATTCGGGACGTTCGCTCGCGTGATCGCGAGGAGCTCACCCGCGGGGCCGCGGCGCGCGAGCACGACCTGTTCGACGGCGACTGCAGACCAGCTCGGCGGCACGTCGACGACGGCGCGCGTGCTCGGTAGCGCGACGACGTCGGCGTGCGCGATCGCAGCGCAGCCGATCACGATCCGGAGGGCGACGACCGCACCGAGAACAACGATCGCGGCGCGCGCCGCGCGGATCACGCAGGCTCGGCGTCGGCGGTTGCCGTCACGCCCGCAGCCGGCACGTGGCGGCCGCGCAGCAGTGCCATGACGATGTGGCGCTGATCGGCCTCTGACGCAAACCAGTCGCGCGGGAAGGCCATCGCCTTGCTGCCGATCTCGACGACCAGCACGGGCGCCGAGCGATTCCACGGCACCGAGCGGCGCAGGAAGTACACCGCGGTCACCTCGTCGGGCTTGACCTTGAGCGGCCGCGGCAGGCAGAGCCCGCGTGGCAGCGTGACTTCGTCGGCGGTGACGCGGATCGTGCCGGGTGCGTACATGAACGTCTGCACGAGCTGCCACGCGCGCACCGCGCCGATGATCATGAGCACGACGCCGACCCAGACGCCGACCGTGCCGAGCTTCCAGATCAGCAACGCGCCGACGACGAGCCCGAAGACCGTCCAGCCGGCCGCGCGCTGCCGCGACATCTCGAGCTCGATCTCGACGGGACGGCCCGAGCTGCCCTTCGCGCGCGCGGGCTCGCCCTTTGGATCGCTCGCGCCCGCCTTGCCGGCGCCGCGGTCCGGAGCATCAGGCGCGTCGCCAGGTCCGGGTGAGCTCGATGACTCGGGCTTGGATGTCGTCAAGGGAGACATGGCTCAGGCGCCGGCTGACGACGACCTCCTGACCATCTACCACGACGTCCGTAACTGCGCGAGGTGACAGTGAATAGACGACGTTCTTTTCGAGCGCCTGGATCGGCCACAGCGATGGATCGTCGAGATCGAGCGCGACCAGATCGCAGCGGTAACCCGGCGCGATCCGGCCGACCGGCAGCCGGAGCACCTCACCGGCCGTGGAAGTCCCAAGCCGCCAGCACGTCTCGGCATCGATCGCCTGACCATCCGTGCGGTGCACCTTCTGGAGCAGGGCCGCCATCCGCATCTCGTCGAACACGCTGACACGGTTGTTCGAGCAGCCACCATCGGTGCCGAGCCCGACCTTGACGCCACGCGCGACCAGATCGACGAGGTCGGTCACGCCGTCGCCGAGGAACATGTTCGAGCCCGGGCAGTAGGCGAGGGAGCCGCCCCGGTCGGCGAGCAGCGCTCGCTCGCTCGCATCGAACCAGCAGCCGTGCACCGCGATCATCTGCGCCATGTCGACGGGCAACGTCGCGATCGCGTGGAGCGGCCGCAGCCCGAACCGCTCGAGCGACTGCTCGACCTGGTACTGCTCCTCGGCGAGGTGGATGTGCCACGGCATCCCGGCGTCGCGGGCGCACCCGGCGCCCGCCTCGATCATCTGCGGCGTCGCGCCGAGCTGGCTGTGCGGCGCGGGC
>JBKJUF010000085.1:0-2797 GCA_046590445.1 Kofleriaceae bacterium
ATTGTTCACGTCATCGTGCACGTTCGCGCACGTGGACGTACGTGGACGTTACGTGGACGTGCACGTGACCCGAGCACGTGTACGGCTTTCAGTCGATGGACCTGTTCATTCGCGCGACCTTACTCGTCACTCGTCGCTGCCCGGCGACGACGGCCGACCGGCTTCCTTGCCGTCCTGCTTCGCGTACTCGTCGAGCTTGCGATAGAGCGTCTTGCGATCGAGGCCGAGCCGCTGCGCCGCGCGCGTCTTGTTGCCGGCCTCGTCCTCGAGCACGCGCTCGATGAACTCGCGCTCGAGCTCGGCGAGCGTCATCCGGCGTGCGACCGCGGCGCCGAGAAAGTCGGCCGGCCGCTTCTCGCGGACCTGCGGCGGCAGATCGTCGTCGGCGATCAGCTCGCCCTGGCACAGCGCGATGCCGCGCTCGAGGACGTTCATCAGCTCGCGCACGTTCCCGGGCCAGTGATACGCGAGCAGCAGCTGCTGCGCCTCGGGCGACAGCCGCATCCGGCGCGGGGGATTGTGTCGCGCGCCGAGGTTCTCGAGCACGTGCTCGGCGAGCGGCACGATGTCCTCCGGACGCGAGCGCAGCGGTGGCAGGTCAATCAGGATGACGTTGAGGCGGTAGTAGAGGTCCTCGCGGAAGCTGCCGTCGGCGAGCATCTCCTCGAGGTTCTTGTTGGTCGCGGCGACCACGCGGACATCGACGCGCTGGTTCTTGGTCGCGCCGAGCGGCCGGACCTCGTGCTCCTGAAGCACGCGCAGCAGCTTGGCCTGGAGGGGCAGGGCGAGCTCGCCGATCTCGTCGAGGAAGATCGTGCCGCCATCGGCCTCGACGAACAGGCCGTTGCGATCCGCGCGCGCGTCGGTGAACGCGCCCTTCTTGTGACCGAACAGCTCGCTCTCGATCAGGCCCTCGGGTACGGCCGGGAGGTTGACACCGACGGACGGCCCGTTGGTCCGCGTCGAGTTGTAGTGGATCGCGCGCGCGATCAGCTCCTTGCCGGTGCCGCTCTCGCCGGTGACCAGCACGCTCGCGGTCGAGCTCGCGATCCGCTGGACCATCGCGATGACGTCGCGCATCGACTGACTCTTCGCGATGATGTTGCCGAGCCCGAACCGCTCCTCGACCTCGCGCTGCAGCCGCGCGACCTTGTTGCGGAGCGAGCGCTCGCCGAGCGCCTTGTCGGCGACCAGCAGCAGCTCCTCGATCTCGAACGGCTTGGTGATGTAGTCGTAGGCACCGAGCTTGACCGCGCGGATCGCGGTCTCGATCGAGCCGAACGCGGTGATCATCACGAGGTGCGGGGGCTCGGGCATCGCCATCACGCCGCGGATCAGATCGAAGCCGTCCATCTCCGGCATCCGGAGGTCGGTGATGACCAGATCGAAGCGCCGCGCGCGTGCCCGCTCGAGCCCGGACGACGCACCGCCGGTCGCCTCGACGTCGAAGCCGGCGTCCTCGAGCTCCTCGGCGAGCAGGTCGCGCATCGCCTCGTCGTCCTCGACGACAAGGATCGAGGCAGCTCGCTCGGTCGACATCGGACCAGTGATAGCACGACCTCCGGGGCTCAGTGCCCGGACCGCCGGCGCTGGCGACGGTGCTCGTGCTCCTCGTCGACGAGGCGGACGTAGTCGAGTGGCTCGTCGGCGTCCCACGGGACCGGGTTCGTGCCGCCGAGCTCGCGCACGCGGTGCCGGAAGGCCTCGGCGATCTCCTCGAACGGCGGCAGGTCGCTGCGCCCCGAGAGTGCCCCGGACTTCGCGGCCTCGGTGGCCTCGGTCGTCAGCTGCAGTGCACACTCGCGGGAGAGCCGGTTGCGCCGGACCAGGTCCTGGACGCTGGTCGCGAGGTGTCCGAGCTCGTACTGCCCCGAGTCGATCATCTCGAGCGCCACGAAGATCACCTGGCGGGCCGAGAGCACCTTGTCCTCGTAGAGCACGAGCGCGGCCTGGAAGTAGTTGAACACCGGCACGAGGCGAGGCCCGAACCTCCGGAAGCCGAGCGACGGCGAGCGGCGATCGAGGTGGATGAACAGCCGGCGGACGACCTCGCCTTTGGGCACGCGCGTGGCGAGGTCGAGGATCCGGTTCGCGTCGTCGTCGTAGGCACGCGATGCGACGAGCACGCGCTCGAGATCCTGCACCGAGACCCTGCCCGACAGTACGTCGGCGTACAGGCAGTAGATGATCGCGTCGGCCTCGGCGTCGTCGCCGAACAGGGTCTCGAACGTCGCGGGCGCACCGATCCGCGACTGCAGCATGGCCGGCAGCTTGTACGGAATCTGGGCGCGCAGCGCGCGGAACCGGCCCCGCAGGATGTTCTTGAGGTTGTTCTTGAGGACGAACTCGTCGTACTCGACGCCGTCGAGCCGCAGCTTCGTCGCGAGCACCTGGCGCATCTGCGTCGGGCTGCCCGACACGATGCAGATCCGGTTGCCATCCTGACGGAGCGCGCGGAGCAGCGCGGTGGCGCCGGGGTACGCTTGCTTGTCGGCGGCGGTCTCGATCGCACTCCTCGCGAGGTCGACGAAGCTGTCGAACTCGGTGCGCAGGTAGGTCTTGTCGAGGTCCCAGCGGAACGTGTGCCTCGGCGGCGTCGCGCCATCCGCGAGCCCCGGTGGAATGTGATCGAAGAGGCCGATTCGCTCGCCGACCCGGATCGGGAGGTTCGACAGCTTCGAGACCCGGCGGAGCAGCGACCGCATCATCCGCTACGACCCGGCGTCGCCGAACGGCGGGACGGACGCCGCGCGCGGCCGGCGTTGCGAGCGCTCGTCGAGCTCGGCCATCGTGCGCG
>JBKJUF010000092.1:0-36517 GCA_046590445.1 Kofleriaceae bacterium
ACGAGCTTGGCGTGGTTGCGGCTGATCGAGCGGTGGTTGATGACGATGTCGTTCTCGTCCGTGCGGCCGATGATCATCTGCGGCCGCGAGAGCTCGAACTCCTTGCCGGCGAAGTTCGACGACAGCACGACGAGCTTGCCGTAGCCGACCGGGGTCGTCAGCGCCGCGACCGTGGCGGCGCTGGCGATCGGCCGGCCCTGCGGGTCGGTATCGGCGACCGCGACCTGGGTGCGGTTCGGGCTGCCGACGAGCTGGCTGGCTGGCGCGAGCGTGCCCGGGGCCGGCGGCTGGACCGCCATCGGCTGGGGCGGCGTGGGCGCCGTGGCCCCCGACATCGCCGGGATCACGTCGGTCGGTCCGGTATGGGTGTCGACCCGCTCGATCGGCATCGTCCGCGCGTCGTCGATCTGTTCGACACCCTCGGCCTTGAGATAGAGCTTGTAGTCGCCGATCTGGACCTGGTCGCTGACGCGGAGCGACACGCGCTCGGCGATCCGCGCGTTGTTGACGCGGATGCCGTTGTAGCTGCCGAGGTCCTCGATCTGGACCTCACCATTGTTGCGCAGGATGCGCGCGTGACGACGCGACACGTTCCGCTCGGTGAGCCGGATCGTGTTGCCTTCTTTTCTTCCGATCGTGATCTCGTCGCGGATCAGAGGAACGACTGTCGTCTTCCCCTCGTCATCCTGGATCACCAGCTTGAACATCAGTTGAGTCCCCGCGGTAGCGTCAGCGCTCGAAGCGAACGCCAACGTCTCAATGGTTGTAGCAGTCCAAGCTTCGTCGAAACTACTGATCGAGACAACGGATCCGAACTACTTGCTCCCACCGCGGAGAGCTTGGCGAGCAAGCTTTACAGCCGCGGCGAGCTGTGGATCGTCATCGTCGTGATCGATTGTGGCACCAGACCCCGGGGGCGTGCCACTGCCACCGTTGCCCCCCACGACGATCTCCTCCGGGGTGAAGCCGTCGACCCGGACGTCCGGAACGAGGCCCTTTGATTCCAGTGAGTTGCCTTTCGGCGTGTAGTACCGCGCCGTCGTCAGCTTGAGCCCTGCCCCGTCCTCGAGATCGAAGAACGTCTGCACGGTTCCCTTGCCGTAGGTCGGTGTGCCGACGAGCTTCGCGCGTCCATGATCGCGCAGCGCCGCTGCGAGGATCTCGGCGGCGGACGCGGTTCCATGGTCGATGATCACGATGATCGGCACCGCGGTCGCCACGCCACCCTTGTGCGCGGTCTGGTTCTCGACGCTGCCCGCCCGGCCGCGAATCGTCACGATCGTCCCGCTCTCGAGGAACAGATCGGCGGTCGAGATCGCCTGGTCGACGAGGCCTCCCGGATCGTTCCGCAGATCGAGGACGAGGACATCGAGCGCGTGGGCGGCGCGGAGCTGCACGAGCGCTGCCGATGCGTCCTGCGTCGTCGCCTCGGCGAACCGCGTGATCGCGAGGTAGCCGATGCCCTTCTCGAGCACGCGCTGGCGAACCGTGGGCTGCTTGACCTGCGCGCGCACCAGCGTGAACGCCCGCGGTTCCTTCCAGCCGGCACGCAGCGCGGTCAGCGTGACGCGCGTGCCCGAGGCGCCACGCATGCGGGCCTCCCACGCACCTGCGTGCGCGGTCTCGCGACCGGCCTCGGCGGTCGGCGCGCTCTCGACGCTGGTGATCCGATCGTCGAGCTGGAGCCCGGCGACCTCGGCGGGCGAGCGGGGCGCGATGCCGTCGATCGTCGGATACGGCGGCATGCCGGGCCTCGTGTCGGTTTTCCCGCTCGCCGGCGTGAAGCCGGCTTCGCTCCCTCCCGGCTCGCCGGGCGCGAGCGTGATGCCGACGCCGCCGAACTCACCCTCGGTGTCCTGCCGCAGGTGCTGGTAGCGATTCGGCGGCAGGAACGTCGAGTACTGGTCGAGGTTGTGCAGCATGCCGCGTGCGGCGTCGTAGAGCAGGCGCTTCTCGTCGACCTGATCGACGTAGCTCGTCTGCACGGTCACGAGGGCCTGCGCGAACGCGTCGAGCGTCTTGTAGCGCGCGACGTCACGCGGAACCGCGCGAGCGGCGATCGCGGTCGCGATCACGGCTCCGGCGGCAAACGCGGCGACGTGTGAGGCGCGTGACACCGCGCGAGCTTAGCGCGACGCCGCGAACAACGGTTCCGGATCGATCGGAAGTCCACCGGGACCGATCGCGACGCGGATCTCGAGGTAGATGCGATGGCGCGCGGCACTGCCGAGCCGATCGCCGCGCTTGACCGGAGCGCCGGCCGGGACCGTGCTCGCGGCGAGCTTCGCGACGACGCTGAGGTAACTGCCGTGATCGACGATCACGCCGCTGTCGAGGCCGCGGATCGGCCCGGCGTACCGAACGATGCCGTCGGCGATCGCGGTTGCCGGCGCGTGCTCGGCGACCTCCAGATCGATCCCGCGGCGCGACAGCTTCGTGCTGGAGCGTTCGTGGTCGAGGAGGCCGAAGCGCCGGACGATCGAGCCTCGGGCCGGCCGCGCGATCTGCGCGGGCAGCTCGATCGCGGGGACCCGCGCGGCGTCGCCGGTGGTTCGGGTCTTCGCGGTGCGAAGCTGACCATGCTCGTCGGCGTGCAGGCCGCGCTCGGCGAGGTCGCGCTCGACGAGCAGGCGCGCGGCCGCACGCCGGCGTGCGGTGGCACGCAGATCGTGACCGCCGGGTGCGCGCAGCACGCGATACGCAGCGGCGAGCCGGCGGGTGCGGATGCCATCGAGCGCCGAGAGCTTCTCGCCGACGATCGTGATCGCGCGCTCGATCGATCCGGCCTCGTCCGCGAGCTGCTGGGTGAGCCCGGCGCGGAGGTCCGACGGCGGCTCGACCTCGCGCAACGGCTGTGCGAACGGTTTGATCTCGTTGCCGTCATCGCCATGCGCCTCGCGTGGCAGCTGCGACCCGGCGAGCACAGCCGCAAGCAGCACCAGCAGCACGAGGCTAGCGCGCGACACGGGAGGCTCCTGCGAGGCCACCACCGAGGAGCCCGAGCGTGCTGCCGAGCGCGACGAACCACAGCACGTGAATCCCGTCGGGGATCGTCGGCGTTACCGCGCCGAGTGACGACGCGAGCAGCCGGCCGAGCGCATCACCATAGACGTGGAGACCCGCGCGCAGCGCGAGCGCCGCGAGCAGTGCCGCGATCGCACCAGTCAGCGCGCCTGCAAGCGCGGTCGGCACGATCGTGAACGCCGGGCCGGCGCCGAGCAGGTGCGCGACCGCGAGCTCGTGGCGGCCGCGGTCGAGCCGAACCCGGATCGCCGCGAGCACGATCACGAGCGCGAGGCCGGCGAACAGCGTCGCGCCGATCCACGCGATGGCGCGCACGCCTGCGAGCGCCGAGACGATGCGATCGTCGTGGGCGTCCTCGAGGACGATGTCGGCGACGCCAGTCGCACCGCGCAGCGCGCGAACGGTCGGGCTCATCGCGATGACGTCGCGGACGCCGGCAGCGAGCGTGACCTCGACGGACGCCGGCAGCGACGCGACGTCGATGCCATCGAGCAGCGCGGCATCGGTGCCGAGCGCGGTGACGAGGCGGCGCGCCGACTCCTCCGCCGACACCAACTCGACGTGCTCGACACCACGCAGCCCGCGCAGCTCGACGACGAGGGCCTGGGCCCGCGCCGGGTCCGTGCCCTCGCCGAGATAGACGACCATGCTCGCGGTCGCGCCGGGGCGATCCGCGGTCCATCGATCGACGCTCGCCGCCGCGACCGCCGCGACGCCTACCGCGACGAGCGCGCAGGTCAGCGCGAGCAGCGTCCACAGCGCGGCGCGTGGACGTTCGGTGGCGATCCGCGCCGCGCGCCGGAACGCGGAGGCGATCACCGCCAGGACGCTGCGGCCCGCGCGGTCCGCACCGCCTTCGATCACGTCTCCTCGTCGGCCGAACCGGGAAACGCGACGGCCGCGCTGTAACGACGGCCGAACGGTCCGGTGATCCGGTCGAACACGGCCTCGGGGGCCGAGCCGGCATCCGGCTCCATCGTGGCGTCCGAGATATCGAACTCGTCGCCTGCACCCTCGATCGGGCGGCGGAGCCCAAGCTGGAGCGAGCCGGCGAACGCTGGCGAGCGGAGGTAGCGCGGTGCCTGGGTGCGAAGCTTGCGCAGCGTCTTCATTCTCATCGGGCACCTGCCGTGCGAGCGACCGGTCCACTCGCGGGGCGTGGGTCCGCGCGCGGGAACTGGACGATGTTGCCAAGCGAGTCGTCGACGATGACCGAATCGATGGTCGCGAGGGCCTGATCGATCGAACGCTCGCGGGTCGCGAGCTCGGCAAGTGCTACGAGGTTGCCATCGACAAGCGCCAGCTGGCGCCAGCCGAACAGCTCGGCGATCGAGCGCAGCATGGGATCGCGGCCGAGCACGAGCACGGCAGCACCGTGGATGGCCGCGGCGGAGGCGAGTGCGGTGCACACGATGTCGGCCCCCATCGCGTCCTGCGCGCTGGTCGGATGATCCGCGATCACGAGCTGCGGTTCGCGGATCAGCGCGCGCGCGACGGCGACCCGCTGGCGCGTCGACGGCGGCAGGCAATCGACGGGCAGTGACGCTTCGGACTCGAGGCCGAGGCGCGACAGGATCTCGGCGGCGCGCAGCAGCGACACCGAGCGTGGGATGCCATCGATCTCGAGCGGCAGCACGACGTTGAGCTGCGCGCTGCGATCCTCGAGGAGCGACAGCTCCTGCGGGACGATGCCGACGTGGCGGCGCAGCAGGCGCAGCGACGAGCGCCGCAGCTTGCCGACATCGCGCCCGAGTAGCTCGATGCGTCCGCTTGCCAGCGGGACCTCGCCGAGGGCCGCGGCGACGAGCCGCGACGTGCCCACGCCGGCCGCGCCGACGATCACCACCACCTCGCCAGCGGCGACCGAGAGATTCGCTCCGGTCACCAGCGGTGAGCCACCCCGCGGGTGGTCGAGCCCGACATCGACCAGGTTGATCATCGCCTTCGGTCCTACGCCACTGGATCGATGGGGTCAAAAAACCGGCCGTGCGCGCGCTGCAACTCGCTGCATCTCGTAGGATTGGCGCCATGCGCCGGGGGAGCGGATCGATCTGGATGGCCTGGTTGGTCGCGCTGATCGCGTGTCGTGCGGGCGACACCGAGGAGCGGGTCGACGAGGTCACCAAGCGCGTCGGCGAGCACGCGCAGCGCCTCGGATCGATCGAGCAGCGCGGCAAGCTCGACGTCAAGGAAGTCGCCGGCGAGCTCCTCGCGAAGGGCAAGGCCGCCGGTCTCGAGGGACCTCCCGGCGTCGCCGGTCCCGAGGGTCCTCCCGGCCCGCCGGGTCCGATGGGCCCCGGCGGCGTCGGCCCTGCCGGCCCCGAAGGTCCGCGCGGCGCGAAGGGCGATCCGGGTCCCGTCGGTCCCGAAGGTCCGCAAGGCATCCAGGGCCTGCAAGGCACCCAGGGCTTGCAAGGTCCGCAGGGCGTGCCCGGACCGAAAGGCCCGCCCGGCCCCACCGCGGCGTACGGCATCAAGACTGATATCCAGCGCAAGGAGTCGCGGATCTCCGTCGGTGCCGGCCAGGTCGCGACCGCGGTGGCGACCTGCGATCGCGCGGTCGATCTGCTCGTCACCGGCGGCTGCTACGCCGATCCGCAGTGGATGGCGCAGCTCGTCGCCGCGCGGCCGCTCGCGATGACCGACGGTGCGGCCCCCGCGAGCTGGCGCTGCGACTATCGCAACACGTCGCCGTCGTCGACGATCGAGGTCGTCGCCGAGGTCTACTGCGTGCGTCCGCGCGAGTAGGCCCGCGCGCTACGTCTTGGCTTCGAGCCGGGTCACGCGTTCGCGGAGATCCTCGATCGCGTTCTTGGCGTAGCGACCGAGAAACATGATCTGCTCGGCGGCGTCCTTCACGACGTGCTCGACGACGGTGAGCCGCCGATTCGTCTCGTCGACGCGCGCTGACAGGTTGTCGATGCGTCCCGACAAGCTCTTGTCGAGGTTGTCGATGCGCACGTTGGTCACGACGACCGCGTCACGAATCTCGCGCAGGATCGAAATGGTGATCTCTGAATCGGTCACGACGTACCTCCAAACTACCGTGCGGACCCAGCAAGCCCAAGGCCAATCTCTGCGAGGGCCAAGCGTGCGGAACCACGGCCCGGCGCTGGCCGCCCAGCGGATGCGCGTCCGATGCGCGGCCGGACGGCCGACACGTGGGCGGCGTCCGAGCGGCTGGTCGTGCACACGCTGGGCTGGCGACCGCGGGTCGGATCAGTAGCAGACCAGGCCGCGCGTCGAGCCCGGCTTGAGCCCGATCGCGAGCGCCGCCGTCGTCTTCTCGATGCCGCCGTCGTAGACGCGCAGGCCGTTCGCGGCGTCGGTCTTGTCGGCGACGACCAAGGTGTCGTCGGGGCAGACGGCCATGTCGACGAGGAGCTGCGCCTCGGGCGTCAGCGCGTCCGGCCACAGCATCATCGTGCCGAGGTCAAAACCCCACAGCCGACTGCGCTCGCCGGCCCCGAACATGCCGTTCGGGACGATCATCCAGAGCATCGCCGTCGTGCCGAGGTTCTGGGTCTCGAGGCGGCCGGCGTAGCCGCCGAGCGCGGCGTTCGTGGTGATGCAGCCCGCGTTCGCGGGCGTGGCGCCGGTCGACACGCGCTCGACGCAGCCGGTCGCGATGTTCGCGAAGCTGACCGTCGGGATCACGAGGCCGCCGCCCGCGCTCGCGGGCAGGGCCTCGAACACGCCGAACGGGTTGGGGTTCGTGAGCGTGACGATCGTGCTCTTGCGGGCGTTCGTCGCCGAATCGATCACGACGACCTTGCCGGGGCCGCGCGGCGAGAAGTTCTGATCGAGGAGCCCGCATGCCACGTAGACATCGCTACCGACGCGGTACGCCGACACGCAGTCGGGCTTGCCGTCGGGATCGAGGTCCGACAGATCGATGGTCGCGAGCGTGGTCGAGCCGCGCGTCGCGACGACAACACCGGCGGTGCCCATCGCCGGGATGAACAGCTTTGGGCCGACGACGGCGACGTCCTGCGGGTTCGAGCCGGCGCCGGTCGCGAGTTGCTCGACGAGCGCGAACGTCGTCGCGTCGAGGATCGTCACGCTGTTGCCATCGGCGCGGTTGACGACGAACAGCTCGTCACCGACCCGGCGCAGCATCGGATCGTTGCCGATCGAGCCGTTCGGCGACACCCGCTGCATCATCTGCCGCGACGGCACGTCGAGCGCTGACATGATGCCGGTGAAGCCGGGCGTGACGAAGTCGCCGGCGACGACGACCGCGCGAGGCGGTGTGGTCGGGGCGTCACCGATGACATCCCCGGTTGGGCCAGCGTCGGGGTTCGTGTTCCCGTCGTCGCCGCAGGCGGCGACCAGCGTGGCGAGGATGGCGAGCGTGGTGAATCGGAGTCGGGTGCTGAGCCGTGCTGACTTCTTCATGGTTGCCTCGTCGGTCAATAGGTCCAGTCGAGTGACAGATAGAACGTGCGGCCTGGAAGTGGGAAGCCGGCGACGTCGGACAGCGCCATCGTGGTCGGCATGTCGATCGCGCGCTCGGCGGGAACGTCGACGATCCGCGTGCCGCGGAGGTTCGCGACCGCGACCGCGACCGCGAGCCCGCCGCCGACCTCGACGCGCGCGCCGCTGCCGACCAGCACGCGGCCCGGTATACGCTGGAAGTTCGCGCGATCGAGGTAGCTCGTCGATTGCACCGCGGCGTCGGCGTGGAGCGTGACCAGCCGGCGCGCGATCCGCCGGGTGACATCGGCGTGGACGTGGAGCAGATGCCCAGGCGTGCGGGTCAGCGCGCGGCCATCGAGGTTCGGATCGGCGGTGCGTTGTGCGGTGACCAGGCGCGTGTACGCACCGCTGACCGAGACGAGCTTGCCGAACCGCGCGCCGGCGACGAGCTCGGCGCCGTAGCTCTGGGTTGCGCCGACATTTTCGGCGCGCGCTGCGAAGCCCGCCGAGGAGATCAACGCGATCGTGTCGCGCGGCCGCGACGCGAACACCACGGTCTCGACGACGATGCGGTCGACGCCGCCGATCGCGCCCGCGGGCGCCCACACCACGCCGACATCAGCGGACGGGCCGCGCTCGGCGCGCAGCTCCGGTGAGCCAATGATCGTCCCGCGGTTCCCGAACAGCTCGAGCAGGGTCGGCAGCCGCACGTACCAGCCGGCACTGCCCTTGATCGCGAGCTCGTCGGTGACCAGCGCACGCGCCGCGAGTCGCGGGCTCGGCACGGTGTCCCAGCGCGCCGGAATCCTCGCGAACGCGTCGGGGCCCTCGGTCATCGGCGTCGGCGCGGTTCGCGAGAGATCGATGCGGACGGCGGGCGTGATGACGATACGGTCGCCGGCCGCGACATCGACGGCGAGCGACGCGGCGCCGGTGCCTCGCGTGCCGACGAGCGCGGCGCGCATGCCGTCGTGATCGGTGTCGCGAAACCGATCGCCGCGCAGCTCGAAGCCGCCGATCGCGCGATGCGCGCCGAGCCCGACGGTCCACGTCGTCGACGCGCCGCCCGACAGCGTCAGGTAGCGACGATCCTGCGTGCCGAGGCCGAGCTCGCCGAGCGGATCGCGCAGCGCCTGCTGCTCGACGAGCAGGTACCCGAGCTGGCGCGCGGTGGCCCGGCCGACGCGCACGTCGACCCGGCCATCCGCGATCACGTCGAGCGTCGCGAGCTCGGCCGCGACCGCGGGCTGCGCGGTGCTGCCCGGGAGTCCCTGCTGCTTCCACGCGACGCGTGCACCGCCGACGCGCGTGCGCGCGGCGTCGCCGATCCGGCTCGCGAGATCGAGCTGATCGAACGCATTATTGTGGCGGACCTCGTAGCGATCGTCGGCGCGGTTCAGCGGCGTGCCACCGTCGGAGAAGTACGTGTAGTCACCGGTCGCGCCCTGGTAGCCGAGCGTCGTCGATGACAGCGCGCTGCCGTGATCGTCGCCGTAGTGGACGCGCGCATGACGCGCGCCGAACGAGCCGAGCCCCATCGACGCGTGCAGCCGTTCGCCGGCCTCGCCGCGGCCGAGCCGGGTCACGAGGTTCACGGCGCCGCCGACGCCGGCACCGCCGAGCTCGATCGGCACCGCGCCCCGGTAGAGCTCGACCTCGGAGAATCCGGCGAGCGCGAACCGCCCGAGATCGGTGGTGACCGCCGCGAGCCGCGCGAGCGGCACGCCATCGACGAGCACGCTGGTGTGGCCCGGCGACGCGCCGCGCACGCTCACCGACTCGAACGCACCGAGCCCACCGAGGCTGCGGGTCTGGACCCCCGCGGCGGTCGCGAGCGCATCCGCCACCGAGGCGGTCGCGGCATGCTCGTCGGGGTGCAGGATCGTCACGAACGGCGCGTCGCCGAGTGCGCGATCGCGATCGCGGGCACCTGCGCGCGCGGGCGCGCGGCCCTCGATGACGATCGTCTCGGCGCCGTCGCGCGGCGCGTGCGCGGCATCTTCCGCGACACCGTCCGCTGTACCTTGCGCGCGCGAGCTCTCGACCGTGGTGACCACGGGCCAGACGCACATCATGACGAGAACAGCGGGTCGCTTCATGTCACCCCACGTGACGCGGGTGCAGCGCGATGACGCGCTGTCCCGTATGCCAATGGAGGAGATGTCCTGACTTCCGGTTCGTCCTAGCGGCGCCTTCCCAGTTTCCCAGTGGCTCTTGCCGCATCGTCCCCGGTCACAGTAGCGGGGGCTGTGCCGTCTGGATCACGAGTGATCGCCGGCTTCCCTGCTCCATCGGAGTTGTTCGTCTGCGTCGCGGTCTGGCGTGGCCTCCTGTGGGAGTTGGTAGTCGCCCGCGCCCGTGAAGTCAACAGTTGACCTCCCGCGGTGCGCCATCGATCCTCCAACCATGCAGCGCGCCTGGGCTCTCTACGCGATCTCCGTGATCGCGTGCTCCGGTGAGATCACCGGCAGCGCGGGAGATGGCGGCACGACCACGTCCGACGGCCGGCCGGCAGATGTGCCCGGTGGAGTCGGCGAGCCCGCGGAGCTGATGGGCATCACGCTGTTTCATAACCAGGTGCGCGCGATGGTGCAGACCGCGACACCGCTGCCGGCGCTGCAGTGGGATCCGTCGCTGGCCGCGACTGCCGCAAGCTGGGTCGCGATGTGCCAGAACACCGACTCGATCCCGCAGATCATGGATCACAGCTCGGTCGAGTTTCGCTCGGCGGGCCAGCCCTACTACGTCGGCGAGAACATCTTCGCCTCGGGCGGCGCCGCGACGGCGCAACAGGCCGTCGAGGTGTGGGCGAGCGAGGGCTCTGGCTATGACTACGCGTCCAACACCTGCAGCGGCCCGACGTGCGGTCACTACACGCAGATCGTGTGGCGCGCGACGATCAAGCTCGGCTGCGCGAAAGGCAACTGTCCCAACATCCAGTTTCCGAACACGATCCTGTGCAACTACGGCCCCGGCGGAAACTCCGGCGGCAAGCCGTACTGAGCGTCGCCGCTACTGGGCGGTGACGATGTCGCCCTTCATCGAGCCGAGAGCGCCGAGCAGCTCGCCCTTCTCCTTCTCGGGGACCTTGAACTTGTCGAGTGACTTCACGAGGTCCTCGACGAGCGCGTTGAAGTCGGCCTCCTTGATGTTCATGCCGACGTGCGACTCCTTCATGTTCTTGCCGGTGTACTTGCAGGGGCCACCGGTGGCCTCGCAGATCTGCTCGACGAGCTTCGCCTTGAGGTTCTTGATGTCGGCGTTGGCGAACATCGCGTTGATGCGGGTGTCGGCGGCGACGTTCGCGACGAAGTCGTCGACGACGGCGGTGATCGCATCGAGGCCGCCGAGGCGGTCGTAGAGCGACTTGTCGGCCGGAGCGGCCGCGGTCGTGTCTGGCTTCTTGCTGCCGCCGCCGCAGCCCAGCATCAGGCCGGTGAGCAACAGGGTGGCGAGCAGGGTCATCGAGATCGATTGAACGTGGCGCATCGGCTAAGTCCTCGGGACGGGATGGTCCTGGCTCACTACGAGCAGGGGCCGTCTTTGGATCGTTCGTAACACCATCGCTGGCGCGGACGGCACGGTGGCCGTGAAAAACACGATCAGGATGGCGGCAGCGGCTGCGCGGGAGCGCTCGCCACCGGGCGACGGGTCTTCGGCTTGACCTTGTAGCCCTGCAGAAACTTGATCGCCTTGAACCCGCGCGCTGCCCAGAACAGCACCACGAACGCGACGACCAGGAACGCAGGACCTGCGAGCAGAAGCTTGGTCCACGGCACCGACTCGGCGTCGGTCACGCCGGCGAGCAAGCTGTCGTTGATCTTGCCGAGCAGCGCGCCAGCGATGAAGACGAACACCAGCGGGAACAGCTGGACGAGCAGCACGGACGGCACCCCCCAGCGGAAGAAGCGATGGTGGTTCGCGAGCGGCTCGCCATCCGTGAACCGCGCCTGGAAGATCTTCTGTGACTTGCCGAGGAAGAACGACATCGACAGGATCAGCGCGGCGAGGTTCAGCACGAGGAACAGCACGACGCCGAACAGCGTGACGAACACGAGCCCGGACGACGCCCCCTCGACGAACTGCAGATATTGCACCGCGGCGCTGAAGTAACCGAGCAGCGCGTCGAGCGCGGGCCCGACGATCTTGCCGAGCACGAACGAGGACACCAGCGTCAGCACGGCGAGCACGCCGACCGTGCACGCGGTCGCGAACAGCTCGCTCTTGACCCGCTGCACGCTCTTGCCCACGACGTCGCGGCCGGCGCTCGCATTCCCCGCCGCCGCGGACGCTGGCAGCTTCACGATCTCGATCAGCGTCGGCTTGATGGCGAGCAGGAACAGCAACAGCGTGACGAACGTGAGGATGATCGGCAGCACGCCGAACACGAAGTCGACGTTCTTGAACAGCCTGGCCATCGACATGAACACGCGCGCGTCCTTGACGATCTTCATGCCGTTCTCGAGCAGCAGCACGGCGGGCTGCTCGTCGGGGTGGTTGCGCATCTGCTCGAGCGTCGGCGCGAATAGCTCCTTGCCGGTCACGACGTAGTCGTCGGCGTTGCGATCGAGCGTGTCGAACGTGCCCTCGGCGATCGCGATGCTCGGGTTCGTGTAGTTCGAGAGCGCGCCCTGCACGGTCCGCAGCCCGAACAGCACGCCACCGAACAGGTTGACCGTCACGAAGAAGGTCGCCGCGGCGAGCGCGGAGTACTTCAGCAGCAGCTTGCCCTGTCCCGGGGCCGGGAGTGAATCCCGGCCTCGCGGGACCGGATACTGCTTCGCGAGCACGAGCGGCATCCCGAGCAGCAACAGCCCGCACAGCGACAGCCCGAACACCATCCACGAGAACTTCGCCAGCCGCTCGTCGCTCTTCGCCGCGATCTTCACGGCCATCTTGCCGAGCACGATCTTCTTGACGATCCGCACGGCCTTGCGGAAATCGTCGACGGTCATCGACGGAGCGAGCTCGGCATCCTCGGCGCGTGCGTCGAGCGCGGCCTCGTCGGGCTCGTTCGGGATGTCGTCGAACACCTCGGCGAACTCCTTGCGATCCGCGATCTCGTCGGGCTCGAGCTTGCCGTCGCCGTCCGCATCGAACGGGTCGGTCGGCGGATCCGCTTCCTGGGTATCGAGGACGCCATCGTTGTCGATATCGCCATCCTCCTGCGCATCCGGTGTGCCGTCGCCATCGGCGTCGGCTGCGTTGACGTCGACGTCATTGCCCATCGTCTGCTCGTCGACGTCGGACATCCCGTCGCCATCGACATCCGCGCCCGGCACTGCAGGCGCAGTGGCAGGCGAAGCGTCGGGCTCAGCGGTGGGCGCGGCCTCCGCGGGTGCGGGCTCCGCGGCGGCCGGAGCCTGGTCCTCGTCGTCCGCGTATAGGCGTGCCGTACCGAGGACCATCCCGAGGAAGACGACGACAGCCGCGAGGTAGATGCGCATGACGATGCGACCCGCGTAGCGCGATCGGCCGACGGTGGTCAACGTACGGCTTACTGACTTGGCATCATGCACCAACGATCGAGGTCTCGACGGAAACATCGGCAAGCCACATCACGTTTCTTGACCGCGCTCGATGAGGCACCATGTTGCCGCCGACATGGATCAGGACCTCGCGAACAAGACCTTCATCGTCACCGGCGCCAACACGGGCATCGGCAAGATCACCGCACAACAGCTCGCCCGACGCGGCGCGCACGTCATCCTCGCCTGCCGCTCGCAGCCGAAGACCGAGGTGGTGATGGACGAGATCGGCCGCGACGTCCCGGGCGCGAAGGTCGAGTACGTCTCGCTCGATCTCGGAGACCTCGCATCGGTCCGCAGCTGCGCCGCTGTCCTGCTCGCGCGCGACTTGCCGATCCACGGCCTCGTCAACAACGCCGGCCTTGGTGGTCAGCGCGGCCAGACCAAGGACGGCTTCGAGATCCATTTCGGCACGAACCACCTCGGCCACTACCTGTTCACGCGCCTGCTGCTCGATCGCATCATCGCGAGCGGCCCCGCGCGGATCGTCAACGTCTCGAGCGCCTCGCACTACCAGGCGAAGGGCGTCGACTGGGACGTCCTCCAGAAGCCGACGCGATCGGTGACCGGCATGCGCGAGTACGCGGTGTCGAAGCTGTCGAACGTGCTGTTCACCAAGGAGCTCGCGCGCCGACTCGAGGGCACCCAGGTCACGACCTATGCCGTGCATCCAGGCGTCGTCGCCACCGACGTCTGGCGGCGGTTGCCAAACCCACTGCGCTGGCTCGTCAAGCGCTTCATGATCACGCCCGAGCAGGGTGCGGCATCGAGCGTGCGCTGCGCGACCGATCCTGTGCTCGCGACGGAGACTGGCAAGTACTACACGGTCGGCGGCAAGGAGAAGCGTCCGGCGAAGCTTGCCGACGACACCGTGCTCGCGGCCACGCTGTGGTCGAAGAGCGCGGAATGGACGGGGCTGTCCGCGTAGACGCCGTAGTACGCTGAGGCATGCTCCTCGCGCTCGCAGCGGTCCTGTCGACGATGCACTACGAGGCTGACGTCCCGGCCGCCGATGGCGACTACGTCGATGTTCTGTTCGAGGTCCCGGCCGGCACGCGCGAGATCCAGATCAAGCACGACGACGGCTCGGACTTCGACATCCTCGACTGGGGCGTGTGGAGCCCGGAAGGCTTTCGCGGCTGGGGCGGCGGCAACACCGAGGATATCGTCATCGGCATCGACCAGTCGTCGCGCAGCTACCTGCCCGGCCCGATCACGCCGGGCACGTGGCGCGTCACGATCGGCAAGGCGAAGCTCGACGCCGATGGTGGGCGCTACATCATCGACGTGATCTGTCGCGACGACGTCACGCTCGTGGTGCGGCCGAAGGCCGCGTTCATGCCGGCCGTCCTCGACGATACGCGGCGCTGGTACAAGGGCGACTTTCACGTCCACTCGGCCGAAAGCGGCGATGCGACCGCGAGCTTCGAGCAGATCGGGACGCTCGCGAAGCAGCGCGGCCTGGACTTCGTGAACCTCAGCGATCACAACACCAGCTCGCACCTCGAGCTCGCCGCTGCAGCGCAACCGATGCACGCAGACGTGCTGTTCCTGCGCGGCGCCGAGATCACGACCTACCATGGTCACGGCAATGCCGTCGGGTTGTCGACGTACGTCGACCATCGCATCGGCTTCCAGGGCGTCACGATCGACTCGGTGCTCGAGGCCGTCGCCGCCGCGAACGCGATCTTCATCGTCAACCACCCGACGCTCGATCTCGGCGACAACTGCCTCGGCTGCGCCTGGGAGCACCCGACGACGGACTGGAGTCGGGTCTCCGGCATCGAGATCCTCACCGGGCCGTGGGATGTCGTCGAGCGGCTGTTCGCGCCGCGCGCGATCGCGATGTGGGACGAGCTGCTCGCGCAGGGTCACCGGATCGCCGCGATCGGCGGCAGCGACGATCACCGCGCCGGCACCGGTACGAGCCTCACCGACTCGCCGATCGGCAGCCCGACGACGCTGGTGCTCGCCGACAACCTCTCGGAGGCCGCGATCATGGAGGGAATCCGCAAGGGCCGCACGATCGTTCAACTCCGCGGTCCCGACGACCCGCTCGTCGACATGCGAATCGGCGATGCCGAGATCGGCGACGAGATCACCGCCGACACCGCGCGCGTCGAGGTCTCTGTCACCGGCGGCGCGGGCATGTTCGTGCAGCTCTGGAAGGACGGCGCGAAGCTCGAGCAGCGCGCGATCACGAGCGACGACTTCAAGACGACCTTCGACGACGACACCGAGGGTGGCGTCCACCCGCATCGCTACCGCATCGAGGTGATCAACGACGCGAACAACCGGATCGTCGTCACCAGCCACATCTACGTCAACGCACCGCCGCTCACCGGGTTCGTTGGCTGCTGTGATGGCGGTGGCAGCACCGGCATCGTGCTCGCGGCGCCCGCGCTCGGGCTGCTGCTGCGCCGCCGGCGTCGCGCTACTTGAACGCCGTCGGCTCGAGGCCGTGACGCTGCAGGAGCCGGCGGAAGTTCGTGCGGTCGAGGCCGGCGAGCCGCGCCGCCTCCGAGACCGAGCCCTTCGCCTTCTCCATCACACGTACGAGGTAGCTGCGCTCGTACGCCGCGCTCGCGCGACGCTTCGCCTCGGTCAACGGTAGCATCTCGTTGTCGCCCTCGAACGCCGGAACCTTGATGCCGGGCGTGCTGGAACGGGAGCGCGCGGCGATCTGCGCGGGCAATGACTCGGCGCGAATCACGGTGTCGTGGTGTAGCGCGATCGCGTGCATCAGCGCGTTCTCGAGCTCGCGGACGTTGCCCGGCCAGGCGTAGCCGGCCATCACCTCGAGCGCGTCAGGTGACAGGCTCGGTGGCGCCTTGCCGCCATGCTTCTTGAGGAAGTGGGCGGCGAGCATCGGCAGATCGTCGAGCCGATCGCGCAGCGGTGGAACGTCGAGAACGACGACGTTGAGCCGGTAGAACAGATCCTGGCGGAACCGGCCCTGCTCGACCGCCGCCGACAGATCGACGTGGGTCGCAGCGATCACGCGAACGTCGATCTTGCGAACACCGTTGCCACCGACCGGGCGGACCTCGGACTCCTGCAGGACGCGCAGGAGCCGTGCCTGCACCGCGACCGGCATGTCACCGATCTCGTCGAGGAACAGCGTGCCGCGCTCGGCCTCCACGAACACGCCCGGGCGATCCATGGTCGCTCCGGTGAACGCGCCCTTGATATGGCCGAACAGCTCGCTGTCGATCAGCGTCTCCGGGATCGCGCCGCAGTTGAGGGCGACGAACCGACCGGAGCGCCGCATGCCACGCTCGTGGAGCGCGCGCGCGACCAGCTCCTTGCCGGTGCCGCTCTCGCCCTGGATCAGGATCGAGACGTCCTGGCTGCCGAGCCGGGCGACCGCCGAGCGGAGCTTGCGCATGCTGGCCGCAGTCCCGACGAGCATCGCATCCGAGGTGTCGTCCTGGATCGCGGGAGCACCGGCGAGCTGGCGCCGCAGGCTGGCGTAGCGCGCGGCGGACTCGACCATCGCCGACAGCTCGAACGGCTGAAACGGCTTGGTGAGGTAGTAGAACGCGCCGGCGCGCATGCACGTCGTGGCCGTGGCCGCGCTGTGATCGCCGGTGAGCATGATGATCGACGCGAGCGAACCGGCCTCGCGAAATCGATGCAGCACGTCGATGCCTGACATCCCGGGGAGGCCGACGTCGAGGATCACGACGTCCCAGCTGCCGCCGGTGCCCAGCTGCTCGAGGACCGGCACCGGATCGTCATAGATCTCGAGCTCGTGGCCGTCGGCGTTGAGCTTGCGCGCGATGATGCGACTGATCTCGGGGTCGTCCTCGACCACGAGCACTTTTGCCCGAGCTACGTCTTCGGCCATCGGGAGCATCAGGCTCGCACGCAGTCCCTCCGAAATCCAACTCGTCGAGGTCGGAGCCAGGGCTCACGCCACGGCGCGAAGCTCGAGCGCTGCCTCGAGCAGGCGCTGCTTGAGCTCGCGCGGGGACGCCGGCTTCACGAACACGTCGTCGGCGCCTGCGGCGAGGCACTCGCTGCGGATGACCGGGTCATCTTCGCCGCTCAGCACGGCGCAGTAGATGCGGCCAGCGTACTGGGCCTTGAAGTGACGAACGACGTCGGCGCCGTTCGCATCGCTGCCAAGGTTGTAGTCCACGACCACAAGGTCGAAGAGGTGTGTCAGCTGCATCGCGGGCGTCGGGCCGGCGGCGGTCGTAACGTCGAAGCCGGCGCGCGTCAGCGATGTCGCGAGCGCGCGGCGAACGTCTTCGTCATCGTCGACGACGAGGACACGCGCGATCACGCCGCCTCCGCCATCACCTGGTCACCGAGGCGGGTGCGCAGGCGCGCGACCGCGCGCCAGAGCAGCTGGCACGCCCGCGAGGGCGTGATGCCGAGCGACGTCGCGATCTGCTGGAACGTGAGCTCCTCGACATAGTAGAGGCCGAGCAGCGTGGCGTCGCGACCCTCGAGCAGCGCCAGCGCGCCGTGCACCTTGTGCATGGTCTCGCGGTGGGCGGCGAGCTCGTCCGGGCCGCGCTCGGCGTCGGCGAGCATCATCGCGCCGTCGCCATCGATCGACTCGACGTCGACGTTGACGAGGTGCGCGAGGTCGTTGCGGTAGGTCTCGAGCGAGACGCCGAGGGTCTCGGCGACCTTCTGGTCGGTCGGGGTCTCGCCGGCGGTCTCGAGCTTGCGGATGACCGTGGCGATTTTACGTGCCATGTGGCGGACGCGGCGGGGCAGCAGATCACCGCGGCGCAGCTCGTCGAGGACAGCGCCACGGATGCGCTGCTCGGCGAACGGGATGAACGGCTCCGCGCGGGTGTCGTCGTAGCGGCGAGCCGCCTCGGTCAGGCCGAGCAGGCCGGCGGCAACCAGGTCCTCGCGAACGACGTGAGCCGGGCAGCGGCGCGCCATCTTGAGGGCGATCCGGCGGGCCATGTCGACATGCTGGGCGATGAGCTGGTTCCGCTGTTCTTGCTGCACGATGGGACCCAAATACAAGGGTCGCGCCAACGCGAGAATGGCGTAATAGCTAACGATTCAAGTCGGTTGTATGTCGCACCTCGAGAGTACTCTTCGACCCGGGGTTAAAAAATACCCTCGGCCAGATACCCAGGGCCTAGCGCATCCCGAGCTGCATCGCATCACCACCGTAGGTCGACCGCTTCCGCTTGGTCGTGAAGTGGCGAGTCACACCAAAGATCACCTGGTGCTGATCGAAGCCGCCATCGAGGATCGGTAGGCGCGTTGCCGGATCCCCGAGATCACCGCGATCGACGATCGCGTATTCGACATAGAGGTCCCAGGCGCGGACCAGCGAGAGCACCGTGCCGATCCGGAAGTCGAGGCGCGGCTGCGGATCGACCGCCATCCCGGTCGTCGGATCCTCGCCACGTGCGGTGACCGGCAGCGCGTACGAGATCCCGGTCCACGCGCTCGGCTCGCGAAACAGCACCGCGGTCGTCAGCGACAGCTCCGTCAAGAACGCGCCTTTCGAGCGCGGCGCCGACAGGCTCACGCCGTTCATCCCGCCGGCGAGGTCGAACGTCATCACGTCGGCGATTGGCTTGCGCCACTGGATCGCGATCGCCTCGCGCGTCCACATCCCCGAGTGATTCATCAGGTGACCCCCGGCGCCGCTGATCGAGAGCGCGACGCGTCGCGAGATCGGGCTGCGCAGCCCCGCGCTGACGCTCTGCCACGGCTTCTCGTTGGTGAACGACGGTTGCTTGGGCAAGAACTCGGCGCCCGCCGACAGCTCGAGCTTCGAAAACAGCGCCCACCGACCGGACAGCCCGAACAGCGCGAGGTCGGAGAACCGCAGCGGCTCGCCGCCAAGCGATGGTTGCGACGTCACGAACCGCATCGTCCCGGTGAGCTCGCCACCCGCCGGCAGCACGATGTAATCCTGCGCGACGCCGCGCCGCGAGCTGCTGCTGATCTCGATCGCGGCGACGCTGGGCGAGCCGCCTTCATCGTTCGCGACGTCGTCGGCGTGTGCCGGTCCACCCAAGATCGCCAGGGTCGCCAGTGTCGCGTGCAGCTTCATCATGGCTGCCCTAAACGCCGGAGCCGGCCACAGGATCTAACGAGGCGGTGTTCTCAGTGCGGCTCGACCGTCCAGCGCTCGAGCTGGCGGTGATCGACGGCCCCTGCACGCTGGCGCACCAGCCGGCCGCCGCTGAACACCGCGAAGTTCGGGATGCTCTGGATCTGGTAGCGCTGCGCGAGGTCGCCGAGCACGTCGGTGTCGACCTTGATCACGAGCGCCTTGCCCGCGAGGTTGTGCGCCGCCTTCTTGACCTCGGGCGCGACGCTGCGGCACGGCCCGCACCACGGTGCCCAGAAATCGACGAGGACCGGGACACGCGCCGCGGCGACGATGTCGTCGAACTGATTCTCCGACGTGATCTCGATCGGCAGATCGTGCGGCGGCAGCGCTGCCTTGCACTTACCGCACTTGCCGGACTCGGCGAGGTGGCGAACGGGGATCCGGTTGATGGCCTTGCACTCGGAACACGTGCGGCGCATGAGTCGATCACAGCACAGATCGGTTACCGTGGGCACGTGGGCAAGTCGAAGGGTGTGCCAAAGAAGCCGGCGAAGGCCGCGAACGCACCCCGTACCGCGTCGCCAAAGCCCAGCGGCAAGACCGACGGCAAAACTGACGGCAATCCCGACGCCAAGGCCGTCGCCCAGGCTAACGCCAAGGCCAACGCCGACGCCAGGTCCGCCGCGAAGCTGCCGCCGAAGCTCCCCACGGTCGCGCTGAAGCCAAAGCATCCGACCGCGCCGTCGTTGCCGTTGCCGCCCGCACCCACGGCGCCCGAGCCGCCGCGTGATGAGCTGATCGCGCCACGCGACATCGGCCGCCTGCTCCGCTACGGCGAGCGGTTCGGCCCACACAAGATCGATACCCGCATGCTGCCGGTGCAGCTACCGGTCGCCGCGACCCGGCTCGCAATCTGCGATCCCGCAGTGCCGAAGAGCTGGCGGACGTTCGATCGGCCGGTCACGCCCGGCACGTTTCGCGTGATGTTGTCGCTCGCGAAGCAGTCCGACCGGGGCGTCGACAAGGAACGGCTGGCCGCGCTGATCGTGCACGTCGGTCGCCCGCCGATCGCGAAGTGGACGGTCGCGCACTTCACCGGCCAGAAGAAGCCGAAGACGCCCGACGAGCTGCCGCGCGTAGCATCGACGTCGGGCTGGCTCGTGCTCGTCGAGACAGGCAGTGGATCGCCCGGTCCGATCGCGGTCGGCGAGCCCACCGGTACGGGCCCGTTCGAGATCGCGCTCGCCGACGGCCGCAAGGCGCTCGCGTTGCGCTGTGGTGAGGGCGAGTACGCCACATACTGGGCGGTCGACGAGACAGATCGTCCGATCTGTCTCGTCATCGACTTCAACGTGCTCACGCAGAAGGACTGGAAGACCAAGCCTACCTGAGCGTGCCGCCGAGCGTCTTCACCGCCGCCTCGGCATCCGCCTTGAGACAGCCATTGGTGTTGTTGTCGCCGATCCCGAGCACACCGCCGCGCATCCGATAACGCGCACGCTTCAGCGCATCGATCGCTCGCGGATCACCGAGATCCGCGAGCCTCGCCACCGCGAGCTTGCGATCCGGACAGGTCTTGCCGGTCTGCAGATCGTGAAGGAGTGCCTTGAGCGCGGTCTCGCGATCGACCGTCGCCGGTACCGGCACGACGAGCGGCGACTGCGGCTTCGGGGTCGGCTTCTGCTGCGCCGGCTTGTCTGGGTCTCCAGACGACGACGCGAGCAAGACGAGCGCGAGGATCAGGCCGCCGACGAGGACGACGCCACCGATCACGAGCCAGCGTCGCGGGATCGTTTCGGTCGTCTCGGCGAGCGACACCGCGCGCTGCTGGCGTTCGAGCATCGCGGTCGGCGCGGCACCGCCGGGCGGTCCGAACGAGCCTGGCACCGGCGTCATGTACGCACCGGGGATCGGCGTCGTGTACACGCCCGGCATCGGCGTCGCCATCGGTGAGCCCGGCATCACCGTCATGATGATGCTCTGGTCGCCGAACTCGGGATTCGGCGTGTGGAGGTGCGGGCGCGGCGGCGAGGGGGTCGGCGTGGCGAGCTGGGGAAACGGCGTGACCGACTCGTCGAACGGCGCGGGGCTCGGCGGGAACGGCGTGAACGATGCGGTCTGCATCACGCCGAGCACAGCCGGCGTAACCAGCGCGGCAATCGGGGCACTGCCCGCGGCCATCACCGGCGCCCCTGCGATGGCGTCGAGCGCGGCGAGGTACGCGAGCGCGTTCGGATAGCGCTGTGCCGAGACCTTCTCGAGGCCGCGCTGGATGACGTCCTCGAGACCGAGCGGCAGCACGACGTCGGGTGCGATGTCGGCGATCCGCGGCGGCGGCCGGCTGACGTGCGCGCCGAGCATCGCGAGCGGCTCCTTCTCGTGGAACGGCGTGCGGCCCGCGAGCATCTCGAACAGCACGACGGTCGCCGAGTACAGATCCGACGCCGGCAGGATCTCGCCGCCGACCGCCTGCTCGGGCGACAGGTACGCGGGCGTCCCGACCGTCAGGCCCGCGCGCGTCGACGCCGGATCGTCGGCGCTGCCCGCGAACAGCTTCGCGATCCCGAAGTCGAGGATCTTGACGACGAACACACCCTCCTTGCGCGCGAGGAAGATGTTGTCGGGCTTGATGTCGCGATGCACGACGCCGCGGTCGTGCGCATGACGCAGGCCGTGGAGCACGCCACGCAGGATGTCGAGCGCGTCGGCCCACGGGAGCCGCCGTTCGCGCTCGACCCGCGCGCCGAGCGACTCGCCCTCGAGCGCCTCCATGACGAGGTAACAGGCACCGTCGTCGAGCACGCCGAAATCGCTGACGCCGACGATGTTGGGATGATCGAGCCGTCCGGATGCGAGCGCCTCGCGCTGGAACCGCTGCGCGGCCTCGCGGTTGCGGCTGAGGTCGGTGTGCAGGACCTTGATGGCGACCGCGCGGCCGATGCCGGTGTGCTCGCCGCGATAGACCCGGCCCATCCCTCCCGTGCCGAGCACGCCATCGATCCGATAGCGGCCATCGAGGACGCTACCGATCGAGACTCCCCCGACATCGGGAGAAGGAGAAAGCGTCGCACCCATGGGAGTTTTCACGCCGAGAGTACCGCGCTGCGTCCTGCCGATAAAAGGGCCCGATGTATGTCAGGAGTGCCGGTGTCGGATCGCCGTGCTCCCGGGTTGAGAACGGGCAGATAACGTGGGCTCAGCGGCCGCGTTGCTTGCGGGGCAGCTTGGTCGCACGCGGGGGCAATCCGGTGTGCTGGGTCAGCGCGACTCCCGGTTGCAGGCGAGCGCGGCGCGGATCACGCACGTGGTCACCACCAGTGCCGGCAGGCTGCCACGACGGCACTAAGTGCCGAGTCGAAGTGACGCCGCCGCCGATCAGATCCGCGCGGCCCATGCGATGTAGCGCCTCGCGCAGCACCGGCCAGTTGTTCGGATCGTGATACCGGAGGAACGCCTTGTGAAGGCGGCGCTGCGCCATGCCCTTCACGACCTTGACCTCTTGGCGGGCCTTGATCGAGCGAAGTGGGTTGTAGCCCGTGTGATACATCGCGGTCGCGCTGGCCATCGGAGCCGGCAGGAACGCCTGCACCTGATCGGGGCGAAACCCGTTCTTCTTGAGCCAGAGCGCGAGGTTCAGCATGTCCTCGTCGGTGGTCCCCGGGTGCGCGGCGATGAAGTAGGGGATCAGGTACTGCTCCTTGCCCGCTTCCTTCGAGTAGCGATCGAACAGCTCCTTGAACCGATCGTATGCGCCGATCCCCGGCTTCATCATCATGTTCAGCGGGCCGTCCTCGGTGTGCTCGGGCGCGATCTTGAGGTAGCCGCCGGTGTGGTGCTGCGCGAGCTCCTTGATCCACTCGGGCGACTTCACCGCGAGGTCGTAGCGGACGCCCGACGCGATGAACACGCGCTTGACACCCGGGAGCGCACGCGCCTTGCGATACAGCCCGACGAGCGGACCGTGATCGGTACCGAGGTTGTCGCAGATATCGGGGAACACGCACGACGGCTTGCGACACGCGCTCTCGATCTCGCGGGTCTTGCACGCGAGCCGGTACATGTTCGCCGTCGGGCCGCCGAGGTCCGAGATGATCCCGGTGAAGCCCGGCGTCTGATCGCGGATCCGCTCGATCTCGCCGAGGATCGACTTCTCGGAGCGGCTCTGGATGATGCGGCCCTCGTGCTCGGTGATCGAGCAGAAGCTGCAGCCGCCGAAGCAGCCGCGGAGGATCGTGACCGAGAACTTGATCATCTCGTACGCCGGCAGCTTCGTCGCCGCGTGCTTGGGGTGCGGCAGCCGCGAGAACGGCAGCTCGTAGAGCTCGTCCATCTCGACGGTCGTCAGCGGGACTGGTGGCGGGTTGATCCAGACGTCGATCGCCTTGGCCCCGACGCCGTGACGCTGCACGAGCACGCGCGCGTTGCCCGGGTTGCTCTCGAGGTGGAGGATGCGTGATGCGTGCGCGTAGAGTGCGCGATCCGCGGTCACCTGCTCGAAGCTCGGCATACGGATCACCTGCTTCGCGCGATCGACCTTGCGGGGGCGCAGCTGGACGAGCTTGCCGACTTCGCTCCCAGCAATACCGGCGGGTGCGGCCTCGCCCGTCGAGCACGCTGCCTCGGAGCGCTCGGGCTCCATCGCATAGGGATCGGGAAGCGGCTCGACCTTGCCGGGCTTGTCGATCGACGTCGAGTCGAGCTCGGAGAACCCAGCGAGCGACCGGGTGTGGGCGGTGCCGCGGAGATCGGTGATGTCGGAGATCGGCGTGCCGGAAGCGAGCCGATGCGCGAGCTCGACGATCGCGCGCTCGGCGTTGCCGTAGACGAGCAGATCGGCCTGCGAGTCGACGAGCATCGAGCGTCGCACCTTGTCGGACCAGTAATCGTAGTGCGCGATCCGGCGAAGGCTCGCCTCGATACCGCCGATCACGATCGGCGCGAGATCGTCAGGGAACGCTTCGCGGCAGCGCTGCGTGTAGACGAGCGTCGAGCGATCGGGGCGCAGGCCGCCGACGCCGTTCGGCGTGTACGCGTCATCGCTGCGGATCTTCTTGTCGCTCGTGTAGCGATTGACCATCGAGTCCATGTTCCCGGCGGTCACGCCCCAGAACAGATTCGGCCGGCCGAGCTCGCGAAACGCATCCGGCGTGCGCCAGTCGGGCTGATCGATGATGCCGACCCGGAAGCCATGGCGCTCGAGCAAGCGGCCGACGAGCGCCATCCCGAAGCTCGGATGATCGATGTACGCGTCGCCGGTCACCAGCACGACGTCGCAGCTATCCCAGCCGAGCTCGTCCATCTCGGTGCGCGTGGTCGGCAGCACCGGTGCGATGCCGAAGCGCTGCGCCCAGTACGGGCGATGGGAGAACAGCGGGCGCGACATGGTGGCCCCGCCGTTTAGCACGCCGTGCCGTCAGCCGTTTGCTTATTCACCGCCGTCGCAGGGGTCGCCGGTCCGGCCGGGTGCGACGTCCTTCAGAGGCGGTCTCGCGGGGTCCGAGGTCTTCTGGCGCCGCTTCGCCTTGGTCCTGGCCTTGTCTGCCGGGGCCGCCTCCTTGTCCGAGGCCGGCACGGCCCCTGCCGGGGCTGGCTGGTCGCGCATGGCCGCGGCCGGCTCGGCGGCACGCGCCGCCTCGGGCGCGGCAGGCGGCGGCTCCGGCTCGCCGAACTTCGCTTGCTGATCGCGGACGAGGTTCGCCTGCTGGCTCTCGGTCATCAGCGTGCTGCACCGCTCGGCCTCGGCGCGGGTCGTCATCGTCGCGAGGCACTGCCGGGCCTCCACGGTCCAGTGGTCCTCGTCGCAGCGCGTGCGGATCAGGATCGTGAATGAGGTGATCACGGCGTCCCCCGGGCGCGGCTCCTTGGTCGCGACCATCGCGCCGACCATCGCGTCGGCGACCGACGCGCACGTGATCGCCGGCTGGGCAGGTGTCGTGGCGACCTTGTGACCACCGCCGCACGCGCCGAGCAGCAGCGCGATCAGCAGGCCCGGGAGCGACGCCGGACCGGTTGTGCGTGGTTCCGGATCGCAAGTTGCGCAAGTTGCGTCTGACCCCTCCAACCGAGGAATTGTGCGGGGTTGCGGATCGCAAGTTGCGCAAGTTGCGTCTGACCCCATCAGCGTAGCGCGCTCTCGATGGCCTGCTGGAAGCCATCGCGCTGCGGCACGGTGAGGTACGGCGCGCAGGTGTCGGCCTTGTCGATCGTCGCGAGCTTCGTGAAGCAGTCCATGGCCTCGCTCGACCACAGCCGGTCCGTGCACTCCGCGAGGAGATTGGTGCGTAGCCGATCGGCGGTCGGGACGCCGCCGGTCTGGTCGCCGGTGATCAGCAGCACGAGGTGATCGGACGTGCTGCGGCACAGCTTGGCCTGCTGCGCCTTGTCGATCGTCGGCTCCTTCGGAGTCGCGCCACCGCAGGCGACGAGGACGAACGCGAGGGCGAGTCTCATCGGTGCATCATGTCACGCACGCCCCCGGCGATGAACTCGATGGCGACCGCTGCGAGCAAGAGCCCCATGAGCCGCTCGAACGCGCGTAGCAGCGTCTTCGGGATCATCCGCTCGGCACGAGATGCGCTGCGCATCATCAGCCAGCACGCGATGCAGGTGATCGTGACCGCGACGAACACCGCGAGCGTCGACACCGGGCGCCACGCCGCGCGTGACATCAGCACCATCACGGTCGCGATCGCACCCGGTCCGGCGAGCATCGGGATCGCCAGCGGGAAGATCGCGATGTCGTCTCGCTGCTGGCTCTCGCGCTGCTCCTCCTCGGTCGACCGTGTGGGCGACGGTTGCGCACGCATCATGTCGATCGCCATCAGCAGCAGCATCAGGCCGCCGGCGATCTTGAACGCGCCGAGCGAGATTCCGAACGCCTTGAAGATCAGGCCGCCCGCGACCGCGAACGTGCAGAGCGTGACCCAAGACGCGAACGCCGCGCGGATCGCGGTGGCGCGCCGCTGCGCCGGCGAATCGCCGGAGGTGATGGTCAAGAAGATCGGGACGATCGCGAATGGATCGATCACGAAGAAGATCGCCGAGAGCGCGACGATCGCGAACTTCAGATCTTCCTCGGTCACCTGTGCATCATAGAGCGCAGGCCCAGCCTGGTGTCACCGCAACACCATCAGATGCCGGCGCAAGGGCGTACGCTCGCCGGGTGCCGCGCTTCCTCTACCTCCACGGCTTTGCCTCCGGACCGAGCTCGACGAAGGGCCTCGCGGTCGCCGCCCACTACGCCGCGCGCCGAATCGAGGTCAACCGGCTCGATCTCCGCGTGCCCTCCTTCGAACACCTCCGGCTCTCCGCGATGATCGACACCACGCGGGCCGCGATCGGCGACGACCGCGAGCGCGCCATCGTTTTCGGCAGCTCGCTCGGTGGCCTCACCGCTGCGCGCGTCGCCGAGCGCGATCCGCGGGTCACCGCACTCGTGCTGCTCGCCCCCGCCTTCCAGCTCGTCACCCGATGGCGCGAGGCCCTCGGCGATGACTTCGCGGCGTGGCAAGCCAGCGGCTGGCGCGAGGTCCTCGACTACACGACGGGCCAGCCGGCGCGCGTCGACTACGGCTTCGTCGAGGACGCCGAGTCGATCGATGTCGGCTTGCCCGACGTCCGGGTTCCCACGCTGATCATCCACGGCACCGCCGACGAGACCGTCCCGATCGAGCGCTCGCGGCTGTTCGCGACCGGCAAGCCGCACGTGCGGCTGATCGAGGTCGACGACGACCACCAGCTCGTCGCCTCGCTCCCACGCATCCTCGCCGAGGCCGACGCCTTCCTGGGGGACAGACGCAACTTGCGCAACTTGCGATCCGGAACACCGCGCAATTCCTGACGCGTCGGGGTCAGACGCAACTTGCGCAACTTGCACCTGCGCGATGGTCGGTCAATCCAATGTCGCGCCCGGTCACTGGTGCCGGGCCGCAGTGATGCGAGTACCCGCGCATGAGCATCGTGTTCGACAGCCTCGTCGCCGGCATGGGTCTCGGTCGCATCGCGCTCGGCCTCGCGCCTTTCATCGCCGCCGCCCCCGCCTCGCGCCTCCTCGGGTTTCCGGCCTCGCACGACAACGCGACCGCGCGGCTGATGGCGCGGTTCTTCGGAGTTCGCGACATCGGCCTCGGGATCCTCGCGTTCTACGCGATCAAGCACCCCGAGGCGGCGTCGTTCATCTTCCTGTTCAACGCGATGATGGACGCCGGCGACCTGTTCGCGATCACGATCCCGCTCTTCAAGCGGCAGGGCATCGATCGCGGGGCCGCGCTGTCGGCGCTGTTCGCGCTCGGCGGCGGGCTCGGCTGGCTGTTGCTGTGGCTGCTGGCATGATGTCCGGGCGATAGTCAGGCCATGGGATCGATCAGCGTCCTGCTCGTGCGCCCCCTCGTCGCAGCCGTCGGCTCGATGGGGCTCGAGGCGTTCTGGGGAGCCACCGATCTAACCTGGCAGATCGTCGCGGACGACGACGCGCGGATCTCGGCGGCCCAGTTCTGTGTCGCGTGGTCCGAGGCCACGCGGCTGACCGGGGACCGCCAGCTCGCGCTGCGGATCGCGAAGGCGACGCCCGCGGGTGCGTTCGGCATCGTCGAGTACGTCTGCCGGTCGGCCCCGACGATCGGCAGCGCGCTCCGCCAGTGGGTCCGCTACCTCAACTTGCTCGACGACGCGGTGACCGTGGCGCTCGTCGTCGAGGACGATCGCGCGTACCTCCGGGTCGAGCGCGAGAGCGAGGCGCCGGCGCCGGCGTCGCACGAGCTGTGCTGGGCCCTGGTCGCCAAGCACATGCGCGACCTGTCGGCACAACCGTTCCGGCTTCACGCGGTCGAGCTCGCGCATCGCGCCCCCGGCGATCTCGCGCCGTATCGTGCGTGGTTCGATGCGCCGGTCGTGTTCGATGCCGAGCGCACGCAGCTCGTGATGCCGGCGAGCGTGCTCGATGCGACCCTCGTGTCGTCCGACCCGGCGCTACTCGCGATCCTCAGCCGCGCAGCCGACGAGCTCGCGCGCAAGACGCCGACCGACCCGCTGATGACCGCACAGGTCAAGCGCGTCCTCCACGAGGCGCTGCGCAGCGATGACGCGCACGTCGACATCGTCGCCGAGCGGCTCGGGCTGACCAGCCGCAGCCTGCAGCGACGACTCAAGGACGAGGGCACGTCGTTCAACACGCTGCGCGAGGACGTGCGCCGCGACCTCGCGCGCCGCTACCTCGACGACGGTCTCGCGATCGCCGAGATCTCGTTTCTCCTCGGGTTCTCCGAACCGAGCGCGTTCTTCCGCGCCTTCAAGCGGTGGACCGGCGAGACCCCGGTCGCACACCGGGCGGGTCGCCACGCGCAGCGCGGCCCCGCGCCATCCGCGGGCTGATCGTCACTCGCCAGCGGGGATGTGCGGGCCGATCGCGCAGATCAGCGCGAGCATCGCGAGCATCACGAACGTCAGCGTCATCACCCAGCGCGTCGCGCGTGCGCTCGCCTCGCTCGATCGCGCCGCCTCGACCGCGGCATCGTCGAGCTCGACCGGCCTCGTCACGACAAAGTCGCTCTGCGCAGGTGATCGGGGCATGGCGCTGTGATGCCCGATCGGGCGCACCCGGACGTGCGGTGCGCTGTCGCAGCCGGTCAGTCGTGTGGCGCGCCGGGGCACTGCCCGCGGGCGCGAACCGCGCGAGAAACGAGCTCATGATGCTCCCGACGTACGATCAGCACCCGTTGTGGCGACGCTACCAGCCGTTCTTTCCCACCGGGATGCAGTGCACTCCCGACACCACGCCGCGCGAGGAGTACTGGCGCTGGCGCGACCTCGACGTCCACCTCGACCGCAGCGTCCCGACGCGCGGCGGCTCGGGCATCAAGGTCATCGTGCTGCACGGCGCCGGCGCGTATGGCCGCGTGATGGCGCCGGCCGCGGTCCTCGCGCAGCGCTACGGCTACGAGACGGTGACGCCGGATCTGCCGGGCTACGGCCTGACCAAGGTGCCGTGGAAGCGGATGACCTATCCGCTGTGGATCGACTGCGTGTGCGATCTGATCGACGCCGAGCTCGCGCGCGACGGCAAGCCAATCGTGCTGTTCGGCGTCAGCCTCGGCGGGCTCCTCGCGTATCAGGCCGCCGCACGCTCGCGCCACGTCATCGGCCTCGTCGCGACGACGCTCGCGGATCCGCGCGAGACCGCGGTGCGCAAGGGCTTCGCGAAGCACCCACTGCTCGGCACCGCGGGGCTGTGGCTCCTCGACAAGCTCGCCGCGATCACGGACGGCCTGCCGCTGCCGATGTCGTACATGTCGAAGATGGATCGGATCTCGAACCGACCCGAGCTCTCCGCGCTCGTCCGCTCGGACCGACTCGGCGGCGGAAGCTGGGTGCCCGCACGCTTCCTGCGCACGCTGATGACGACGCCGCCGGCGGTCGAGCCCGAGGACTTCGATCGCTGTCCCGTCCTGCTCGCGCACCCTGGCGTCGACCGGATGACCGACATCGCGCTGTCGCGGCGGTTCTTCGAGCGGCTCGCCGCGCCGAAGCGGATGGTCGTCCTCGACGGCGCGAGCCACATGCCGACCGAGCATCCCGGCGTCGATCAGCTCGAGGCCGCCGTCCTCCACTTCATGCGCGGCCTCGACGCCCGCGCCACTCAGGTGCTGTCATGACGATCGCCGACGATCTCGCCACGCTCGCCCGCCTCGACGGCACCGACGCCGACGCGCACCTGCGCGCGATGCACCGGCGCTATCACGACCGTCCGCGTGATCACGTCCGCGTGCACGTCGCGTGGATGCGCACGCACCTCGCGCGCCGCCAGTACCTGCGCGGGATCGGACACGCCTTTGCCGGCTACGTCGTCGCCGCGCCCGCCTCGCTCGTCCAGCGCTACACCGGCCTCGTCGTGCCGGCGTTCGACGACCGCAGGGCGCGCCGGTAGTCGCTTCGATCCGGCGTCGTCGACATTCCCGGTCGTGCCGCGACGGCGACAATCAGCGTCCGTCGGTCAACGTTGCGACTGCTACTGGCAGTTGCCGCCGTCACACTCGACGTTGCACGTCGAGCCGGGCTCGCAGGCGGAACGGCAGGCTCCGCCGTTGCACTCGATGTTGCATGTTGCGTTGTCCTGGCAGGTCGTCGCGCAGTTGCCGCCGTCGCACTCGACGTTGCAGGTGCTCTCCGGCTCGCAGATCACGGCGCAGTTGCCCTGCGGACACTCGAAGTTACAGGTGCCACGGCTGCGGCAGATCTGAGTGCCGGCGGGCATCGGTGTCCCTCCCTCCGGCGGCTCGGCGACCTGCTGGTGCTGTGGCTGGTGTGGCGGCGGCGGGCTGGCCGCGACGCAAGCGGCGAGGACGAGCGTGCAGAAGCAAACGACCTTGATCATGAAAGTCTCCCGGTGGGCGGCATTTGCGGGAGCCACGACCGCGCTCCGCGGTTGACATCGTAACCGAGCGGCCGGCTCGAAGCTAACGCGCCGGCGAGGTCGCCATCACGAACCGCAGAGTCGACGCGGCGGCGAGCTGGGCGTGCGTGAGCTCGGGGCCGGACACCGCGACGCCGTCGAGCTCGATCGCACGGACGTAGATCGCCGTGTCCGACAGACCGTCGGCCGTGATCGTCAGCTCGCGACCGTCGATCGTGATGCGCGCCTGCGGGAAGCGCGGCGCGCCGAGGATCCAGCGATCGCTGCCGGGGATCGGATAGACGCCGAGCGTGGCGAGCACGTACCAGGCGCCGAGCGTGCCGCCGTCGTCGTTGCCGGCGAGGCCTTCGGGCTTATCACTGTACATCGTGTCCTCGATCCAGCGCACCCACTCGTGCGTGAGGTCGGGGCGGCCGAGCTGCGCGAACACGAAGACGGCGTTGAGGTCGGGCTCGTTGCCGTGCCAGTAGTACGGTCGCGGGAAGTTCGCCGCGGATTCATCGGCGGTATCCCAGTCCTGCTTCGCGAGCGTGAAGAACATCTCGAGCTTCGCGATCGCGGCGTCCGCGCTGCCGAGCAGCTCGGCGAGCCCCAGGGCGTCGTGCGAGCTCGTCATCCACAGCGAGTGCCACGCGTTGGCCTCGGCGTAGTCGCTACCCAGCTCGAGCGGATCGAACGTCGTCGTCGTCCCGAATGTCCCATCCGCCTTGCGGCCGCGCAGGAAGCCGACCGCGGGATCGAACAGCTTGCGCCAGCTCTTGCTACGCGCGAGGAGCGCGTCGCGATCGGCGGTGTGGCCGAGCGCGCCGGCGAGCTGCGCGAGCGCGAAGTCATCGTGCGCGTACTCGGTCGTCGTCGACACCGAGCGGCCCTCGGTCACCGGCACGTAACCCAACTGCATGTACGACTCGACGCGATCGCGGCCACCCCGACCCGCCGCGGGCGCCGTCGCATCCATCGCGGCCGCGCGCAGGCCGGGCCACGCGCGCTCGGCCTCGACACCCGGAACGCCGCGGAGCACGGCGTCGGCGATCGCGATCTCCGCGCTCGCACCGAGCATCACGCCGGTCTCGCCGATCGCGAGCGGCCACTTCGGATAGATGCCGAGACCCTCGCCAAACGCGACGAGCGAGCGCGCCGCATCCCGCGCACTCTCGGGCGCGAGCCACGCGTAGAGCGGATGCACCGTGCGATAGGTGTCCCACAGCGATAGATCACTCAGCTGGTGCCAGCCGGTCGCGACTGCCGGTGGCTGGCCCGCGAGGACGTACGTGCCGTCGGCGTCGTCGATCACGCTCGGCATCAGGAACGCGTGATAGAGGCTCGTGTAGAACGTGCGGCGCTGCGCCTCGGTGCCGCCGGTCAGCCGCACGCGATCGAGCTTGCCGGCCCACGCCTCGCGCGCGCGCATCGCGACGGTCTCGAAGTCGAGCACCGGCACCTCGGCGTCGAGGTTTCTGCGCGCACCGTCGAGCGAGACCAGCGAGAGCCCGATCGCGAGCTCGATCGCGCCGCTGACATCGATCGCCGCGCCGACGCCCGTACCGCTCGCGGTGGTCGCCGACGACGGCGCGTTGCCGGCGGACCACACGACGTGCGAGGTCCACGGCGTTCGCGCGCGCGCGACGAAGTACACCGTGTAGCCGCCGAAGCCGCGCGTCATGCCGCCGTTGTGATGGAGCTGGCCCACGAGCTCGTGCGCCGCTGCGTCGACGGTGATCGAGGCTGCATCGATCTCGCCGCCCTCGAGCGTCTTCGCGAGATCGATCACGATCGCGCCGGCGCCGGTGTAGCGATGCACTGCGACCCGCGGCGTCGCCGTGAGCGCGACCGCGATCCCGTTCGCCAGCGTGACCTCGTAGCGACCCGCGGCCGCGAGCTCGGTCGACTTCGCGAACCGCGACTCGTAACCGACGACGGAGGTCTTCGCGGGATCGAAGGCGATCGCCGGCATCACCGAGAGCACGCCATAGTCCGTCGCGCCGGCGCCATGCAGGTGCAGCTGCGAGAACCCGCGGATCTTGTCGTCGCCCGCCCAGTAGCCGGAGTAGTGCAGGAAGTTGACCGTGCCGAACGGTCCGCTGGTGTCGGGCCCGACCTTCGCGAGGCCGTGCGGCACCGCGGCACCGACGAAGCTGCTGCCGTGCGCGAAGCCGAGGCCGCCGGTGCCGATCCGCGGATCGACATACGCGAGCGCGTCGGTGACCTCGGGCGACACGGGCTCGGCGGCGTCATCGCCGCACGCGGCAAGAACCATCGCGAGTACGAGCGTGCATCGACGTGCCGTCATCGCGGCGGACTCTAGCCCGCAGCCACCGCCGCCGTGGCAAAATCCGTATGCTCGCGCCCGCGATGACGACGAAGAAGGATCCGTTCGCTGCGCTCGAAAAGCTGCGCGCCTCGCTCCCGAAGGGACCGGACACGCCACCCGTCGCCGCTGCGCCGCCGCCGAAGCAGGGCCCCGCGCGTGCGGTCGTGCGGATGGAGCGCAAGGGTCGCGGTGGCAAGGAGGTCACGATCGTCGACAAGCTCGGCGTCCCACCGAAGGAGCTCGAACGCTGGTGCAAGGAGCTCAAGCAGGCGCTCGGCTGCGGCGGCGTGGTCGAGGGCGAGCTGATCATCCTGCAGGGGGATCTGCGCCCGCGGATCGCGGCAGTCCTCGAGTCCAGGGGCGTGGCACGGGTCACCGTCGGATGAGCTGCTCCCGATGCGGCTTTCGAGTTTGCAGTTCGTGCCCCATGGCAGGTCGACCCGCCGGCTGGGGTCACGCCATCCCGGCTAGCCGGAAGGTCGAGTTGCACTTCAACGGCTTACGACGCATCGCGTCGTAGCTGTCCGGCGCTAACCAACTCGATCTCCACGTGATCGGTGATCGGCAACGCTCACGTCCAGGCCGCCGGACTTGGCTTCGACATTGCGTAAGGCAGGGGCAGCCATGCGGAACCTCCTCACCATCACGACCGGCCTACTCCTGGTAACCGCAGCCTGTGACAGCGGCCCCGGCGCCCTGCCCGAGCCGCCCATCCTGAAGGTCACGTCGCCGCAGCGCAGCCTGATCCAGAACGGCGCAGGCCAGATCCTGGTTACCGGGACCGTGACCCCGAACGCCGATGGCGACGCGATCAGCAAGGTGCTGGTCAACAACGTCGCCGCCAACGTGAACGCCGATGGCTCGTTCCAGGCCACCATTCAGATCCAGCCCGGCGCGACCCTGATCCACACCGTCGCGAGCGCCGTCAACGGTGCCGAGGCCAAGGACACCCGCGCGATCCACGCCGGCGACCTTCGCCCGAACGGCACGACGATCGACCGCGCGGTCACCGCGGCGATCTCGACCGAGGCGTTCGCCAAGATCTCCACGGCCGCGGGGACCATGATCGAGGGCATGGACCTCGGCGCCATGGTCGCCCCGATGAACCCGATGATTCACTCCGGCGACGAGAACGGCGAGGACTGCCTGTTCGGTCGCGCCTACATCGACGACATCAACATGTCGAACGTCACGATCACGATGGTCCCGAAGGTCGGTGGCCTGACGTTCCGCGCGCAGATCGACAACCTCGACGTCCCCGGCCACGCTCGGTTCGCCGTCTCGTGCGTCAAGGGCACGAGCACCATCCGCGTCACCGCGAGCAAGGTCGTCGTCGGCGGCACGCTCGTCGTCACCCCCGATGGGATGCGCGGCTTCAAGACCGACCTCCAGAGCCCGGTCGTCCAGCTCACCAACCTCAACGTCGACGCGTCTGGGGTTCCCGAGTGGATGGAAGACATGATCGCGAACGGCATGGAGTCGGTCATCAACCGCTTCGCCCCGCTCGCCATCAAGCCGATGATCAACCAGGCCCTCGGTGGTCTCGGTGGTCCGCAGACGCTCGATCTCCTCGGCCGCAAGGTCGATCTCCAGGTCGCGCCCGCCGAGGTCAAGTTCGACGCGAACGGCGGCGTCGTCGTCATGAACATGAAGATGCTCATCCAGGGCACCGAGGCCGCGAAGGGCTTCATCTACACCGACAACGGCATGCCCGTGCTCGACCCCGGCGACGGCTTCCAGATCGGCCTCGCGGATGACCTCGCGAACCAGATGATGGGTCAGGCCGGCGCGATCGGCCTGCTCAACCTCGAGGTTCCGGCCTCGGGCGGCACGTTCGACAACTCGTCGCTCGCGATGTCGCTGCCGCCGATGATCAGCGCTGACCCCGCCGATGGCCGCATGAAGGTCATCCTTGGAGACATGTTCATCACGTTCACCTCGCACGGCACGCCCGTCGGCAAGGCCGCCATCAGCGCGAAGATCGACCTCAAGATCGAGAGCGCGAACAACGGCTACGGCGTCGCGATCCAGCTCGGCACGCCCGAGATTTTCGTCACCGTGCTCGACGACATCGAGAACGCCACGCTGCTCCAGGACGAAGACCTCGCGCGCTCCGTCGAGATCTGCCTGCAGGCTCAGATCTCCTCGATCTCGAAGCTGCTCACCGGTATCCCGCTCCCCTCGGTCGCCGGCCTCCAGATGCGCAACGTCTCGGTCGGCGCGGACAATGGCTACGTGATGGTGAACGGCGCGTTCGAGTGAGAAGCTAGGGAGGCATGAAGGCCTCCGCCCGCACCGTGAAGAAGACCCGCGACGCGAAAGCGTCGCGTTCGTCGTTTCGGGCCAAGCCGATGGCCAAGGCCATGGCCAACGCCAAGGCCAAGGCCAAAGCGAAGCCGAAGCCGAAGCCAAAGCTCAAGACCACGGCCAGGACCACGGCCAAGGTCAAGGCGACCCGATCGACGCCCGCGCAGCGTCGCGCGAGGACGCCTCTCGCCAGCGCGCCGGAACCGCGCAGCTTCGTGACCAGGCCGAGCCTGCCGATCGTGCTCGGCGAGATCACCGTGCCGTCGGGAACCCTCGCGATCTTCGACATCGGGCTCTGCGGCTACCTCCCGCGCGAGGCCCTCGAGCCCACGATCATCACCTGCGAGGTGCCGCGCGATCGTCCGCTGCCGGTGGTCGGCGCTGCCGTCGGGCGCGGCCGGTTCGCGGCGTGCTGGGATCACGTCGCGGTGCTGCTCGCGCCGGCGGGCGAGATCGCGTCGTCGCACAAGCTCGGCGAGGCAGCCGTCGACTTCGCGCGGCTGGTCTGCATGGACCATGCGGCGCTCGACGCGTGGCAGCACGAGGACAGCCTCGACGGGCTCGCCGATGTCGTGTTCTGGGGACGCGACGACGCGATCCTCGGACGCGTCATGCGCGCGCCGCGGATCCAGGAAGGCTACGGGTGGTCGAACCTGCCCCTCGCCGAGGCCGAGGCAAAAGCGGACGAGA
Source organism: Kofleriaceae bacterium (assembly GCA_046590445.1). Classification (GTDB taxonomy): domain Bacteria; phylum Myxococcota_A; class Polyangia; order Haliangiales; family Haliangiaceae; genus JABFXX01. Next base: position 35,733 of record JBKJUF010000092.1, read on the forward strand.
TCGCGCGCAAGAAGGCCGAGAACCGCTGGCTGATCGCGAGCGACCTCCGGCCGCACTCGCATCACTACTATGCACTCGCGGCGGCCCGCGAGAATCCACGCGGCGCCGGCACCCTCGAGCTCGCCGGCACCCGCCTGATGTTGCTGTTCACGACCTGGGGCGATGGCGTGTTTCCGATCTACCTCGATAGCGATCACGATGATCACCCGCTCCAGATCCGGATCCAGCTCGCGACCGCCGAGTCGAACGCCGCGATGGCCGCGGTCAACCCGTGACGGCTCAGCGACCGGCGCGCTTCAGGATCAAGAACTCGACGCGCCGGTTCTTCGCCCACGCCGTTTCGGTCTGCGCCTTGTCGAGCGGCTGGGACTCGCCGTAGCCCTGCGGCTCGAGGCGCTTGGCCTCGACGCCCTTGTCGACGAGGTACTTGACCACCGCATCGCAGCGCTTCTGCGAGAGGTCGAGGTTGTACGCATCGTCGCCGCGCGAGTCGGTGTGGCCTGCGACCTCGATCAGCGAGAGATCGGGGTTGCCCTGCAGCGACGCGACGACCGCGTCGAGGATGTAGAACGACTCGGGCTTGATGACGGCCTTGTTGTACTCGAAGTTGATCTGCTCGAGGATCACGATCTCGCGCTCGGTCAGGATCGCGCCGTGGCGATCGGGGCAGCCGTCGTCGTCCTCGAAGTTGTTGTACTCCTCGGGCTCGTTCGGGCACTTGTCGTCCCTGTCGAGGATGCGGTCCTTGTCGTTGTCGAGGTCGGGGCAGCCGTCCTCGTCCTCGA